>JANWXJ010000064.1 GCA_025055335.1 Acetobacteraceae bacterium
GACGCGCGGCGCTCGCCATCAGCCCCGCAAGGATCAGCGAGGTGACCAGATAGCCCGCAACGAGGCCCGCGACGAAGCCGGAGACGAGAAGCGCGATCGCCGCGGCCGCCGCCGCGTTCCTGACGGCTTCCGCGGCCGCCGCCGCGTTCCTGACGGCTTCCGCCGCCGCCCCGCCGAGGAGCAGCGGCGCGACGCCCTGCCCGAGGTTCGTGATCCAGCCGATGACCTCCGTCGCCTGCACGAGGCCGACGCCGACGATGACCGTCGTGAGCCAGTCGCTGACCTTCGTCAGGTTGTTGCTGGCGAGGAACCCGGTGGCACGCTCGCCGCGCGCGGCCGTCGCGGGAGGGGAGGCGCCGGCCCCGTTCGTCGCGCCCTCCGCAGCCGGCGGGTTCTGCACCCGCTGCGGCAGGCCGAAGAGGAACCCGAGCAGCGAGCCGACGAGGAACGAGGAGACGACGACGAGCAGCGAACCGCCGATGAAGGCGAGCGTCCGCGCGTGGCCGCGCAACGCCCAGGCCAGCACGCCGAGCAGCAGGATGCCGCCGAGCGCGACCAGCGACCAGACGAGGAATCGCCAGACGAGGGCCTGATCCGCGCCGAGGGCGCCGGTGCTGTCCTTGGCAGTCCTCGGGGCGGTCGGGGTCTGGTCTGGCTTCTGCATGGGTCGGCCTCGGACTGCTCGGGGTCGGCACGGCACGCGTGGCGCGGCAGCACCGGCCCGATCCCGTAACGATGGATAGCGGATCGGATGTCGCGCCGTCTCGCGAAAACCACCCTGGTCCGCGCGCGCCTCACCACACCCCGTAGAAGATCCCCGCGCGCTTGTGGGAATCCGTCCCCCGCTCCACCTCCTCGAACGTCACGGTGGTGCGGCGCTTGAGGCCCTGGAACCACGCGAGAAGCCGCTCCCTCATCTCCGCCCGAACCCCCGCAAGCGCCGGATCGGCGCCGAGGTCGAAGAACTCCTCCGGGTCGTTGGCAAGGTCGAACAGCATCGGCCGCAGGCCCGAGCCGACATGGACGTATTTCCACCGCTCGGTGCGCACCATCCAGGCGTGGTGGTGCCCCGCCGGCAGGCCGAGGCGACGCCGCGCGCCGCGGTAGGAGAAGTCGAGTTCCGAGAACACCGCCTCGCGCCAGGGCGGATCCTCGCCCCGGACCAGCGGCAGCAGGGAGCGGCCCTCCACCACATGCCGCGCCGGATCCGCCCCCAGAGCGTCCAGGATGGTCGGCACGATGTCCACCAGTTCGACGAAGCGGCGATCTTCCGTGCCCCGCGTCGCGTCCGCCTCGGGGGAGGGGTCGTACAGCAGGAAGGGCACGCGCTGGATCACGTCGTGGAACAGCTCCTTCTCGCCGAGCCAGTGGTCGCCGAGATAGTCGCCGTGGTCGGAGGTGAAGATCACCAGCGTGTCGCGCCAGCGGCCCAGCGTCTCCATCGCCGCCCACACCCGGCCGAGATGGTCGTCCACCTGGGTGATCAGCCCCTGGTAGGCGGGGCGGACGGTGGCGATGCATTCGTCGTTCTGGAAGTTCCGCGCCACCTCCTCGTTCTGGAACTCGCGGAACAGCGGGTGGATTCCCGGGCCGCGCTCGGCCGGATGGCGGGAGACGGGCAGGCAGTGCTCGGGCCCGTACATCGCGTGGTAGGGGGCGGGGGCGATGTAGGGCCAGTGCGGCTTGACGTAGGAGAGGTGCAGCACCCAGGGCTCCTCGCCCTTCCTCGCCAGGAAGTCGATCGCCCGGTCGGTGGTGTAGGCGGTTTCCGAATGCTCCTCCTTCACCCGCGCGGGCAGCCGGGCGTTGCGCATCTGCCAGCCGCTCTTCACGCTGCCGTCGCTGTCCGTCACGGCGATCACGTAGTCGGTCCAGGGATCGGCGCTGTCGTAGCCCTGGGCGCGCAGCCACTGGGCGTAGGCGGAGTCCGGTTCCGGGTGGTGGCCGTCCCAGCGGTCCACGAGCTCGAACCACCCCTCCCGCAGCAGCACCGCGAGCTCGTGCTGCCCGTCCAGCTGCAGCCGCGCCATGCCGTGATGGTCGGGCAGCACATGCGTCTTGCCGGCAAGCGCGAGCGCGCGGCCCGAGTGCCTCAGGTGCCACCCGAGCGTCACCTCGCCGACCGAGAGCGGAACCCGGTTGGCCGTCGCGCCATGCGAGGACACGTAGCGCCCCGTATAGGCCGACATGCGCGAAGGCCCGCAGATGCCGGACTGGATGTAGGCCTGGCTGAAGCGCACCCCGCGCGCGGCCAGGCGATCGAGGTTCGGCGTGCGGATGTGCGGATGCCCGGCATGGGCCAGATAGTCCCAGCGAAGCTGGTCGCACATGATGAACAGCACGTTGCGGATGGTCATGGCCCGGCGCGTTCCCTGCAAGCGGAAGCAGCCTAGCGCGCGGGCGGGGCGGGGGAAGCCCGGGGGTTCCGCGCCGCCCCGTCCCGCCCTAGCCTCGGGGCAAGCACAGGGGAGGACACGCCGATGACGCTCCGCCGCCGCGCCCTTCTTGCCGCGCCGCTGCTCGCCGCCGCGCCCGCCGCCCGCGCGCAGGGCGAGGTGAACCGCATCCTCTGTTCCTTCCCGCCGGGGGCGGCGCTCGATGCCATCAGCCGCATGGTCGCGGATGCCGCGGCGCGCGGGCCGCTCGGCACGACGGTGGTGGAGACGCGCGCCGGCGCCAACGGCAACATCGCCGCCGCGCAGGCCGCACGCGCCCGGCCGGACGGGCGGACGCTCGTCTCTATGATCGACGTCACGCTCTCGCTCAACCCGCATCTCTACGGCGCCAATCTCGGCTTCGCGCCGGAAGATCTGCAGCCCGTCGCCACCATCGGCCTGTTCCCGGTGGTGCTGCTCGTGCATCCCTCCTCCGGCATCGCGGATTTCGCGGGCTTCCTGGCGGCGGCGCGGTCGCGTTCGCTGCTCTATGCCTCGGCGGGCTCGGGCAGCCCGGGGCATCTCGCGATGGAGGCGCTGCGCCACGCCTTCGGCCTGCCGCGCCAGGGGCTCGAGCATGTCTCCTTCCGCGGCAACGCCCAGGCGGTGACGGAGCTGGTGGCAGGCCGGGTCGAGGCCGGCTTCATCGCCATCGGCGGCGGCCCGCAGTTCATCCAGGAGGGGCGGCTTCGGGCGCTCGCCGTCTCGGGCCCGGCGCGCGCGCCGCTCCTGCCCGCGGTGCCGACGGTGGCAGAACTCGGCCACCCCGGCTTCGATCTCCGCTTCGCCTTCGTGCTCTACGGGCCGCGCGGCATGCCGCCCGAGCGCCGCGCGCAATGGGCGCAGGCCGCGGCCGAGGCGATGGCCGCGAACCGCCCGCGGATCGAGGCGCTCGGCGTGGACGCCGAGGCCGCCGGCCCCGCCGAGACCGCCGCCTTCGTCGCCCGCGCCCATGCCCGCTGGGGGGCGGTCGCGCGCGAGACCGGCATGCAGGTGGAGTGAGGCCGATGACGCATCGCCGCGCCCTGCTCGCCGCCGCCGCAGCGCTGCCGCTTGCCCGCGCCGCGTCGGCGCAGGAGGCGACGCGCCTTGTCGCCGCCTTCCCGCCCGGCGCGGCGCTCGACGGCATCGCCCGCATCCTGGCCGAGGAGGCGGCGCAGGCAGGCCTCGGCACAACGGTCGTCGAGAACCGCCCGGGCGCCAACGGCAACATCGTCGGCGCCCATGTCGGGCGCGCGCGGCCCGACGGGCGGACGCTGCTGTTCACCATCGACACCACCCTGTCGGTGAACCCGCATCTCTACCCCGATCTCGGCTACGATCCGGCGGGGCTGCAGCCGGTGGCGCTGGCCGGCACCTTCCCGCTGGCGCTGCTGGTCCACCCCGGCAGCGGCATCACGACGCTGTCCGGGTTCGTCGCCGCGGCCCGCGCGCGGCCGCTGTTCTACACCTCGGGCGGCAACGGCAGCCCGGGGCACCTCGCGATGGAGGCGCTGCGCGCCGCCCTCGGCATCCCGCAGGAGAGGCTCGAGCATGTGCCGCAGCGCGGCAACGCCGAGGCGATCCAGGATCTGGTGTCGGGCCGGGTGCAGGCCGGGTTCCTCGCGGTTTCCGGCGGCGCCGGGCTGGTGCGGGAAGGAAGGCTCAGGCCGCTCGCCATCTCCGGCACGCGGCGGATGGCGCTGCTGCCGGAGGTGCCGACCATCCCCGAGGCCGGCGGCCCGCCGGGCTTCGACATCCGCTTCGCCTATCTGCTGATGGCCCCGCGCGGGCTCGAGCCCACGCTCGCCGCGCG
>JANWXJ010000072.1 GCA_025055335.1 Acetobacteraceae bacterium
TCGCCGCCGCCGGGCTGCCGCTTCGCGCCGCGCTGCCCCTTCCGCGTCGCGCGCTGCGACGCCGAGGCGCCCGCGCTGTCGCGCGACGCGCACGCCGTCGCCTGCCACCGCGCGCCGCTCGACGGGCTGGCCGCGGCATGAGCGCGCTGCTCGAGCTCGAGCGGGTGGTGAAGCACTTCCCGGTGCGCGACGGCCTCGGCCGCGCGAAGGGCGCGGTGCGCGCGGTGGATGGCGTGTCGCTCGCCGTCCGTGCCGGAGAGGTGCTCGCCGTGGTCGGCGAATCCGGCTGCGGGAAATCGACGCTCGGGCGGCTGATGCTGCGGCTGATCGAGCCCGATTCCGGGCGCGTCCGCTTCGCCGGCGAGGATCTGCGCAGCCTCCCGCCCGCCGCGCTGCGCGCGCGGCGGCGCGACATGCAGATCATCTTCCAGGACCCGTTCGGCAGCCTGGATCCGCGCATGACGGTGGAGCAGGCGGTGGCCGAGCCGCTGCGGCTGCACCGCATCGTGCCGCCCGCGCAGGAACGCGCCGAGGTGGCGCGGCTGCTCGGGCGCGTCGGGCTGCGGCCGGAGCACGCGCGCCGCTGGCCGCACGAGTTCTCCGGCGGCCAGCGCCAGCGCATCGCCATCGCCCGCGCTCTCGCCTCCCGCCCGCGGCTGATCGTCGGCGACGAGCCGGTCTCCGCGCTCGACGTGTCGGTGCAGGCGCAGGTGGTGAACCTGCTGTCGGAGCTGATCCGCGACCTCGGCCTCGCCTTCGTGCTGATCAGCCACGACCTCGGCGTGGTGCGCCACCTCGCCGACCGCGTGGCGGTGATGTATCTCGGCCGCATCGTCGAGGAAGGCGCGGCGGAGGAGGTGTTCGCAGCACCCCGCCACCCCTACACCCGCACCCTGCTCGCCGCCATTCCGGGCTACGGCGGCGGCGCGGTGCCGCAGGGCGACGTGCCGAGCCCGATCGCCCCGCCCTCCGGCTGCGGCTTCCGCACGCGCTGCCCCTTCGCCGAGGCCCGCTGCGCCGCCGAGGCGCCGGCGCTGACGGATGGCGTCGCCTGCCATTTCGCCGGCCGCCTGCCGCCGCCGCCCGCGCTGCGCCCCCGCCTCGCGCCGGACGCGCGGCTTGCGCGCCTGCAATCCTTCTTCACCAGGACCGCACAGGGAGCACAGACATGAAGAAGACCCTCGCTGCGCTGGCGGTCGGGGCGGCGCTCGCCGCCCCGCTCGCGCCCGCGCCGGCCGACGCGCAGCATCTCCGCATCGCGCTGCGCGAGGACCCGGACATCCTGGACCCCACACTCGCCCGCACCTATGTCGGCCGCATCGTGTTCACCGCGATCTGCGACAAGCTGTTCGACATCAACGAACGGCTGGAGATCGTGCCGCAGCTCGCCACCGGCCACCGGTGGGAGGACCCGCGGACGCTGATCGTCACGCTGCGCGATGGCGTGCGCTTCCATGACGGGGAGCGGATGGACGCCGCCGCCGTCGTGCATTCGCTGAACCGCCACCTGAACCTGCAGGGCAGCTTCCGCCGCGGCGAGATCAGCATCATCACCGCGATCGAGGCGGTGGATCCGCTGACCGTCCGCATCCGCCTCTCTGCGCCCTCCGCCGCCTTCCTCTCGCAACTCACGGATCGCGCCGGCATGATCCTGTCGCCGCGCGCCGCCGACGCCGCCGGCCGGGACTTCGGCCTGCGCCCCGTCTGCGCCGGACCGTTCCGCTTCGTCGAGCGGGTGGCGCAGAGCCGAATCGTCGTCGAGCGCTTCAACGACTACTGGAACCGCGACGCGATCCACCTCGAGCGCGTGACCTTCCTGCCCATCCCGGACAACAACGCGCGCATCGCCAACCTGCAGTCCGGCGCCGTCGAGTTCGGCGAGCGCATGGAGCCCGACCACGTCGAGATGGTCGCGCGCAACCCGCGGCTGCGGGTCGTGCAGGTGGACGAGCTCGGCTACCAGGGGATCCAGTACAACGTGAACAACGGCCCGCGCGCGCAGACGCCCTTCGGGCAGAACCCGCGCGTGCGCGAGGCGTTCGAGCTCGCGATCGACCGCGCGGCGATCAACCAGGTGGTCTATGGCGGCGCCTATGTGCCGACGGCGCAGGCGGTGCCGCCGGCGAACCCCTTCCACATCCGCGAGTTCACCCCCGAGCCGCGGAACGTGGCGCGCGCGCGGCAGCTCCTGCAGCAGGCCGGGGTGCAGCTTCCTGTCCGGGTGGAGTTGACGGTGCCGAACAACCAGGACCTCCGCCAGGTCGGCGAGGTGATCCAGGCGATGGTGCGCGAGGCCGGCTTCGACCTCCGGATCAACGCGATGGAGTTCGCCTCGGCCCTCCAGGCCTCGCAGCGCGGCGATTTCGAGACCTTCCTGCTCGGCTGGTCGGGCCGGGTGGACCCGGACGGCAACATCTGGGCCTTCGTGCATTCCCAGGGCGGGCAGAACGACGGGCGCTACAGCAACCCGGAGGTGGACCGGCTGCTGGATGCCGCGCGCACCGAGCTCGACCCGGAGCGTCGCCGCGCCCTCTACGCGCAGGTGTGGCAGATCTCGCTGCGTCAGGACCGGCACCGAATGTATCTCTGGCACCGGAGGAACATCTTCATCCACTCGACGCGCCTGTCGGGCTACGTCCCGGTGCCGGACGGCATGATCCGCTTCCAGGGCATGCGCCTGAACTGAGGCGATGGGCATCTGGCTGCTGCGGAGGCTGGGGCAGGTCGTCCCCACCCTGCTGATCCTCTCCTTCCTGATCTTCGGGCTGCAGCAGCTCATGCCCGGCGACCCGGCTCTGGTGCTGGCCGGGGAGGAGCGCGGCAACCCGGAGGTGCTGGCGCAGATCCGCGCCGAACTCCTGCTCGACAGGCCGCTGTGGGAGCAGTACCTGCACTGGCTCTCGCGCGTGGTGCAGGGCGATTTCGGCTTCTCCTGGCGGATCCGCATGCCGGTCGGCGAGCTGATCCTGGAGAAGCTTCCGGTCACCTTCCAGCTCGGCGCCATGGCCTTCGTGATCGCCGTCGTCATCGGCGTGCCGATGGGCATCCTCTCGGCCGTGCGGCGCGACCGGCCGGCCGACTGGATGGCCAACGGCGTCGCGCTGTTCGGCATCTCGGTGCCGAACTTCTGGCTCGGCATCATGCTGATGCTGCTGTTCAGCGTGGAGCTCGGCTGGCTGCCGCCGTCCGGCTACGTGCCGCTGACCGAGGATTTCTGGCAGTCCGTCGCAACCACCATCATGCCCGCCTTCGTCCTCGGCACGGGCGTCGCCGCGGTGCTGATGCGCCACACCCGCGCCGCCATGCTGCACGCCCTCTCGCAGGACTACGTCCGCACCGCGCGCGCCAAGGGCCTGCGGGAGCGGGTGGTGGTGTGGAAGCACGCGCTCCGCAACGCCCTCATCCCGGTCGTCACGCTCGGCACCATCGAGTTCGGGCGGCTCCTCTCCGGCGCGGTCCTGACCGAGCATATCTTCTCCATCCCCGGCTTCGGCAAGCTGATCGTGGATGCGGTGTTCAACCGCGACTATCCGGTGGTGCAGGGCGTCGTGCTCGCCACCGCGCTGATCTTCGTGCTGCTCAGCCTGGTGGCCGACATCCTCTACATGGCGATCAACCCGAGGCTCCGCCGCGCATGAGCCCGGCCGCAGAAAGCCCGGGCCGCCGCGCCCTCCGCCGGTTCCTGCGCCACCGGCTGGCGATGGCGGGCCTTGTCGTCATCGTCCTGTTCGTGCTGGTCGCCGCTCTCGCGCCCTGGATCGCTCCCGCCGACCCGAACGCGACATCCTGGACGGCGATCCGCCGCCCGCCCTCCGCCGCCCACTGGTTCGGCACCGACGAGAACGGGCGCGACGTGCTCTCCCGCGTCATCTGGGGCGCGCGCGCGTCGCTGATGGCCGGCGTCATCGCCGTGCTGAGCGCGGTCGCGATCGGCGTGCCGATCGGCCTCCTCGCCGGCCTCGCCGGCGGCTGGACGGACGCGATCATCTCCCGCGTCGCCGACGCCATGCTGTCGGTGCCGTTCCTGATCCTGGCGATCGCGCTCGCCGCCTTCCTCGGCCCCGCGCTCGAGAACGCGATGCTCGCCATCGCCATCGCCGCGGCGCCGGTGTTCGTGCGGCTTGCGCGCGGCATGGCGCTCGATGCCGCCTCGACCGACTGGGTGGAGGCCGCGCGCGCGCTCGGCAACCCGCCCTGGCGCATCGGCGCCGTGCATGTCGCGCCGAACATCGTGCCGGCGCTGATGGTGCAGGCGACGCTGTCCATCGCGGAGGCGATCATCGCCGAGGCGTCGCTGTCCTTCCTCGGCCTCGGGATGCAGCCGCCCGACCCGTCCTGGGGCTCGATGCTGAACTCGGCGCAGCGCTTCCTCGTGCAGGCGCCATGGCTCGCGGTGTTCCCGGGGCTTGCGATCTTCCTCGTCGTGCTCGCCTTCAACCTGGCGGGCGACGGCTTGCGCGACGCGCTCGATCCGCGGGGCGAGCGGCGGTGAGGTGGCGCACCCCCCGGGCAGGTCTCCGGGGGCGGTTCCGTCATGGAAGATTCACCCCGCACCGCGCGCGAGGAGGCTATCGGTCCTGCGCCGAGGGGGAGTGGGTGTCCGCCGAGTCGGGGCCGGGCCCCCCGCGACGAAGTGGACCGCACCGCATGCGCCTGCCGCCGGCCCGACGCCGCTACCGCACCGTCTTCCTCTCCGACATCCATCTCGGCACCCGCGCCTGCCGCGCCGACCTCGCCGCCGACTTCCTGCACAGGGTGGAGTGCGAGCGGCTGTATCTTGTCGGCGACATCGTGGACGGCTGGCGCCTGCGCAAGGCCTGGCACTGGGACCGCGACCACGACGAGGTGATCCGCCGCGTCGTGGCGATGGCGCGCGGCGGTGCCGAAGTCACCTACATCCCCGGCAACCACGACGAGATGCTGCGCGACTGGCTCGGGCTCGAACTCGCCGGCATACGCATCGCCGCCGAGGCCGAGCACGAGGCGGCGGACGGGCGGCGCTTCCTCGTCCTGCATGGCGACGAGTTCGACGGCGTGATCCGCTACGGGCGAATCGTCTCGACCCTCGGCGACCTGGGCTACGACGCGGCGGTCGGCCTCAACCGGATCTACAACGGCGTGCGGCGGCGGCTCGGCTATCCCTACTGGTCGCTCGCGCAGTGGCTGAAGCGGCAGGTCAGGGGCGCGGCGACGGCGATCGCGCGCTTCGAGGCTGCGCTGGCGCAGGAGGCGAAGGCGCGCGGCTTCGACGGCGTGGTGTGCGGCCACATCCACCAGCCGGAAATGCGCGACATCCACGGCGTGCTCTACCTGAACGACGGCGACTGGGTGGAGAACTGCACCGCCCTCGTCGAGCACGCCGACGGACGCTTCGAACTGCTCGACTGGGCGCGAGAGGTGGCGGCGCGGGGCGGGCGCGCGCTGCGCGGCCCGGCGTCGGAGCCGCTCGCCGCCTGAGCCTTGCCGGCGGCAGGGCGCGGGGCGAGATTCGGCCGGACAGAGCATCCGGAGGACCGCCCATGCCACGCCCCGTCTCCCGCCGCGCCGCGATCGCGGCCGGCGCATCTCTCGCGCTGCTGCGCCCGGCCGCCGCGCTGCCGCCGCCCGGCAGCAGCATCGCTCTCGTCGTCGGCGCGACGCCCGGCGGCACCAATGACACGCTGGCCCGAGAGATGGCGCCGGTGATGAGCGAGCGCCTCGGCCGCACGGTGGTGGTGGAGAACCGCGCCGGCGCGGGCGGCAACCTGGCGGCGCAGCATGTCGCGCGTGCGCGCCCCGACGGCGGCACGCTGCTCGTCGCCTTCACCTCCCACACGCTGAACACCATCCTCCAGCGGAGCCTGCCCTACCGGCCGCTCGAGGACTTCACGCCGATCACGCTGCTCGCCCAGCTTCCCGTATCGGTGCTGGTGGTGCGGCCGAACCTGCCGGAGCAGACGCTCGCCGCCTTCGTCGCCGCGGCGCGCGCCGCGCCCGACCGCTTCTCCTTCGCCCTCGGCGGGCTCGGCTCCTCGGTGCACATGCAGACGGTGATGGCGCGGGTGGCGCTCGGGCTCACCGGGCCGGAGGTGACGTTCCGCGGCACCGCCCCGGCCATCGCGGATGTCGCCGCCGGCACCGTGGATGCGATGTTCGCGCCGATCTCGGTCGCGATGCCGCTGATCGAGGGCGGGCGGGTGCGGCCGATCGCCATCACCGGCTCCGCGCCCTCGCCGCGCTTCCCCGGGCTGCCGACGCTGGAGTCTGCGGTGCCCGGCGTGCGCAGCGTGGGCGCCTGGTTCGGCCTGTTCGGGCCTGCCGGGATGGCGGAGGAGACGGTCGTCGCCCTGCACGCCGCGGCGGCGGAGGCGCTGCGCCAGCCTCGGCTGCGCGAGCGCTTCCTGGCCGACGGCGGCGATGTCGGCGGCATCAGCCCGTCCGAGTTCCGCGCCTTCATCGAGCGCGACTTGGCGCTGTGGCGGGAGGTCGCTCGGCTCGGCAACATCCAGCCGGAGTGAGGCCGGCATGACAGGGGGCGCGGCGGCCGGAATCCTCCGCCGGTCCCGCCGGAGCCCCCATCCCGCGCTTCGCGGCCGCGTCGTGATCGCGAGGCGGTGATCGCGAGGCGCGGGGCGCGCGCCCCGCCGCCCGGCTTGACGGGGCCGCGGCGCCTGCGCGGAATGGCGCGAAACCGCCCGGCCGGAGGGGCGGAAAGCCAGGGGGGACCATGCCCGAGGACGTTCTCATCGCTGTCAAGCCCGAGTTCGCCGCCCGCGCCCATGTGGATTCGGCGAAGCGCGCCGCCATGGCCGCCGAGGCCGAGCGCGACCCGGAGGGCTTCTGGCGCCGCGAGGCTTCCCGCATCGCCTGGATGAAGGCGCCGACCAGGATCAAGGACGTGGACTACACCGGCGATGTCCGCATCCGCTGGTTCGAGGACGGGGTGCTGAACGCCTCCGTCTCCTGCCTCGATCGGCATGTGGAGGCCGGGCGCGGCGACCGGGTGGCGATCCTCTGGGAAGGGGACGATCCCGCCCAGGACGCGAAGGTGACCTACCGCGAACTGCTCGAGCGCGTCTGCCGCCTCGCCAACGCGATGAAGGCGCTCGGGATCGGCAAGGGGGACCGCGTGACGATCTACCTGCCGATGATCCCCGAGGCGGCGGTGGCCATGCTCGCCTGCGCGCGGATCGGCGCCATCCATTCCGTGGTGTTCGGCGGCTTCAGTCCGGATTCGCTCGCCTCGCGCATCCAGGACTGCGACGCGAGCCTCGTCATCACCGCCGACGAGGGCCGCCGCGGCGGCCGCAAGGTGCCGCTCAAGGCCAACACCGACGAGGCGCTGGCCCGGTGCCCCTCGGTCAGGCACGTGATCGTCGCGCGCAACACCGGCGGCCACGTCAACATGCAGCCCGGGCGGGACCACTGGTGGCACGATCTCGCCGCCGCCGCCGCGCCCGCCTGCCCGCCCGAGCCGATGGGGGCGGAGGATCCGCTGTTCATCCTCTACACGAGCGGCAGCACCGGCAAGCCGAAGGGCGTTCTGCACACCACCGGCGGCTACATGGTGTGGGCGTCCTTCACCCACGAGATCGTGTTCGACTACCGCCCGGGCGAGATCTACTGGTGCACCGCCGATGTCGGCTGGGTGACGGGGCACACCTACATCGTCTACGGGCCGCTCGCCAACGGCGCCACCACCCTGATGTTCGAGGGCGTGCCGAACTTCCCGGACGTGAGCCGCTTCTGGCGCGTGGTGGACAAGCACAAGGTGAACATCTTCTACACCGCGCCGACCGCGATCCGCGCCCTGATGCGGGAAGGCGAAGGCCCGGTGAAGGCCACCTCCCGCGCCTCGCTGCGGCTGCTCGGCAGCGTGGGCGAGCCGATCAACCCGGAAGCCTGGCTGTGGTACTACCGCGTGGTGGGGGAGGAACGCTGCCCGATCGTGGACACCTGGTGGCAGACTGAGACGGGGGGCATCCTGATCTCGCCTCTGCCCGGGGCGGTGGCGCTGAAGCCCGGCTCCGCCACCCTGCCGCTGCCGGGGGTCAAGCCCGCGCTGGTGGACGGGGAGGGGCGGATCCTCGAAGGTGCCGCGGAAGGCAATCTCGTGCTGCTCGATTCCTGGCCCGGGCAGATGCGCACCGTCTTCCGCGACCATGCCCGCTTCGTGCAGACCTACTTCTCGACCTTCCCCGGCAAGTACTTCACCGGCGACGGCGCCCGCCGCGACGCCGACGGCTACTACTGGATCACGGGGCGGGTGGATGATGTGCTGAACGTGGCCGGCCACCGCATGGGCACGGCCGAGATCGAGAGCGCTCTCGTGGCCCACCCCGCGGTGGCGGAGGCCGCCGTCGTCGGCATGCCGCACGAGGTGAAGGGGCAGGGCATCTACTGCTACGTCACGCTGAAGGCGGGGGTGGAGCCCTCCGAGGCGCTACGCAAGGACCTCGTCGCCTGGGTTCGCAAGGAGATCGGCCCGATCGCAACCCCGGACGCCATCCAGTGGGCGCCCGGCCTGCCGAAGACGCGCTCGGGCAAGATCATGCGGCGGATCCTCCGCAAGATCGCGGCGAACGAGACGGAGGGGCTCGGCGACACCTCCACCCTCGCCGATCCGGCGGTGGTGGAGGAGTTGATCGCGAACAGGGTGGGGTAGCCGCCTGCCAGACCCGCGCGGCGCGCATTTGCGCCGCGCGGCGCGCCTCCGGCACCATGGCGGCGACAGAGCCCGGAGCGCCCCATGGACACCCCGCAGCCCGTCCCGCCGAACCTGCTGCCGCAATCCCTTCCCCGCACCCCGGGCGACCTGCTTCTGGAGGCCGACCCCGAACCCTTCCCGCTGCTGCCCCGCCGCACAGCCCTCATCGTCGTGGACATGCAGAACGCCTATGGCGCCAAGGGCGGCTACATCGACCTCGGCGGGCTCGACGTGTCGCAGGCGCCGGAGACGACGCGGAAGGTCGCGCGCCTCGTCGCGCTCTGCCGCATGCTCGGCATCACCGTCGTGTGGCTGCAGAACGGCTGGCAGAAAGGCTGGGCGGAAGCCGGCGGCGCGGAATCGCCCAACCACTGGAAGTCGAACGCCATGCGCCTCGCCCGCCACCGCCCCGAGCTGCGCGACCGGCTGATCACCGAAGGCGGATGGGATTTCGATCTCCTGCCCGGGCTGCAGCCGGCGCCGGAGGACCTGCGGATCCGCAAGACGCGCTACGGCGGCTTCACCGGCACGCCGCTCGAACCCATGCTGCGGGGCAGGGGCATCCGAGACCTGCTGTTCTGCGGCATCGCCACCAATGTCTGCGTCGAATCCACGCTGCGCGAGGCCTACCACCGCGAGTTCTGGCCGGTGCTGATCGAGGATGCCTGCCACCAGGCCGGCCCGCCCGAACTCCATGCCGCCACCGTGTTCAACGTCCGCCGCTTCTTCGGCTGGGTCAGCACGGTCGAGAAGGTGGCGGCACTCGCGGCGTGAACCGGCTCGTCCTGATCTTCGGGCTTTCGGGCTTCGCGCAGGCGCTCTCCTCGCGCGTGCTCGATCCGCTCGTGCCGATGGTGGCCGGCGAGTTCGCGCTGCCGGTGGACACGGTGGCGCTCATCGCCACCGCCTATGCGCTGCCCTATGCGCTGATCCAGCCGGTGCTCGGCCCGATCGGGGACGCCTTCGGCAAGCGGCGGCTGATCGTCGGCTGCATGGCGGCGCTGGTGCTGATGTTCGCCGCCTGCGCGCTCGCGCCTTCCTTCGCCACGCTGATGGCCGCGCGCGTCGCCTCGGGCGCTGCCGCCGGCGGGGTGTTCCCGCTCACGCTTGCGCTGCTCGGCGATTCGGTCGGCATGGAGCGGAGGCAGGTGGCGCTGTCGCGCTTCCTCGCCTTCGCCATCCTCGGCCAGGTGGCGGGGGGCGCGATGGCGCCGCTGGTCGAGCCGCTGGTCGGCTGGCGCGGGGTGCTGTGGGTGTCGGCCGGACTCACCGCCGTCGGGCTCCTCGTGCTGCTCGCCGCGCGCGGCGTGGCCGAGGCGCCCTCGGCCGGGCGGTTCGATCTTGCGCTCGCGCTCGAGCGCTACGGCGCGATCCTCGGCAATCCGGTGGCGCGGCTCTGCTACGGGGCGGTCGCGGTCGAGGGCGTGCTGATCTTCGGGGTGTTCCCCTATCTCGCCGACATCCTGCTCGCCCGCGGCCATGGCGGCCCGGCCGAGGCCGGCACGGCGATCGGCCTGTTCGGCGCCGGCGGGCTGCTCTACGCCGCGCTCGCCGGCTGGCTCGTCCTTCGCGTCGGCGCGCGGGGGATGCTGGTCGGCGGCGGGGCGGCGGCGGCGGTCGCGATGGCGGCCTCGGCGCTGGCGCCGTCGGCGGCGGTGCTGATCGCGGCCTTCCTGCTGCTCGGCTTCGGCTTCTTCATGATGCACAACTCGATCCAGACGCGGGTGACGGAGGTGGCCCCCGCCGCCCGCGGCTCGGCGGTGGCGCTGCACGCCTTCTTCTTCTTCCTCGGCCATTCGCTCGGGCCGCTCGCCTACGGGCCGGCGATCGGGCTGGTCGGGGCCGGGGGTGCGATGCTGCTGGCGAGCGCGGGGCTGTTCGGGCTGGCGTTCCGGCTGCGCACCATGCCGGCGCCGCCCAGGAACAAAGCGTGATTGCCGGCAGACAGGAACCCTGCCGGATCAGGCACTTGGCCCGAGTCGCACGAACGAATCGCTGACGTTCCCGCGCCGCAAGATATGGTAGGGCGCGGCGGGTGCCGCCCACAAGCGTGTTCCCGGCTGCGCTCAATCCGGCACCTCGATCCATACAGCGCCGCTATGCGCGCTGCTGCCGTCCAGAAGGTCGAGCGTCTTGCGATGGACGAAGCCGCCGCCTATCCCCGGAACCAGTCGCGGATCGGTGCCCTCTCCCGGGCGGGGGCCCGAGTTGCCGTTGATCGTCTCCACCTTCGCCCCCGAGATCACCTTCTCCACGATCCCGACATGGTCCTTGAAGGAGGGCAGGTAGAACAGGTCGCCGGGCTTTGGAGCATAGCGTTTCAGGGCCACCGAATGCGCGTCGTAAACGCCCCAGTGCCGATGGCTTCCGTCCTTGTTCGTCGCCGTCCGCCCGTCCACCGAACGGATGAACCGCGCCACCGAGAAGTTTTCCGGCGGGGGCCGGCCCACCTTCGGCAGCGGCCTCACTTGCGCCTTCGTCAGCACCCACATCACGAAATAGGTGCACCAGGAGACCTGGAGCGCCTCCTGCCGCGTGTAGGGGAAGCCCGTCGCCGCCAGGAAGTATTCCAGGATGCGGATCGGGTTGCTGCCCCAATGCGTGCCTTCCTCGCGTGCCGCGAAGGCAACGATATTGTCCGTGTAGGCCATGTGTCCACTCCTGCCGTCCGGGAAAGCATAGCCCGTGGGCGGGGCACGCTGAAGGTTCCCGCGCTCAGAAATCCGAAACCCGGCCCTTGCGTTCCCAATCCCCGTAGCGCGTGGGCTCCGGCCCGGCCGGGCCGCCTTCCTCCACCTCCGGCCGCGCCGGCGGCAGCACGGGCCGGTTCACCGGCGTCAGCGGCGGGGCGCTGCGCGGCGCGCCGCGCGGCTGCGCATCGGCAGGCTGGGGCGGGCGCGGGGGGGCGGGGTCTTGCCTCATGCTCTCCATGACCCCCATCTGGCGGCTGTCTCGCCTGCACGGAAGGGGGATCGACCGATGGGCGGCTTCCTGCGCACCGCCATCCTGCTCGCCGGGCTCACGGCCCTGTTCGGCGTCGTCGGCTTCCTGCTCGGCGGCGAGGCGGGGATGCTGATCGCGCTCGCGGTCGCGGCGGCGATGAATCTCTGGGCGTGGTGGACGAGCGACGAGCGCATGCTCCGCCTGCACAACGCCGAGCCGATCCACCCCCACTCCGCCCCGCGCCTCTACCGCATGACGGAGGCGCTGGCCCGCCGCGCCGGGCTGCCGATGCCCGCGCTCTACGTCATCCACGATCCGCAGCCCAACGCCTTCGCCACCGGCCGCAGCCCGGCGCGCGGGGCGGTGGCCGTCACCTCCGGCCTGCTCGACCTGATGCCGGAGGACGAGGTGGCCGGCGTGATCGCCCACGAACTCGCCCACATCCGCAACCGCGACACGCTGATCATGACGGTGACGGCGACCCTCGCCGGCGCCATCAGCCTGCTCGCGCAGTTCGGCTTCCTGTTCCGCGACCGCGACGGCCGCTCCAACCCGATCGCGCTGCTTGCGATGATGATCATCGCCCCGCTTGCCGCGATGCTCGTGCAGATGGCGATCAGCCGCTCGCGCGAATACGAGGCCGACCGCGTCGGGGCCGAGATCGCGGGCGATCCGCGCGCGCTGGCCAACGCGCTGCTGCGGCTCGAGGCGCATCACGCCGGCCACGTGATGCGCAGCGCGGAAGCGCATCCGGAAACGGCGCATCTGTTCATCGTCAATCCCCTCTCCGGGCTGCAGTTCGACGGGCTGTTCCGCACCCACCCCCGCACCGAGGACCGGGTGGCGCGGCTGATGGCGATGGCCGGCGGGGCGGGGCCGCGCGGCAGCCTCTGGACCGACCCGACCGGCCGCGGCGGCTTCGCCCCGCCGCGCGGCCCCGCGCCGCGCCGCAACCCCTGGGCGCGCTGAGCCCCCTCAGCCCTCCGCCGGCTCTTCCTCCCTTGTCCGTTCCGGCCGCCCACCCCCGCAGATCAGGGCAACGGCCTGGTCGGCGGCGTCCTGGAAGGGTTCCAGCACGAGGTCGGCGCCCATCGCCCGCAGCCGCTCCGCCGCCGCCCCGCCCTGCTGGCACGTCACCGCGATCCGCCCGGCGAAGCCCGCGGCCCGCAGCCCCTGGATCAGCGACAGCCGCGCATCCTCCGCCGCCACGCCGAGGTCGCGCTCCGGCACCGCCGAGACCGCCCAGCGCGCGCCGCAGAGCGGCAGATGCGCGAGGAACTCGGGGTCGGTCGCATCGCCGTAGAGCGCGTGCAGACCGCGCCCCTGCCACGCGCGCACCGCCTCGGGGTTGAAATCCACCCCGAGCACGCGGACGCCCCGCCGCCGGAGCCGCTCGGCGATCGCGCCCCCGTAGCGGCCGAGGCCGAACAGCAGCACCTCCGGCGCCTGCCCGGGCGGGGCGCGATCCTCCCGCTCGCGGAAGGGATCGCGCCGCTCGAAGGGGCCGAGCAGCGGCTCGCACCACACATAGAGGTGGTGCGACCAGGCGATCATGTAGGTCGAGGCGGCGATCGTCACGAGCCCGACGAGGGTGACGAGCGCGAGCGCCCCCTCCGCCACATGCCCGAGCGACACGCCGACCGCCATGAAGACCAGCGAGAACTCGCTGATCTGCGCCACCGTCAGCCCGGCGAGGAAGCCGGTGCGCCTGCGGTAGCCCATGGCGGCGAGGATCGCCATCACGATCAGCGGGTTGCCGACCAGCACGAAGGCCGAAAGCACCAGCGCCGGCCAGGCCTGCTGCCCGAGCGCGCCGGGATCGAGCCCGGCGCCGAGGGCGACGAAGAAGAACAGCAGCAGGAAGTCGCGCAGCGGCGCGAGGCGCGAGGCGAGCGAGTCGCGCACCGGGGTCGAGCCCATCGCCGCCCCGGCGAGCAGGCCGCCGAGTTCCTTGCCGAAGCCCGCCGCCTCGCCGATCGCGGCGAACATCGCGGCGAGCGCCACCGAGAAGGCGAGCAACAGCTCCGGCGCGCGGGCCAGCCGGCGGGAGAGCGGCGCGGCGGCGAAGCGGACGAACAGCAGCACGAGGAGCAGCAGACCGAGCCCCGCGCCGAACACCCGCGCGAGATCGCCGATGCCGCCGCCCCGCGCCCCCACCCCGAAGGCCGAGAGCACCACCATCGCGAGCACCACCACGAGGTCCTGCACGATCAGGAAGCCGAGCGCGATGCGCCCGTGCAGGCTGTCGATCTCCCGCTTGTCGGACAGCAGCTTCACGATGATGATGGTGGAGGAGAAGGTGAGCGCGACGGCGACATAGAGGCTCGTCAGCGCATCCATCCCGAGCCCGAGGCAGATCAGCACCCCGAACCCCGCCGTGAACGCCACCTGCCCGAGCCCCGTCGTCAGGGAGACGAGGCCGAGGCTCCTGACCAGCCCGACATCGAGCTTGAGCCCGACCAGGAACAGCAGCAGCGCCACCCCGAGCTCGGCCAGCAGCTCGAGATGCCCGCCATGATGCACGAGGCCGAGGCCGCCCGGCCCCGCCACCAGCCCCACCGCCAGGAAGGACACGATCAGCGGCTGGCGCAGCATCAGCCCGACCAGCCCGGCGGCGGCCGCCAGCACGAGCAGCCCGGCAAGCTGCGCGAAGGGATCCCCGGAGATCATCGGCGCCATGGCCTCGCTGTCCTCTCCCGGCCGGCCGCGACCGGGGCGTGGCCGCGGCAGCTTCCGCGGAGTGTCGCGCGGAGTGCCGGGCCACGCCATGCGGCGGCGTCGCGCCCGACACGCGCCGAAGCCGCCGCGGATGCCGGCGCGCCGGTGATTCCCGTCCGATGAGCCCCGACGCCGTCGCCCTCCGCCCCGGCCTCGCCACGCGGCGCCTGTCCACCCGCTCCGGCCCCGTGCCCTACTGGGCCGGGGCGGGGGCGGATGCGGCGCCGGCGGTCCTGCTGCTGCACGGTGCGGCCTGCGGCGCCTGGGTGTGGGCGGAGGGCTTCGCCGCCGCGCTGGCCGCGGCCGGGCTGCGCGTCGCGGCGCCCGATCTGCCGAACGGCCAGGGCGCCACCCTGGCCGACAGGCTGCGTGTCGCGCGCGATGCCATGGCCGCGCTGGGTGGTCCGGTCGTGCTGGTCGGGCATTCCCTCGGGGCGCTGCTCGCGCAGCGGCTCGCGCCCGAGCCGCAGGCGGTGGCGCAGGTGCTGCTGGCCCCCGTGCCGCCAGAGGGGCTGCTGCCCTGCAATCTCCGGCTGCTGGCGGCCGATCCCGCGCTGTGGCGGCTGCTCGCGCGGCTCGATGCCCCGCCGGGCGAGGCGCCGCCGGAACTGGCCGGGGCGCTGTTCGGCCCGCTGATGCCGCCCGAATCGGCGCGGCGGGTGCTGGCGCGGCTCGGCGGGGAAAGCCGCGCCGCGCTGATCGAGGCGCAGGCGCCGCAGCCCGTGCCGCCGGGCTGGGCCGTCGGCTGCCCCGCGTTCGTGCTGTCGGGCGATGCCGACCGCCTGATCCCCCCCGACGCCGCCTGGCGCTGCGCCCTGTGGCACGGCACCGTGCCGGGCTTCCTCCCGGGTGCCGGCCATCTGCTGATGCTGGAACCCGGCTGGCCCGCGCTTGCGGCCCGGATCCTGCAGGCGGTGGCGGCGGTGCGCGCCGCGCCGCGCCGCAGGGCCGAGGAGACCGACGCATGGAGATCGACATCCCCGAGGTGAAGGCCGAGGTCGAGGCCGCCTTCGCCGAGTACGAGAGAGCCCTCGTCACGAACGACGTGTCGGTGCTCGACCGCCTGTTCTGGAACCACGAGAAGGCGGTTCGCTACGGCGCCGCCGAGAACCTCTACGGCGCCGCCGAGATCGCCGCCTTCCGCGCCGCCCGCCCCGCCCAGGGCCTCGCGCGAAGCCTGGAACGCACGCGCATCACCACCTTCGGGCGCGATTTCGCGGTGGCCAGCACGCTGTTCCGCCGCGGCCCGGGCCGAATCGGGCGCCAGCAGCAGAGCTGGGTGCGCTTCCCCGAAGGCTGGCGGATCGTGGCGGCGCATGTGAGCGTGATCGAGGAGCCGCCCGCCCCGGCCGCCGCCCCCGCTCAGTCGTAGGTGACGAGCCCGGCCGCCACCGCCCGATCATAGCCGCGGCTCGCGAGCAGGAGCTGGCGCGTATAGGGCTCGCGCGGGGCGGCGCGGCGCAGCGCCTCGGAATCCATCTCCTCGACGATCGCGCCGCGGTTCATCACCGCCAGCCTGTCGCACATGTGCGCGATCACCGCGAGGTTGTGGCTGACCAGCAGGATCGTGAGCCTGTGGCTCGCGCGCAGGCGCTTGAGCAGGTTCAGGATCTCCGCCTGCACCGAGACGTCGAGCGCAGACGTCGGCTCGTCGAGCAGCAGCACCTTCGGCTCGAGCATCAGCGCGCGCGCGATGGCGACGCGCTGCCGCTGCCCGCCCGAGAGCTGGTTCGGGTAGCGGAAGCGGAAGGCGGGCCCGAGCCCGACCTCCTCGAGCGCGCGCGCCACGCGCGCGTTCGCATCGCCGATGCCGTGGATCTCGAGCGGCTCCGACAGCGCCCGGTCCACCGTGTGCCGCGGATGCAGCGATCCGTAGGGATCCTGGAACACCATCTGCACGAGGCGGGGCAGCCGCCTGTCGCCGCGCCCGGCGGCGATGCCGCCGATCTCCGCCACACCCCGGTAGCGGGTGTTGAGCCCGGCCAGCACGCGGAGCACGGTGGACTTGCCCGAGCCGGATTCGCCGACGAGGCCGAAGCTCTCGCCCGGCGCCACGGCGAAGGAGACGCCGCGCACCGCGCGCACCGCGTCGCGCCCGGCGCCGAAGGTCACCTCCAGGTCCTCCACGCGGATCATGCCGGATCGAGCCAGGCCGGATCGCGCGAGAGCGTCGGCAGAAGCTCCCGCGGGCGGTCTATGCGCGGCAGGCTGTCGAGCAGCCCGCGGGTGTAGGGGTGGCGTGCCGAAGCGAGCTCGCGCGCGCGGCACTCCTCCATCACCCGCCCGCCGTACATCACCAGCACGCGGTCGCAGAAGGAGGCGACGAGGTCGAGGTCGTGGCTGATGAAGATCAGCCCCATGCCGCGCTTCGCCACCAGATTGTCGAGGATCGCGAGCACCTGCATCTGCACCGTCACGTCGAGCGCCGAGGTCGGCTCGTCGGCGATCAGCAGGTCGGGTTCGGGGGCGAGCATCATCGCGATCATGATGCGCTGGCCCATGCCGCCCGAGACCTCGTGCGGATAGAGCCGCATCGCCCGCTCGGGGTCGCGGATGCGCACCGCCTCCAGCATCCCGAGGGCGCGGCGCCTCGCCTCGCGCGCGCTGCCGCCGCGGTGGAGGCGCACCGCCTCGGCGATCTGCTCGCCGATGCGCAGCACCGGGTTCAGCGAGTATTTCGGGTCCTGCAGCACGAGCGACATGCGCCGCCCGCGCAGCCGCCGGAGCATCCGCGCATCGGCGCCGAGCAGGTCCACCCCGTCGAAGGCAAGCCGCCTGGCCGACAGCCGTGCGTTCGGCGGCAGCAGCCCTATCACCGCCCGCCCGGTGAGGGACTTGCCCGAACCTGATTCCCCGACGATCCCGAGCCGCTCGCGTCCGAGCGAGAAGGACACGCCGCGCACCGCCTCGAAGGGGCCGGTCGGGGTCGGGAAGGTCACCCGCAGGTCCTCCACCTCGAGCAGGGCGCTCATCGCTTCCTCGGGTCCATCACGTCGCGCACCCCGTCGCCGAGCAGGTTGAAGGCGAGGCTGACGAGGATGATGGCGATCCCCGGGAAGGTCGCGACCCACCACTGGTCGAGCACGTAGCGCCGCCCGGCGGAGATCATTGCCCCCCATTCGGCGGCCGGCGGCTGCGCCCCGAGGCCGAGGAAGCCGAGCCCGGCGGCGGTGAGGATGATGCCCGCCATGTCGAGCGTGACGCGCACGATCACCGAGGCGACGCAGAGCGGCATGACGTGCCGCAGCAGGATGCGCAGCGTGCCCGCGCCCTGCATGCGGGCGGCGGCGATGTAGTCGCTGCCGCGGATCGTCAGCGTCTCGGCCCGCGCCAGCCGCGCATAGGGCGGCCAGGAGGTCAGCGCGATGGCGATGATCGCGTTCTCGATCCCGGGGCCGAGGGCGGCCACGAAAGCGAGCGCCAGGATGAGCGACGGGAAGGCGAGGAAGACGTCGGTGATCCGCATCAGCGCCGAATCCACCCAGCCGCCGAGATAGCCCGCCGCCGTGCCGACGACGAGGCCGATCGGCGCCGCGATCGCCGCCACCAGCACCACGATCAGCAGCGTGATGCGCGCGCCGTAGACGATGCGGGAGAAGATGTCGCGCCCGAACTCGTCCGTGCCGAGCCAGTGCCCGGCCGAACCCGGCGGCAGCAGCCGCTGCGGCAGGTTCTGCTCGTAGGGGTCGTGGGTGGCGATCCAGGGGGCGAAGGCCGCCACCGCCACGAGCAGCAGCACGATGGCAAGCCCGAGCAGCGCGAGGCGGTTCTGCCGGAAGGCGAGCCAGCCGCGATAGAGCCGCCCGAGCGCGGCATCCCGCCGCGAGGCCGGGGTGTCCGACAGCAGCCGCGCGCGCCACCCCCTCATCGCGCCCTCGGGTCGAGGAGGCGGTAGAGGAAATCCGAGAACAGGTTCAGCCCGACGAACACCGCCCCCACCACCAGCGTGCCGCCGAGCACGGCGTTCATGTCGGCGGCGAGCAGCGCGGTGGTGAGGTAGCGGCCGAGGCCGGGCCAGGCGAACACCGTCTCGGTCAGCACCGCCCCCTCGAGCAGGCGTGCGTAGGAGAGCGCGATCACGGTGACGAGCGGCACCGAGACGTTGCGCAGCGCGTGCACCCACACGATGCGCCATTCCGGCACGCCCTTGGCGCGCGCCGTCACGATGTATTCCTGCCCGAGCTGGTCGAGCATGAAGCTCCTTGTCATGCGCGCGATGTAGGCGATCGAGAAGTAGCCGAGCACCGAGGCCGGCAGCACCACGTGGCTGACGGCGTTGCGGAACACCTCCCATTCGCGGGCGATGGCGGAATCGATCAGGATCACGCCGGTGATCGGCGGCACGATGTCCTCGAACACCACGCCGAGCCGCCCCGGCCCCGACACCCAGCCGAGGATGCCGTAGAACACGAGCAGCCCCATGATGCCGAGCCAGAAGATCGGCACCGAGTAGCCGACGAGGCCGATCACCCGCACCACCTGGTCCGGCCAGCGGTCCTGCCACACCGCGGCGGCGATTCCCATCGGCACGCCGAGCACCACGCCGATGAGGGTGGCGAGTGTGGCGAGCTCGAGCGTGGCCGGGAACACCCGTGCGATGTCCTCGATCACCGGCCGGTTCGTCACCAGCGAGGTGCCGAAGTCCCCGACCGCCATCTTCCGCACATAGATCCAGAACTGCACCCACAGCGGCCGGTCGAGCCCGAGCTCGCGCGCCGCCTGCTCGTACACGTCGCGCGGCGCCTGGTCGCCCACCACCGCGAGCACGGGGTCGATCGGCACCACCCGCCCGATGAAGAACGTGACGGCGAGCAGCCCGAGCAGCGTGAGCGAGACCTGCAGCGCGAACTCGCCCCCGCGCCGGAGGCTGCGCGGCAGCGCCATCTCAGGCCTTGCTGGCGAGCCAGTAGATCGCCGACAGCCCGGGCGAGGAGGCCATGTAGCCCGAGACGTTCGCGCGCATCGCCACCTGCACCTGCTGCTGGGCGAACACGGCGAAGGGCGAGGTGTTCAGGAACTCCTCCTGGATCTGGCGGTAGATGGCGGCGCGGGCGTTCTGGTCGCGCTCGGCCATCGCCGCTTCCGTGCGCGCCGTGAGTTCCGGGATCACCCAGCCGTTGCGCCAGGTCAGCTTGCCCGGGTTGTCGGCGCCGGGCGGGTTGTGGGCGAAACTGTCGGCGTTGTAGTGCGGATCGGGATAGCCGAGGCCCCAGATGCCGACGAAGAGCTGGTGGTTCCGCGCGCGGAACTTCGCCAGCACCTGGGCGCCGGTGGCGGGCAGCACCTCGAGCCGCACGCCGCCGCGCGCCATGCTCGCCTGGAGCGCCTGCGCGCAGTCGAGCGAGGGGAAGGAGTTGGCGGTGTCGATCGTGAGGCTGATTCCGCCCGCGTGCCCGGCTTCCGCCAGCAGCCGCCGCGCCCGGTCCGGATCGTAGGAATAGGGCCGGCGGTCGAGCTCGCCCAGGATCGCGCGCGGGATGAAGGTCTGGTGCGGGAAGACCTGGCCCGAGAGCAGGTTGTTGGCGATGCCCTCGTAGTCCACCAGCCACTTCAGCGCCTCGACCACGCGCGGATCCTGCAGCACGGGCACCGTCAGGTTGGCGCAGACGTACTGGATGGTGCCGCGCGGCCAGGCCGCGATGGCGATGCCCTGCCGCCCGCGCAGCGCGGCGATGTCGGTCGGGGTGAGGTTGCGGGCGATGTCCACGTCCCCGCGCTCGAGCAGCAGGCGCTGGGTCGAGGCCTCCGGCACGTGCCGCACGATCACCCGCTGCAGGTTGGCCCGCCCGCGCCACCAGGAGTCGTTGCGCTCGAGGGTGTAGGATTCGTTCGTCTGGTAGCGGGCGAGCCGGTAGGCCCCGGACCCGGCCGAGTTCCGGTTGAGCCAGGTGTTGCCCATGTCCTGCCCGGCGTTCTGCTCGACCAGCCGGGAATCCACGACCGATGCGATGGTGGCGGTGAACAGGTTCTGGATCAGGCTCGGCGCGTAGGCGCGGTCGAAGGTGACGGCCACGGCGTGCTCGCCCACCTGCCGCACGGTCTGCTCCACGTTCTCCCGCGTGAGCCCGACCGAGCGGTACATGAAGGCCGGGGTGCGGTTGATCAGCAGCGGGCGGCGCAGGGAATAGACCACATCCGCCGCCGTGAGCGGATTGCCGGAGTGGAAGCGCACGCCCTGGCGGATGCGGAAGGTGAAGGTGCGCCCGTCGGGCGAGACGTCGAAGGATTCGGCGATCCCGGGCTGCAGTTCGGCCACGTCCTTCGTCGGGTCGAGGGTGAAGAGCTGGTCGTAGACGTTCTTGAGCAGGTCCGACCCCGTCACCTCGAAGGAGTGGTGGGGGTCGAGCGCCACCAGGTCGTCTATCTGCGCCGCGATCACCAGCGTGTTGCGCGGCGTCTGCGCCCCGGCCTCGCGGGCGCCGGGCAGGGCGGAGGCGGCAAGGGCGGCGCCGCCGGCGGCAAGGAGGGCGCGCTTGGTAAGGTTCGCCATGGGGCGGTCTCCCGGATCGTGGCCTCTCTCGTCCGTATCGCGGCCCCAGGCTCGCCGCGTCAAGCGATCGGCGCGGCTCGACCGGGTGGGGAGGTGGAGGGCTCTGCCATTGCACTTCTCGATCTGCGATGGCAGATTAGGCGCCATGGCACGCGCCCTCCCCCCGTTCCCGCCGGAACACGCGGGCACCCTCGCCGATCGCGTGGCGGCCTGGCTGCGGGCTGCCATCGTGGGGCACGGCTTCCCCTCCGGCGCCAAGCTGTCGGAACGCGGCCTCGCAGCGCTGCTCGGCGTCTCGCCGATGCCCGTGCGCGAGGCCCTGCGCCGGCTGGAGGAGGAGGGGATGGTCGAGACGCGGCCGCGTTCGGGCCGCCGGGTCGCCGATCTCTCCCCCGCGAGACTGCGCGAGATCGGGCTTGCCCGCGCCGCCGTGGAGGGGATCGCGGCCCTGCTCGCGGCCGAACGGGCCTCCGCCGAGGACCGCAAGGCGCTGCGGCAGGCGCTCGCCGAGGTGCGGGCGGCCACGCGCTCGGGCGATGCCGATCGCGTGAAGGCGGCGAACGAAGACCTCCACGCCGCCATCCACCGCGCCGCCCGCAGCCCCGATCTGGCCCGGCTGCTGGCCGGCTTCGCCGCCTACGACCACATGACGCGGCGCGCCGTCCTCGATACCGCCGAGGAACGCGCGCGTGCGCTGCGCGAGCACGCGGCGATCGTGGAGGCGATCCTGGCCGAGGACGGGCAGGCCGCCGAAGCGGCGATGCGCGCGCATGCGCTGCGCTCGCTCGCCGTCGCCCTCGCATGCCTCGAAACCGCCCAATCCGGGCCTCCGGCCCGCACCACCGACAGGAGGAAACGCGCATGAACACCCCTCTCCCCCGCCGCGGGCTGCTGCTGGCTGCGGCTGCCGCGCCTGTGCTGCCCGGCCGCCTCGCGACGGCGCAGCCGGCCTGGCCCGCCCAGCCCATCCGCATGATCGTCCCCTTCGCCGCCGGCGTCACGGACAGCATCGGCCGCCTGGTCGGTACCGAGATGCAGCGTGCCCTCGGCCAGCCCATCGTGGTGGAGAACCGCCCCGGCGCGGGCGGCGCGATCGGCGCCGAGGCCTGCGCCCGCGCTCCGGCGGACGGGCATACGATCTGCATGGGCACCATCAGCACGCACGCCATCAACCCGGCGATCATGCCCCGCATCCCGTACGACAACCTGCGGGATTTCGCGCCCGTCACGCAGCTGACGGAGCAGCCGAACGCGATCGTCGTGCATCCCGCCTTCCCGGCGCGGGACCTGGCCGGCTTCGTCGTCGCCGTGCGCGAGGCGCGCGAGCCGCATCCCTACGCCACCTCGGGGGTCGGCACCTCGACGCATCTGGCCGGCGCGCTGTTCGCGCTTCTCGCCGGCGGCCAGCTCGAACACGTGCCCTTCCGCGGCTCGGGCGAGGTGATGACGGCGGTGATCTCGGGGCAGGTGCCGATCGCCTTCGACAACCTCTCCTCCGTCGTGCCCTTCGTGCGCGAAGGACGCGTGCGCCTGATCGGCGTCGGCTCCCGCGCGCGCCTGCCGGATTTCCCCGACGCCCCCGCGATCGCCGAGGCGCTGCCCGGCTTCGTCTCGGTCTCCTGGCACGGCCTCTTCGCCCCGGCGGCCACGCCGGCGCCGATCCTGGCGCGGCTGCACCGCGAGGCGGTGGCGGCGCTGCGGCAGCCGGCCGTCGCCCAGCGGCTCGCCGATCTCGGCGTGACGCCGGTCGGCTCGAACCCCGAGGAGTTCCGCGCCTTCATCGCTGCCGAGACCGAGCGCTGGCGCGACGTCGCGCGGCGTGCGGATCTGCGGCTCACCTGAGGAGACGGCGATGCAGGAGGCGCGGCTGCGCAGGGCGCTGGCCGGTGTCGTCGGGGTGCTCGTGACCCCGTACGACGAGACGGGGCGCATCGCCCCGGACCGTCTCGGCGCCGTGGTGCGCCGGGCGATCGCCGCCGGGGTCGGGGCGCTCACCGTCAACGGGAACACCGGCGAGTTCTTCTCCCTCTCCCTCGAGGAGGCGGAGGAGATGTGCACGGCCCTCGCCCGGATCGCCGCCGGGCGGACGGTGCTGGTCGCCGGCGTCGGCCGCAGCGCGACGGAAGCCGCCCGCCTCGCCCGTCAGGCGGCGCGCGCGGGGGCGGATGCGCTGATGATCCACCAGCCCCTCGATCCCTTCCGCGGGCCCTCGGGCTTCGTGCGCTACGTGGAGGAGGTGCTCGCGGCGGCGCCAAGCCTGCCTGCGGTGCTGTACCTGCGCGAGGACCCGGGAGCGGAGGCGCTGGCGCGCCTTGCCGCGCTGCCCGGGATCGTCGGTGCCAAATGGGCGATCGGAGACCTGCTGGCGCTGGCCGAGGCGCGGCGGATCGCGCCGGGCTGGCAGTGGGTCTGCGGCCTCGCCGAACCCTGGGCGCCGGCCATGTCGGCGGTCGGCGCGCGCGGCTTCACCTCCGGCCTCGTCAACCTCTGCCCGCGCCTCAGCGTGGCGCTCTCCGGGGCGCTCGCGGCAGGGCGCGCGGCGCGGGCGGAATCCCTGCTCGAGGCCGTGCTGCCCTTCGAGATCCTGCGCGCGCGCGGGCGGGGGGAGGCCAATGTGTCCGTCGTGAAGGCGGCGCTCGCTGCGCGCGGCGAGGCGCTTGGCCCCGCGCGTCCGCCCGCCCTGTGGCCGCTGCCCGCCGGGACGGAGAAGGAACTCGCCTCGGCGCTGGCGGCCCTGGAGGCCGCCGAGGCCGCCCTGCAACCCGAGGACGCGGTCGTCGCATGAGACCGGAAACCCGGACGAAGCTTGCGGCGGTCTCCACCGCCACCCTTACCACCGTGCTGTTCAAGCGCGGCCTCCGCAACGTCTTCTTGCAGGGGCTGCGCCCGGTGGGCGACGCGGCGCCGCGGATGGTCGGGCCGGCCTATACGATGCGGACGATCCCCGCCCGCGAGGATCTCGACACGCTCGAGGTGTTCGCGGATCCCGCCAACATCCAGCGGCGCGGCATAGAAGAATGCCCGGCCGGCTGCGTGCTGGTGGTGGATTCCCGCGGTGACGCCTCCGCCGCCTCGGGCGGCGCCATCCTGCTCCGCCGCCTGATGGCGCGCGGCGCCGCCGGAGCGGTGACCGACGGAGGCTTCCGGGACAGCCCCGACATCGCCCGCCTTCCCTTCCCCGCCTACCACCGGCGCCCCGCCGCCCCCACCAACCTGATCCGCCACCATCCCGTCGGGCTGCAGGAGCCGATCGCCTGCGGAGGTGTGGCCGTGTTTCCCGGCGACGTCATGGTGGGCGACGGCGAGGGTGTCGTCTGCATCCCCGCGCATCTCGCGGACGAGGTGGCCGAGGAGGCCTTCGAGCAGACCGTCTACGAGGATTTCGTCGAGGAGCGCGTGGCCGCCGGCCATTCGATCCGCGGCCTCTATCCCATGACCGATCCCGCCAACCGCCCGCTGTTCGAGGCGTGGCGGCGCGAACGCAACCGCTGAGGAACCGTCTTCCGCAGCCCGAGGACCCGACCGCCATGCCCACCCGCCGCCGCCCCGAGGAGCTGCGCAGCCACCGCTGGTTCGGCGCCGAGGATTTGCGCGCCTTCGGCCACCGCTCGCGCATGCTGCAGATGGGCCTTGCGGAAGGCGAGTTCCGCGGCCGCCCGGTGGTCGGCATCGTCAACACCTGGTCGGATCTCTCGCCCTGCCACCAGCATTTCCGCACCCGCGCCGAGGAGGTGAAGCGCGGCGTCTGGCAGGCGGGCGGCTTCCCGGTGGAGCTGCCGGCGCATCCCGTCACCGAGCAGTACATGAAGCCCTCCTCCATGCTCTATCGGAACCTCCTGGCGATGGAGACGGAGGAGCTCGCGCGCAGCCAGCCGGTGGATGCGCTGGTGCTGCTCGGGGGCTGCGACAAGACGGGGCCGGGCCTCGTGATGGGCGCGCTCTCGGCCGGGCTGCCCTTCCTGTTCGTCCCCGCCGGGCCGATGCTGCGCGGGCTGTGGCGGGGGCGCACGCTCGGCTCCGGCTCGGATGCCTGGAAGTACCACGCCGAACTTCGCGCCGGGCGCATCACCGAGGCGGAGTGGAAGGACATGGAGGCCGGCATCGCCCGCAGCTACGGCACCTGCATGACGGCCGGCACGGCGGCGACGATGATGCTGGCGATCGAGGCGATGGGCCTCTCGCTTCCCGGCGCCGCCTCGATCCCGGCCGCCGATTCGGCGCATCCGCGCATGGCCGCCGCCGCCGGGCGGCTCGCCGTCGAGATGGCGTGGGAGGACCGCACGCCCGCCCGCATCCTCTCCCAGGCGAACATCGACAATGCGGTGGCCGCGGCGATGGCCTTCGGCGGCTCGACCAACGCCATCATCCACCTGATCGCGATGGCCCGCCGCGCCGGGCTGTCGCTCGATCTCGCCCGCTTCGACGCGATCAGCCGCCGCGTGCCGCTGATCGCCAACCTGCGGCCGAACGGCGATCGCTACCTGATGGAGGATTTCCACGCCGCCGGCGGCAGCCGGGCGTTCCTCGCCACGCTCGCCCCGCTTCTCGACCTGTCGGCCCGCGGCGTCACCGGACGCACGCTTGCCGAGGAGCTCGCGGGGGCAGAGGTGTTCGACGCCGACGTGATCCGCCCGCTGGATGCGCCGCTGCAGCCGGAAGGCGGGGTGGCGGTGCTGACCGGCTCGCTCGCCCCGCGCGGGGCGGTCATCAAGACCTCGGCGGCCGATCCGCGGCTTCTTTCCCACACCGGCCCGGCGGTGGTGTTCGACGACATCGCCGACCTCAAGGCGCGGATCGACGATCCGGCCCTGCCGGTCACGCCGGACAGCGTGCTCGTGCTGCGGAACGCGGGGCCGCTGGGCGGCCCGGGCATGCCGGAATGGGGGATGCTGCCCATCCCGAGGAAACTGCTCGCCGCCGGGGTGCGCGACATGGTGCGGATCTCCGATGCGCGCATGTCCGGCACCTCCTACGGCACCTGCGTGCTGCATGTGGCGCCCGAATCCGCCCTCGGCGGGCCGCTCGCGCTGGTGCGGGACGGCGATCCGATCCGCCTCGACGCGGCGAACCGCCGGCTCGATCTGCTGGTGCCGGAGGAGGAGCTCGCCCGCCGCCGCGCCGCCTGGGCGCCCCCGCCGCGCCGCTACGGCCGCGGCTGGACCGCCCTCTATCTCGACCAGGTGACGCAGGCCGACGAGGGCTGCGACCTGCGCTTCCTCGAAGCCGGCGCTCCGACCCCGGAGCCGGACATCCACTGACGCCTCAGCGCGAGGGCGTCCATTCGGGCGGCGGCACGCTGCCGGTCTGGGCGGTGATCCGCGTGTAGGCCTCCGGCCGCCGGTGGCGGGCGAAGTCGAACACCGTCCTGCGTCCGAAGGCGCAGAGGTCGAGGTCGCAGTCGGCGACGATCAGTTCGTCGTCCCACGTCGTGGCCTGGGCCATGATCTCGCCCTGCGGATTGACGATGACGGAGTGGCCGATCAGCTCGTGCCCGTCCTCCACCCCGGCCTTCGCGGTGGCCACGCCGAAGGTGGCGTTCTGGTAGCAGCCCGCCTGCACCGAGAGGTGGCTGTGCAGCACGCGCAGGTGATGCGCCTCGAACCCCTTGTTCTCGCTGTTCATGGAGGGCGTGTTGTAGCCGAGCATCACCAGCTCCACCTGCTGCAGCCCGAGCACGCGCCACGCCTCCGGCCAGCGCCGGTCGTTGCAGATCATCATGCCGAGATTGACGGGGCCGGCCGAGCCGACCGGGGCGCGCACCACCGGGAAGCCGAGGTCCCCCACCTCGAAGTAGCGCTTCTCGAGGTGCTGCACCTTGCGCACCGGATCGTAGTCGCGGTGCCCGGGCAGGTGGATCTTGCGGTACTTGAACACCATCTCGCCCGAGGGGGCGAAGAAGGCGGCGGTGTTGAAGCGCCTGCCCTCCGGCGTCTTCTCCGCGTAGCCGAGGTGGAAGGCGATGCCGTAGCGGCGTGCGGCCTCGAACAGCGGGGCCACGGCGGGGTTCGGCATCTCGGTCTCGAACCAGCGGTCCGCCTCGCGGATGTCCTCGTGGTACCAGCGGGGGAAGAAGGTGGTCAGCGCCAGTTCCGGGAACACCACCAGCTCGGCGCCGCGCGTGTGGGCCCACTCGAGCAGCCGGACCATGCGCTGCACCGCCACCTCCCGCCCGTCGGACTTCTGGATCGGCCCGAGCTGGGCGGCGGCGACGGTCAGGCGGCGCGGCATGGCGTGGCTCCCGGGGCGGTGGCGTCTGGCGGTCTTCCTGCCACCCATGCCCGCTGGAGGCCAGCCCCGCCCGCCGCCGCGCCGGCTCCGTCCTGACCATCAGCGGCCGCCCCAAGGCCGAGCTCTGACGACAGGCGCAGGAGCAACCCGGGATCGCCCGGTCGCCGCATCCGGCCGCCAGGGTGGTGGTAGGGGCGGGGGGACTCGAACCCCCATGTCCCGCAGGACG
>JANWXJ010000098.1 GCA_025055335.1 Acetobacteraceae bacterium
GGCCGTGACGGTCGAGCCCGCCTCGCGCGAGGCGATGGAGCCCGCAGCGGAACCGGCCGGCTACGCCGCCCAGCCCGAGCCCATGCGCCCGGCACCGGCGCCGGTGCTGCGCGGTCCGGCCCGGGCTCCCGAGCCGCCGCCCGCCGCGCCCGGCGTCCGCCGCGCGAGTCTGTTCCAACGCATGACCGGCCTCGGCGATGCTATGCGCCGCAATCTGACGCCGGAGCGGCCTGCGCGTCCCGAGCCCACCCTTGCCCCTGCGCCGCGCGAGACGCCGCGGCAGCCCGAGGATAGCGGCCTCGACATCCCGGCCTTCCTCCGCCGCCAGGGCAACTGACGCGGCGCGGCGCGGGCTAGAAGGCCCGCGCCACCATTTGCCTTCCTGCCGCCACGATTCCCGCCGGCAAGTATCTGAAAAGGCTGCCGAAGCGGAGGAAATATGGCGAAACAAGCCTTGACTGGCGGCGAAGCCTCCCGCGGTGCAACAGGCAGCGTGTGGCCGCATCCCGCGGCGTAAGAGGCTGATGGACGGTTCGCTTCCCCCTGCCGAACAGGTGCACGGCGCGGCCTGGCGACGGACGCTCGCATCGGCCATCTGCTGCGTCGGCGTCGGGCTGCACAGCGGGCGGCGGGCACGCCTCACCCTCGCGCCCGGTGAGCCGGGCAGAGGCATCCTGTTCCGCCGGAGCGACCTCGGCATCGACATCCCCGCCACCGCCGACGCCGTGGTGGACACCCGCCTCAACACCACGATCGGCGCCCAGGGTGCGCGCATCGGAACCATCGAGCATGTCATGGCCGCGCTTGCCGGCGCCGGCGTGGACGACGCCGTCGTCGAGGTTGACGGGCCGGAGGTCCCGATCCTCGACGGCAGCGCCGAGCCGTTCCTGTTCCTGCTGCGCTGCGCCGGGATCGCCCGGTCGCACCTGCCGCGCCGGACGATCGAGGTGCTGAAGACCGTGCGCGTCGAGGACGGGGGGGCCTTCGCCGAGCTATCGCCCGCGCCGCTGCCCGGCTTCGAGGCGGCGATGACCATCGAGTTCGACGCCGCCGCGATCGGGCGGCAGAGCCTGTCCCTCCGCGTGACGGAGGACACGTTCCGCCGCTGCCTCGCCGACGCCCGCACCTTCACCACGGCCGAGGAGGTCTCGCGCGCCCGCGCCGCCGGCCTCGCGAAGGGCGGCAGCCTGCACAACGCCGTGGTGGTGGACGGCGCGCTCGTGCTGAACCCGGGCGGGCTGCGCCACCCGGACGAGTTCGTGCGCCACAAGCTGCTCGACGCGGTGGGGGATCTTGCGCTCGCCGGCGCGCCGATCCGCGGGCGCTTCACCGGCCATCGCTCCGGCCACGCGCTGAACGTGCGGCTGGTGCGGGCGCTGCTCGCCGACAGCTCGGCCTGGCGGCTTTCCGCGCCCAGGGCGGCGGTGCCACGTATTCTCGCCTCCGCCGCGAGCTGACAGGCCTCATGCGGGCCGCGGCGCGCCGCCCGAATCGTGCGCCGCTCGGCGTCCTCAGTGGTAGGTCAGCGCCTTCGCCTTGCCGCCGAACACCCGCCACGCCACCACCGTGTAGGCGAGGATGACGGGCAGCACGAACAGCGCGCCGAGAAGGATGATCGTCAGGCTCTCCGGCGCGCTCGCCGCCTCCCAGATCGTCAGCCGCTCCGGCACGACATAGGGGAAGAACGACCACGCAAGCCCGGCGAAGAACAGGCAGAACAGCCCGACCGCACCCCAGAACGGCACGCGGCGCAGCGCATCCCCGGGCAGCGGCATGTGGCGCAGCAGCGCGGCGATGCCGAACAGCAGCGCGGCGGTGGCGAGCGGCAGCGGCGCGAGCAGCAGCACCTCCGGGACGTCGAACCAGCGGCGGAAGATCCGCTCGCTGACCAGCGGCGTGACGGCCGAGACGAGCAGGATGCCGAGGCCCATCGGCCAGATCGCCGCCCGCGCCCAGCCGATGGCGCGGCGCTGCAGCGCACCCTCGGTGCGCCACACCAGCCACGCCGCGCCGATGAACACATAGGCGATGGCGAGCCCGGCCGCGCACATCGCGGCGAAGCCCTGCGCCGCGGGCGAGGGATCGAAGCCGAGCACGTAGCGCCCGAGCATCCAGCCCTGCGACAGCGCGGCGAGGAGGGAGCCTCCGAAGAAGGCCGCATCCCATCTCCGCTTCCCGCGCGCATCCGCCGCCTTGGCGCGGAACTCGAAGGCGACGCCGCGGAACGTGAGCGCGATCAGCATCAGCGCGACCGGCAGGTAGAGTTCGGTCAGCACCATGCCGTGCGCGGCCGGGAAAGCGACGAGCAGCAGCCCCACCCCGAGCACGAGCCAGGTCTCGTTCGCGTCCCAGAAGGGGCCGATCGCGGCCACCATGCGGTCGCGCTCGGCCTCTCCGGCGGCACCGGGCAGCAGGATCCCGACGCCGAGGTCGAACCCGTCGAGCACGACATAGGCGAGGATGGCGGCCGCCATCAGCCCGGCGAAGACAAGCGGCAGCCATTCGGGGGGGAGGAAGGGCGTCATTCGGCGGGCACCCGCGCGGCGGGCGCGGCCTCCGGCAGCATCCGCCCGCGCGCGGCGAGGCGGTAGAGGGTTGCGACATAGGCGGCGAGCAGCACGGCGTAGAGCACGAGATACATCGCGAGCGTCGTCCCGATGCTCGCCGCCGGCACCGGCCCGGCAGCCTCCGCGGTGGTGAGCACGCCGTGCACAAGCCAGGGCTGGCGGCCGATCTCGGTGGTGTACCAGCCGGCGAGGGTGGCGACCCATCCCGAGAAGGTCATGGCGACGAGGCCGCGCAGCAGCGGCCGCGGCAGCGCGCCGCGCCGCCACAGGAAGAAGGCGCCGGCGAGCCCCATCACGATCATCAGCACGCCGATGCCGACCATGATGCGGAAGGCGAAGAACACCGGCGCGACGGGCGGATGCTCGCCGACGAAGTCGTTCAGTCCGGGCACCACGCCCTCGGCGTGATGGCGCAGGATAAGGCTTGCGCCGCTCGGGATGCCGATCTCGAAGCGGTTTTGCCGCGCGGCTTCGTCCGGCACGGCGAACAGCAGCAGCGGCACGTGCCCCCGTGTCTCCCAGTTGCCTTCCATCGCCGCCACCTTGACCGGCTGGTGTTCCAGCGTGTTGAGGCCGTGCATGTCGCCGAGCACGAGCTGCGTCGGCGCCAGCACCGCCGCCATCACGACGCCGGTGCGCAGCGCCGCCTGCACGCCGGGCGCGCAGTCCCCGCGCAGCCAGCGCCAGGCGGAGAGGCCGGCGAGCAGGAACGCGACGGTCAGGCCCGAGGCCGCGAGCATGTGCGCGAGGCGATAGGGCATGGACGGGTTGAAAATGATGGCGAGCCAGTCGGTCGCGTGCGCCACGCCGTCGCGCAGCTCGAACCCGGCCGGGGTGTGCATCCAGGAGTTCAGCACCCGGATCCAGAAGGCGCTCATCGTCGTGCCCGCAGCGACGAGGAAGGTCGAGAGCGTGTGCAGCCAGCCCGGCACGCGATGGAGGCCGAACAGCATGATCGCGACGAAGGTCGCCTCGAGGAAGAAGGCCGTCAGCACCTCGTAGGCGAGCAGCGGGCCGGCGATGTTGCCGACGCGCTCCATGAAGCCCGGCCAGTTGGTGCCGAACTGGAAGGACATGGTGATTCCCGAGACGACGCCGAGCGCGAAGGAGAGCGCGAACACCTTCACCCAGAAGCGGTAGGCGTCCATCCACTTCTCGTCGCGCGTGGCGTTGAAGCGCAGCTTGAAGAACAGCAGCACCCAGCCGAGGGCGATGGTGATCGCGGGGAACAGGATGTGGAAGGAGATGTTCGCCGCGAACTGGATGCGGGCAAGCAGCAGCGCGTCCATCGCCCCTCACTCCCCGGCCGCCGCGCCGCGCCCGCCTCGCACGAGGCCGACGACCTTGTCCTTGGCCTCGAGCAGCCTCGTCACCCGCGCGCCGAGGGCGAGCAGCGCGGCAAGGCGTTCCGTATCCAGCCGCTTCACGTCCTCGTACCAGGTGGCGAGCCGCTCGATCAGCCCGTGCATCTCGGCCATGCGGGCCTGGGCGTGGCGCTCCTCCTCGCTCGAGGGCTGCTGCATCAGCAGCCCGCGCAGGACCGACAGCGTCGGGTCCACCTCGCGCTTCTTCCGCTCCTCGGCGATGATGCGCAGGATCTGCCAGACATCCTCGGGCGTCGTGAAATGGTCGCGCCGGTCGCCCGGCAGGTGCTTCAGGATCACGAGGTTCCAGGCCTGCAGCTCGCGCAGGCCCATCGAGACGTTGGAGCGGGAGATGCCGAGCGCCTCCACGATGTCGTCGGCGCAGAGCGGCCGCGGCGAGAGGTAGAGCAGCGCGTAGATCTGCCCGACCGTGCGGTTGATGCCCCAGCGCGAGCCCATCTCGCCGAAATGGAGCACGAAGGCCTGGGTGAGCGGCGGGAGATTCATGGGTGCCTGCAGTTTCAGAAATTTCTGAAACTCATATGCGCACCCCGGAGGCAGGCGCAAGGGCCGGCGGAACGCACCGCCGAGGCAGCCGGCTCGCCCCCCGCGCGCCTTCCGGCACGCGGGGCCGCACCGGCCACGGCAGAGGAACGGCCCGGAAACCGCCGTGCGGCGGAGGCCCGCATCCGCCCCGGGCCGGAACGGCCGGATGCCCTGCCGCAGCCACGCCCCTCGGACCGCAGCCCGGGAGCGGATCGCCGAGGGCCGGCGCCGGAGGCCGCTCAGGCCGCCTGCCCGATCGCCGGCCGCAGGCGGCCACCGCGGGCCGATCCGAAGGACCTCGGCCCTAGCGCCGGAGCGGCAGCGCCTCCTCGGCTTCCGCACTCACCACCACCGGCCCGCCGCCGCCCGCCGAGACGAGCAGCGCCACCACCCGCTGCCCGCGGCCGGGCGGGGCCTCAGCCTCGATCAGCCGGGCCCGCCACAGCAGCCGCTGCGGGGGGGAGCCGCCCGGCGCCGCGCGCTCGGGCCCGGAGAGGCGGAGGAAGCCCGGAAGCAGGGAGGCCGAGCGCCCGAACAGCGCCTCGGCCTCGGCCAGCACCGCCTCGGCCGGGGCAGGCGGGCCGAAGACGATGCATTGCCCGCCCGGTTCGGCCAGCACGAGCCGGAGCGGCGGCTCTCCGGGCAGGCGCCAGGCGCCGAGGATGCGTATCCCGGGCCGCGCGGCGGGGGCGGCATCGGGAATGGCGGCCGCCCCGTGGCGCCGTGCCAGCAGCTCGGCCACCGGCGCGCGCGCCGCGAGGGCGCCGAG
>JANWXJ010000112.1 GCA_025055335.1 Acetobacteraceae bacterium
GGGCCTCCACCATCGCCGGCGCGGGCGGGCCGTACTGGCCGGGTTCGAGAGGCACCGGCGGCAGCAGCCGGAACCCGAGTGCGGCCAGCACGGCGGCCAGCTGGTCGGCCTTAACCCCGAGGCGGCTTGCCGTCTCGGGCGGCAGCAGCGCCGGCCCCCGCCGCGCGAGGTGCCCGAGTTCGCCCGCCACGCGCTCCGCCACATCCAGCCGCACCAGCACCGGGCCTGCCGGCACCCAGCCGATCGCCGCGCCGAAGCCGCGCGGCCAGCCGGGCGGCGGCTGCGTGGACACGAGCCCGGCCCCGGGCAGCGGCGGCACCGCCATCCCCGCCCTCAGCGCCCACAGCTGCGCGCGCAGCGCCATGGTGCGCGGCTTCAGCATCTCCGGCAGATAGGTGGCGAAGCGGCCGGCGCGGATGCCGATCGCCTTGAGCTTCGCGCGAAGCTCCTGCGGCATGTCGCGCGGGGCGGGCGTGGGGTCGAGGCCGAGCATCTCCCGCATGCGGAAGGCGTGGCCGCGCAGCTCGCCGTCCTCGGCGGCCTTCCGCTCCACCTCGGCGATCGGCGCGAACTCGCGCTCCATCAGCCGCTCGAGCCAGAGCGCGATGCGCGCGCGCACCCGCTCGCGCTCGGCGCCGTCGAGGAACTCGGAGGGCAGCGGCTCGACGATCGGCTTCTCCGGCGCCGGCCCCGGCTTGAGGCGCGCGACATCGGCAGGCTCCGCGTCCGGCGCCGTCCAGGTGATGCGCTGCAGGGGCGTCAGCGCGAAGGCATCATCCGGGCTGGTCTCCAGCAGCCCGACGCGGCGCGGCATCTCGGCCCGCAGCGCCCGCCGCGCGGCGCGGAGGATCAGCTTCTTCTCCTCCTCGCGCTGCGTTCCCTCGGCGGGTTCGAAGACGAAGCCCCTCACCGTGCCGACCGGGTGGCCTTCCACCACCACCTCGCCGCGGCGGGTGACGGCGGACAGCAGCTCCTCCTCCGGCTCGTCCAGCTTGCGGATCAGATGGGCGGCGCGTCGGTCCACGAAGCGGGCCGTCAGGCTCTCGTGCAGCGCGTCCGACACCGCGTCCTCGGCCGCCCGCGCCTCGGCCTGGAAGCGGGCGGCATCCTCGAGCCAGTCGGCCCGCGCGGCGACATAGGCCCACACCCGGATCGAGGCGAGGCGCGACATCAGCGTATCGAGGTCGCCTTCCGTGCTGGCGCAGGCGGCGATGCCGGAGGCGATCCACTCCGCCGGCAGCCGCCCTTCCTTCGCCAGATGCCCGAACACGCGCGCGCAGAAGCGGGTGTGACTGTCGTCGGCCAGCTTGCGGAAATCCGGGATCTGGCAGGCCTCCCACAGCAGCCGCACGCGCGCGGGCCGGTCGGCCAGGGCCAGCACCTCGGGATCGCGGGCAAGCGCCGCCAGCGTGATGTGGTCCGTCGCGTCGTTGCCCTTGGCGAGGCCCGGCGCCGGCGGCGGCGCGGCGAGGCTGTCGAGCAGCGCCTCCGGCGAGGCGAAGTCGAGCGCCGAGTTCCGCCACGCCAGCGCCGTCAGCGGCTCGAAGGAATGGGTCTCGATCTTCTCGACCATGTCGTCGTCGAGGCCGGGGCACTCGGCGGTGGTGCCGAAGGTGCCATCGCGCATCCCGCGCCCCGCCCGGCCGGCGATCTGCGCCGCCTCCTGGCTGGTCAGCGGGCGCGGGCGGTGGCCGTCGAACTTCTGCAAGGACGCGAAGGCCACATGGTCCACATCCATGTTGAGGCCCATGCCGATCGCGTCGGTGGCGACGAGGAAATCCACCTCCCGGTTCTGGTAGAGCGCCACCTGGGCGTTGCGCGTGCGCGGCGAAAGCCGCCCCATCACCACCGCGCAGCCGCCGCGGCGGCGCCGTATGGCTTCGGCGATGGCGTAGACCTCCCCCGCGCTGAAGGCGACGACGGCCGACCGCGGCGGCAGCCGCGTCAGCTTCGCCGGCCCGGCGTAGGAGAGGTTCGACAGCCGCGGCCGCGTCTCCACCTCGGCGCCTGGCACGAGGCGGGCGAGCAGGGGGCGGATCGTCTCGGCGCCGAGGAACATCGTCTCCACCATGCCGCGCGCGTTCAGCAGCCGGTCGGTGAACACATGGCCGCGGTCGGGGTCGGCGCAGAGCTGGATCTCGTCCACCGCCAGGAACTCGACCTGCCGGTCGAGCGGCATCGCCTCCACCGTGCAGGCGAACCAGCGCGCCTCGGGCGGGACGATCTTCTCCTCGCCGGTGATGAGGGCGACGTGCCTTTCGCCCTTCGCCGCCACCATGCGGTCGTAGTTCTCGCGCGCGAGCAGCCGCAGCGGGAAGCCGATGATGCCGGAGGCGTGCGCGAGCAGCCGGGTGATCGCGAGATGCGTCTTGCCGGTGTTGGTCGGGCCGAGGACGGCGCGGACCCTGGGGGCGAACATGGGCGTGTGCGGCGCGGACATCGGCCCGAGTGTGTGGCGGGGCGCGCGGCGTTTGGCAACGGGGCGCGGCGGCCGAAGGGCTTCCCGGCCCGGATGCGGGAGGCCGCCCGAGGCGCTACCCTCCGCGCGACGCGCGGAGGGTCTTATGATCGGCGGGCTCGCCATCCTGCTTCTGTGCCAGCTGGCCGGGGAGGCGACGGCCCGCCTGCTCGCCCTTCCCGTGCCGGGCCCCGTGCTCGGCATGGCGCTGCTGTTCGCCGTGCTGCTCGCCCGCGGCGGCGAGGTGCCGAAGGGCCTCGCCGACACCGCCGACGCGCTGCTTCGCGTGCTCGGCCTGCTGTTCGTGCCGGCCGGTGTCGGCGTCATCCTGCACCTGCCCGAGATCGCGCGGGACTGGGCGCCGATCGCGCTCGCCATCCTGGCCGGCACGCTGCTCACGGTCGGCGTCACGGGGCTGCTCGCGCAGCGGCTGCTCGGCCGGGGGCGATAGCGCGATGGGCGGCTTCGCCGAGCTCTGGGTCTATCTCTCGCGCGAGCCGCTGGCGGCGCTGACGGCGACGCTCCTCGCCTGGCTCGCCGGCACCTGGTGCGCCGCGCGCGCCCGCTGGCACCCGCTCGCCAATCCGGTGCTGGTCGCGGTGCTCCTTCTCGCCGGGGTGCTGCTTGCGCTCGGCGTCGAGTACCGCGCCTATTTCGCCGGCGCGCAGTTCGTCCACTTCCTGCTCGGGCCGGCGACCGTCGCGCTCGCCGTGCCGCTTGCGCGGCAGTGGCAGGCGGTGCGGTCGTCCCTGCCGGCGGCGGTGGCGAGCGTGCTGGGCGGCGGCCTGTTCGCCGTGCTGTCCGGCATCGGAATCGCGGCGGGGCTCGGCGCGGCGCCGGATGTCGCCGCCTCGGTCGCGCCCCGCAGCGTCACCACGCCGGTCGCCATGGGCATCGCCGAGGCGCTCGGCGGGCTGCCGGGCCTGACGGCTGCGGTGGTGATCTGCTCCGGCATCGTCGGGGCCGCGCTCGGCCCGCTGGTGCTCGACCTCTTGCGGGTGACGGATTGGCGGGCGCGGGGGCTTGCCATCGGCACCGCCGCGCACGGCATCGGCACCGCGCGGGCGCTGTCGGTGAACGCGGTGGCCGGCGCCTTCAGCGGCCTCGCCATGGGGCTCAACGCGCTCGGCACCGCGCTGCTGCTGCCGCTGCTGTGGCGGCTGGTCGGCGGGGCGTGACGGGCGCCGCCCTGGCCTTCACCCCCCCCCGATCAGCGCGCGCGCGTGTTCCCGCAGCCTCGCCTTCTGCACCTTGCCCGAGGCCGTCATGCCGATGCTCTCGAACCCGGGCACGAACCACAGCCGCCGCGGCAGCCGGAAGCCCGCCACCTTCGGCTTGAGCCAGGCGAGCAGCTCCTCCGCCGTCGCCGCCGCACCGTCGCGCAGCTGCACGAAGGCCACCGGCACCTCGCCGAGCCGCGCATCCGGCACCCCCACCACCTGCGCCAGCGCCACCGCCGGATGGGTGGAGAGCACCTCCTCCACCTCGGCCGGCGCCATGTTCTCGCCGCCGACCCGGATCACGTCCTTGAGGCGGCCGGCGAGCCGCAGCCGCCCGTCCGGCCCGATGCTGCCGAGATCGCCTGTCCGCAGCCATCCGTCGGGCGTGAAGGCGGCGGCGGTGGCCGCCTCGTCGCCGACATAGCCCTTCATCACCGACCAGCCCTTGAGCTGGATCTCGCCGTCCGGGGCGATGCGCACCGCGATGCCCGGGTGCGGATGCGCGCCGCCCGCGATGCGCGCCTCGAGCGGCTCGCGATGGTCCGACATCGCGACATTGGGCGAGGCCTCCGACAGACCGTAGGCCCAGCACACCTCGCGCATGCCGAGCTCCTCGGCGATCCGCCGCATCGTCTCGGGCCCCGCCGCCGCCCAGCCGCCGCGAAGATGCAGGCGCGCGCGGCCGAACGCCGGATGGGCGAGCAGGAGCTGGAAGATGGCGTCGTTGCCGGAGGTGAGGGTGCAGCGCTCGGCCTCGAGCAGCCGCAGCGCCGCACCGGCCTCGAAGGTCGGCGGCGTGACCAGCGTCGCGCCCGTCACCATGCACACGAGCAGCGAGAGCGTCGAGCCCGCGACATGGAAGAACGGCCGGCAGTTCAGGTAGCGGTCCTCCGCCCGCACGCCGAGGCGTTCGGCGCAGGCGGCGGCGTTGCGCAGCATGTTGTGGTGCGTGAGCAGCACGCCCTTCGGATGCGCCGTGGTGCCGGAGGTGAACTGCACGAGGAGATCGTCCTCCGCCGTCACGGCGGCGGCGGCCGACTCCAGCGCCGCCTCGCCGGCATCGAGCGCGCGGAACGCCTCCCAGCCGATCGCCCCGGCCGGCGGTTCGCCGGCGGTGAACACCGCCGCCCGCAGCGAGGGCAGCGCAGCACCCGGCAGGCCGGTCGCGACGGCGGGCTCCGCCTCGAGCAGCAGGGCGCGGAAATCCTGCGACAGGAAGGCGGGTGCCGCGAACACCGCGACGCACTGGGCGCGCCGGAGCGCGAAGGCGATCTCGGGCGCCTTCCAGCGGGTGTTGAGCGGCACCGTCACGGCGCCGATCGAGGCGGCGGCGAAGAACAGCGCGACCCACGCCTCGTCGTTCGGCAGCAGCAGCGCCACCCGCTCCCCGCGGCGTATGCCGAGCGCGAGCATCGCCCGCGCAAGGCGCCGAACCTCCGCCCGCAGCGCGGCGTGGGTGAGGCGCGCGCGCTCCGTCACCAGCGCCTCGGCCCCGCCGCGGGCGGCGGCGTTGGCGTCGAGGTAGTCGGAAAGCCGGCGCGTCCAGCTCATCCGCCGAAGCGCTCCATCCGGGCCTTCCACTCGGCGGCGGCGAGGCTCTCCTCGATCGCCAGGATCTCGGTGGCGAGCGCGCCGCGCGGGTCGCGCAGCAGCCCCTCCTCGATGCAGCGCTTGGCCAGCGCCAGCGCGCCGGGCGGCGCGCCGAGGATGGCCGAGACCATGCCGGCGAGCGTCGCCTCCAGCGCTTCGGGCGCGACGAGCCGGGAGACGAGGCCCTGCGCCAGCGCCTCCTCGGCAGAGAGGGTGCGGCCGGTGAACATCATGTCCTTCGCCAGCCGCTTGCCGAGCACGCGCGGCAGCCGCTGGGTGGCGCCCACCGTGCCCCACAGCGCCTCCGGCGTGCGGAAGGAGGCGGCGGGGGTGGCGACGATCACGTCGCAGCAGGCGGCGATCTCCACGCCCGATCCGATCGCCGGGCCCTCCACCACCGCGATCGCGGGCATCGGCAGGCGCTCGATCGCGTCATAGGCGGCGAAGGCGCGCAGCCGCCGCGCGCGCACCGCATCGTCGTCCATGCCCTGGCGTTCCTTGATGTCGGCGCCGGCGCAGAACACCGGGCCGTTCGCGCGCAGCAGCACGGCGCGCGCGCCCTCCGCCGCCGCCCGGCGGCAGGCGGCGGACAGCGCGTCGGCAAGCGCCGCGTTCAGCGCGTTGCGCGCCTCCGGGCGGTTCAGCGTGAGGACATGCACGCCGCGCCCGTCGGCGTCGTGCAGCAGCACCCCGCTCATATCGCCCCCTCCGCCCGCAGCGCGGCGATCCGCGCCGGATCGTAGCCGAGCAGGTCGCGCAGCACCGCCTCCGTGTCCGCGCCGAGCCCGGGCAGGGCGGCGGGTTCGGGGCTGTCGAAGCCCTCGAAGCGGTAGGGGATGCGGAGCGCCGGAACCTCTCCGCCATCCGGCCGCGCCGCCCGCCCGACAAGGCCGCGCGCCGCGGTGTGCGGATCGGACAGGGTCTCATCGAGCGAAAGCACCGGCCCGTTCGGCACATCGGCCGCATCCAGCGCCGCCACCGCCTCGGCGCGGGTGAGGCGCGAGAGCGCCCCGGCCAGCATCGCCATCACCTCCTCGCGCCGGGCGAGCCGCGCGGCGTTGGTGGCGAGGCTCTCGTCCGCGGGCAGGCCGAGCGCGCGGCAGAGCGGCCGCCAATGCTGGTCGGAGGCGGTGATGTGGAGGAACCGCCCGTCGGCGCAGCGGAAACTCGCGCTCGGCACGCGCCCCGGATGCTCGGTGCCGAGGCGGGGCGGCACCTCGCCGAGGGCGAACCAGCGCGCCGCCGCGATCGTGAGCAGCGCGACCTGCCCGTCGAACATCGAGAAATCACAGTATCCGCCCTCGCCGGTGCGCGCCCGCCCCTGCAGCAGGGCGAGCAGCGCGATCGCCACCCACAGCCCCGATGCCAGGTCGGCCACCGGAAGCCCGGGCTTCACCGGGCCGCCGCCGCGCTCGCCGGTGAGGGACATGAGGCCGGACATCGCCTGGAACACCGTGTCGTAGCCCTTGCGCCGCGCGTAGGGGCCGCTCTGGCCGAAGCCGGTGCAGGAGAGATAGACGAGCCGCGGATTGACCGCCTTGAGCGAGGGCCAGTCGAGCCCGCGCCGCGCGAGCGTGCCGGGGGGGAAGTTCTCGACCAGGGCGTCGGCGCGCGCGGCGAGGTCGCGCACGACCTGCACGCCCGCCTCATGCCGGAGATTGACGGTGACGGATTTCTTGCCCCGGTTGCAGGCGGCGAAATAGCCGGACAGCCCGCCCGGGAAGAAGGGTTCGAAGCCGCGCGTCTCGTCGCCCGATCCGGGCTGCTCGACCTTGATCACCTCGGCGCCGAGTTCGGCCAGCACCATGGTCGCGAAGGGGCAGGCCAGCACGCGCGAGAGATCGAGGATCGTCACGCCCGCGAGCGGCTTCATCCGCCGCACAGGCGCGCACGCGCCGCCTCCATCTCGGCGACGAGCCGGGCCACCACCTCTGCCGCCGGCGGCAGGTCGTGGATCAGCCCGGCGGATTGCCCGGCCTCGACCTTGCCCCAGGCGACATCCCCGTGCAGCGCCGCGTCCTTCAGGGAATGCCGCTCGAACAGCGCCAGCACCTCCTCCTTCGGGCGGCCGGCGCGCTCGGCGCCGTTGACCGCCTCGGCGAGGGCGTTGCGGAGCTGGCGCACCGGCAGACCGTCGCGCCCGACGAGGGCGGTGTCGGCGATGCCCGCCGCCAGCACGGCCTGCTTGTAGGCGGGATGCACCGTCGCCTCCTCGGTCAGGAGGAAGCGCGTGCCGAGCTGCGCGCCGTCCGCGCCGAGCGCCATGGCGGCGAGGATCCCGGCGCCGTCGGCGATGCCGCCCGCCGCCACCACCGGCACCGACACCGCGCGCGCCACCGCCCGCACGAGCACGAGCGTGGACACCTGGCTCGGCGGCGGGTGCCCGCCCGCCTCGGCGCCGACGACGATCACGCCGTCCACCCCGGCGGCCTCGGCCTTGCGGGCGTGCTCCTCGCTCGCCGCCACATGCAGCCACACCACGCCGCGCGCCTTGAAGCGGGGCAGATGCGGCCGCGGCCCGCCCTGGCTTGCGATGAGGATGGGGACCTGCTCGGCCTCGGCGATGTCGAGGTATTCGGCCGCTCGCTTGTTGTAGAGCGGGATGTTCACCGCGAAGGGCGCATCCGTCCCCGCCTTCACGGCGCGGATCGCCGCCACCAGATCCTCGGGCCGCATCGGCCCGGCCGCGATCACGCCGAGCGCGCCAGCGCGAGAGACGGCGAGCGGCAGAGCCGCCGAAGAGGAGGCCCAGGACATCCCCCCCTGGATGATCGGGTGCCGGATGCCGAGCAGAGAGGGCAGGCGGGAGGGCAGGGGCATCAGGCGCCGACGGCCCGCACGATCGGGCCCCATTTGGCCTGTTCGGCGCGCAGGAAGGCGAGTGTCTCCTCGGGCGACATCGGGGCGGGGATGGCATCCGCGCGGGCGAAGGCCTCGACGAGAGCCGGATCGGAGAGTGCGGCGACCGCCGCGCGGTGGAGCACGACGCCGATCTCCGGCGGCGTGGCGGCGGGGGCGGCAAGACCGTACCAGTTGTCGCTGTTCACCTGCGGCAGGCCGGCCTCGGCGGTGGTCGGCACATCGGGAAGCGAGGGCACGCGCGCGGCGGTGGTGACGGCGAGCGCCCGCAGCCGCCCGGAGCGGATATGCGGCAGCAGCACCGGCACATCGGCGATCATGAAGTCGAAGCGCCGGGCGATCAGGTCCGTCACCGCGGGGGCGGCGCCGCCATAGGGCACATGGGTGGCTTCGAAGCGCGCCTCCCGCGCGAACAGGGCGGAGGCGAGATGGGTGATGGAGCCCACCCCGGCCGATCCGTAGGCGAGCGCCTGCGGCCGCGCCCGCCCCGCCGCGATCAGGGCGGCGAGATCGCGATGCGGGCCCTCCGCCGCCACCGCCAGCACTTCCGGCACGCGGGCGACCAGCGTCAGGTGCAGCAGGTCGCGCAGCGGATCGAAGGGCATCGGCTGGGCGCGGAAGGGGGCGATCGCGATGGCGCCGGCGCCCGTCAGCACCAGGGAATGCCCGTCCGGCGCGGCGCGCACCACATGCTCGACCCCGAGCACCCCGCCCGCGCCCACGCGGTTCTCGACCACCATCGGCTGCGGCAGGCGGCGCGCCATCGCCTCGGCCAGGACGCGTCCGAACAGGTCGGCCGGCCCGCCGGCGGCGAAGGTCACGACGAGGCGGAGGGGCCGCGTCGGCTCCCAGGCGCGTGCCGCGCCGGCCGGCAGGATTGCGGCCGCGGCCAGTCCGAACAGGCCCCGACGGGGAACGGCGGCCGGGATCATCGCGTTCCTCCCGATCTGTCCTTGCGGAGAAGGAGCCTCCAGCGGATGGTTGATGCTGTCAACCGACAAGCGCCGGCATCAGACCGGCGCCAGGAGGAACGCCATGCCCATGCCGCTCCGCCGCCGCGACCTTGCCGCGCTCGCGCTGCCTGCGCTGCTGCCGGGCCTCGCCCGCGCCCAGGCCTGGCCCACCGGCACCGTGCGCTTCATCGTCCCCTTCGCGCCCGGCGGTCCGGTCGAGGTGCCGGCGCGCTTCCTCGCCGAACATCTCCAGGGCGCGCTCGGCCATCCCGTCATCGTCGAGACGCGCCCCGGGGCGGGCGGGGCCATCGGCGTGCGCCACGTGGTGCAGACGAACGATCCGCACACGCTGCTGTTCACCACGAGTTCGGTCGCCATCGCGCCGGCGCTGATGCGCAATCCGGGCTACGACCCGATCGCCGACCTCGTGCCGATCACCACCGTGACGGAGGCGCCGCTGCTGTTCCTCGCGCGCGCGGAGAGCCCGATCCAGGACCTGTCCGACCTGCTCGCCCGCGCCCGCGCCCATCCGGGACGCATCACCTACGCGAGTTCCGGCGTCGGCAGCACGACGCATCTGGCCGGCGCGCTGCTTGCCCAGCGCGCGGGGGTGGAGCTGCTGCATGTGCCCTATCGCGGGGTCGGGCAGGCGGTCTCCGCCCTGCTCGCCGGCGACACCGACCTCATGGTGCTCGGCACCATCGAGGGGCTGACGCAGATCCGCGGCGGGCGGGCGAAGGCGCTCGCCGTCACCACTGCCCGGCGGATGGCGCTGTTGCCCGAGGTGCCGGCGGTGGCGGAAGCCGTGCCGGGCTACGACATGTCCATCTGGTACGCCATGTTCGGCCCGCGCGGCACGCCGCCCGCCGTGGTCGGGCGGATCATGTCGCTCGTCGCGCCGCTCGCGCGCGGGTCGGCGCTGGCGCAGCGGATGGAGGAATCGGGTGCGGCGCTGCTGCTGGATGGCCCGGGCCCGCTTGCCGAGCGGATGCGGCGCGAGGTGCCGCTGTGGCGGGAGGTGGCGCAGGCCGCCGGCATCACCGCGGAGTAGCGGCCCAGGCGGGCGGGCGCTTCTCGCGGAAGGCGGCGACCCCCTCGGCGGCCTCGGCCCCCGCCGCGGTGCGGGCGAAGGCGGCCGTCGCCGCCTCGGTGTAGCCTTCGGGCACGGCGGGGGCGAGCAGGGCGGAGAGCGCCTTCGTCTCGGCCACGGCGCGCGGCCCCGCCTCGCGCAGGTCGGCCAGCAGCGACTCGCGCCGCGCGGCCAGCGCCTCCGCGCCCGCCAGCACCTCGTCCACGAGCCCGGCGCGCAGGGCCTCCTCGGCGGTCAGCGTCGCGCCCGTGACGGCAAGGCGCTTCGCCGCCGGGAAGCCCATGCGCCGCACCAGCCAGGGCAGGATCTGCGCCGGCACGAGGCCGCGCTTCACCTCCGGCGCGCCGAAGCGGGCGCCCGCCTCGGCCAGCACGATGTCGCAGGCGGCGACAAGGCCGAGCGCGCCGGCCAGCGCCACCCCCTCCACGCAGGCCACCGTCACCTGCGGCAGCGAGGCGAGCGCCGCGAAGCGCCCGGCGGTGGCGCGGTTGCGGGCGAGCGCGCGGGCCTCGCGCGCCGCCGGATCGCCCTCCTCCGCAACCGCCGACAGGTCGAGCCCGGCGCAGAAATGCCCGCCCGCGCCCGCCAGCACCAGCACGCGGAGCGAGGGATCGGCGGCGCAGGAGGCGAACAGCGAATCGAGCGCGGCCTGCAGCTCGGCATCCATCGCGTTGCGCCGATGCGGGCGGTTCAGGGTGGCGAGCAGGACATCGCCCCGGCGTTCCGCCAGCAGCACGCTCATGCCGCCATCCTCAGGCTCTTGCTGTAGAGGTCGCGCCCGAGCAGCCGCTCCGCCTCCCGCCCCAGCGCGCGCAGGCGCGTCAGGTCGAGCCCGGTGCGCCAGCCCATGGCGGCAAGGAGTGTCGCCAGATCCTCGGTGCAGGTGTTGCCGGTGAAGCCTTCGCCGTAGGCGATCCCGGCCGGGTGGCCGCCGGTGCCGCCGAGCGCGGTGTCGGCATGCGTCCAGCCCGCCTCCAGCGCCGCCAGCGTGTTGGCGATGCCGGTGCCGCGGCTGTCGTGGAAATGCGCGATGAAGGTCACCCCCGGCAGCGCCGCAGACAGCCGCGCGACCAGCGAGCGCACGCGCGGCGGCGTCGCCGAGCCGATGGTGTCGCCGATCGCGATGTGCTCCACCCCGAGTTCGGCGAAGCGCCGGCAATCCGCCTCCACGGTCGCCTCCTCCACGCGCCCGTCGAAGGGGCAGTCGAACGCCACCGAGACGGTGCCGACGAGGACGAAGGCGCCCCTCGCCAGCGCCGCCATCTCGGCCACGTTCCGCCACTGCTCGTCGCGGCTGCGCTTCAGGTTGCGCCGCGAATGCCCCTCGCTCGCCGACACCAGCAGGCTGATCTCCTCCGGCCCGTAGCCGCCCTCCTTCGCCGCAAGCGCCCGCTGCACCGCGCGCGGATTGGGGCAGGTGGCCTTGAAGCGCACGCCCGGGCGGCGCGGCACGCGCTTCAGCACCTCCTCGGCGTCGGCGAATTGCGGGACCTGGGCGGGGTGGCTGAAGGAGGTGATCTCGATCCGGCGGAACCCGGCCTCGGCGATGGCGGAGATCATCCTGGCCTTCGCTTCGGCGGGCAGGATCGTGCCTTCGTGCTGCAGCCCGTCGCGCGCGAAGCATTCGCACAGCACGACCTCGGGCGCTTCCGCTGTTGCGCGCATGGGCGTTCCGTCGGATGGTTGAGGGAGTAAACGATCGGCCACGGCGGCCGGTCAAGGCGCGTCGGAGGCGTCGGGCGTGGCGGAGGGCGCGGCAGCGGCGGTGCGGCAGAGGATCGAGCGCCCGCGGCTCGTGGCGGCGCCGCGCATCCTGCGCGGAGCACTCGCGGCGGAGGAGGATCCCTTCGCCGCTTGCCTCGATCCCTCGCGGCTGCGGGTGGTGGCGGATGCGTCGCGGCTTGCGCCGGGGCAGCTGGCCGACCTCGCCGCCCTGGCCGCGGCCTTCGGAGTCCGGCTGGTGCTGTGCGGCGGCGCCTCTGCCGGCGGCCTCCCGCCCGAGGCGCTCGCTGCACTCGCCGCGGAACACGATGCGCCGCTGCTGCTGCCGCCAGGTGCGCCCGAGCCTCTGCCGCCGCCGCCCGAGCCAGGCCCTGCCATAGGCGCAATCACCCTGCACCGCATCGCGCTGCCGCTCAGGCATCTGTACGTCAGCGCGATGTATGTGCGGCGCGCGCAACCCCGGGTTCTCGTCCAGATCCGCCTTGCCGACGGCACCGAAGGCTGGGGCGAGGCGCCGGGCGGGGAGGAGATCGCGCGGCTTGCAGGCGCGCTCGCGCGCTCCTGGCTCGGGCGGCATCCGCTCGGCGAGCGTGCGGCGCTGCGCCGCGCCTTCGCCCGCACCGCCTTCGACAACCGCAACGGCCGCAACGGGCTGGCCGCCTTCGCCGCGCTGGATCTCGCCGCCTGGGACGCCTCGGCCCGGCTGCTCGGCCTGCCTCTGGCGGCGCTGCTCGGCCACGCCGCCCCGCCCCCGCCCGTCCCGGTGGCGGCCCCGCTTCCGGCCGCGGCGCCGCCGGCCGGCGCCGAGGATCGCGCCTCCCTCGCGCGCCACATGGCGGAGGCGGGGAATGCAGGCCGCGTCGCAGCCCTGGCGGAGGAGATGGCGGACCGCCACGGCATCGCCGCCTTCAAGTGGAAGAGCACGGGGCAGGATCCCGCCTGGGACGAGGCGGCGATGAGCGCCCTCCGCCGGCGCCTCGGGGCCGCGGCGCGGCTGCGGCACGACCCGAACGGCGCCTTCGCCCCCGACGAGGCGCTCGAGGTCGCGGAGCGCCTGTCGCCGCTCGCCCTCGAGTTCCTCGAGGACCCGACCGACGGTCTGGAGGCGATGGCGAGGCTCTCGGCGCGGATCGAGACACCGATCGCCACCAACATGGCGATCCTGTCGGCGGCCGACCTCGCCGCCCGCTACCGGCGCGGCGCCGGGCCGCAGATCGTGCTCGGCGACATCTTCTACTGGGGCGGCATCGCCGGCCTGCGCGACATGGCGCTGGTGGCGCGGCGGATCGGCCTCACTCCTGCGCTGCACTCGTTCTACGAAAGCGCCGTCGCCACCGCCGCCAACGCCCATCTCGCCGCCGCGCTCGGCCTCGCCTCGCCGCACCCTATGGACTGCGGCACGCCCGGCCTCCTCGCCGACGTGGTGCCCGAGGGCGTGCTGCGGATCGAGAAGGGGCACCTGCACGCGCCGGCCGGCCCGGGCCTCGGCCTTTCGCCCGATCCGACGCTGCTCCGCCATCTCGCCACCGCCGAGCCGGAGACGATCGCATGACCCGCCGCGATCCGCCCGACCTGTTCGCGCCCTACGACGAATCCGCCCAGCCGGCGGTGCCGATCGAGGGCTACGCGAACACCTTCCGCCGCAACCCAGCGCGTCCGCCGATCCCGCGCCCCTACACGCGCACCGCCCGTACCGGGCCGCTCGACCTTTCGCCGAAGCTGAAGCCCGGGGACGACAACCTCGCCGTGATCGCCCCTGGCCGCATCGCGCTCGGCCAGCTCATCCACGTCTCGGGCCGCGTGCTGGACGAGGACGGGCGCGGCGTGCCCGGGGCGGTGGTGGAGCTCTGGCAGGCCAACGCCGCCGGGCGCTACTTCAACCCGCTCGATACGCGCGATGCGCCGCTCGATCCGAACTTCGTCGGCAACGGCCGGACGCTGACGGATCGGGAGGGCCGCTACGCCTTCTTCACCATCAAGCCCGGCGCCTATCCGGTGCCGGATTCGGGGCGCTGGTGGCGGCCGCCGCATGTGCATGTCTCGATCCTCGGGCCCTCCACACTCTCCCGCCTCGTCACCCAGATGTATTTCTCGGGCGAGCCGCTGAACGCGCATGATAGGCTGCTGAACAGCCTGCCCGACGCGGCGGCGCGCCCGCGCCTTCTCGCCCGGCAGATCCCGCCGCAGGAGGTGGAGGGCGAATGGCTCGCCTTCTCCTGGGACATCGTGCTGCGCGGCCGCCACGCGACGCCGCCCGCGCCATGATCCGCCCCAACGCGCCGCTGCCGCCGACGGCCTGGCACACCATCGGGCCCTTCTTCCCGCGAACCTTCTTCCGCGAGGGCGACAACGACCTGACGCGGCTTTCCGCCGAGGCGGCGCCGACCGCGCGCGGCGAGCACATCCTGCTGCGCGGGCGGGTGCTGGAGGAGGGCGGGCGCCCCTGCGTCAATGCCGTGCTGGAGGCGTGGCAGGCCGATGCGGCGGGCCGCTTCCGCCACCCGCTAGACCCCGGCTGGCGGGAGGCCGACCCGGATTTCCTCGGCTGGGGCCGCGCCTGGACGGACGCGGAGGGAGCCTATTCCTTCCGCACCGTGATGCCGGGCGGCTATGCCGACCCGGCCGGCCCGCGCGCGCCGCATGTGGACCTTGCGGTGCTCGCCTCGGGCATCATGCGCCGCCTCGTCACCACCGTGTTCTTCCCGGACTTCCCGGACGCGAACGAGGCCGATCCTGTGCTGCGCGCCGTGCCTGAGGGGCTTCGCCATCTGCTTGTGGCGCGGCCGGACGGGAGGTCGGAGGGCCTCCGCGCCTTCCGCTTCGACCTGCTGCTGCGCGGCGCCCCGGACGCCGAGACGCCGTTCTTCGTGGACTGACCACGGTGCCCGACCGCCTGCCGCCGCCCGAGGACGACGCGCCGGAGACGATCCGCGACCTGCTCTCCTACCGGATCCACCGGCTTGCCAACGCGCTCTCGCGCGGGGCGGCGCTGCGCTACCGGCGGGAGTTCGGCGTCAGCCTGATGGAGTGGCGGATCCTCGCGCTGCTCGGCGCCTTCGCGCCGATGACGCTGAAGCGCCTGGCGCGGGAGGCGGGGCTCGACAAGAGCCAGGCGAGCCGCGCGGTGGCCGGGCTGGTCGCGCGCGGGCTCGTGCTGCGGCAGCCGGGGGAAGGCGATGGGCGGGAGGTGGCGCTGCGCCTCTCGCCCGCCGGCGGGCGGCTGCAGCAGGGGCTGATGCGCGCGGCGCGCGAGCGGGACGCCGCCTTCCGCGCGGCGCTTGGGGTGGCGGAGCGCGCAGCGTTCAGCGCCGCGCTCGACCGCCTGGAGGCGGAGGCGCGTCGGCTTGCCGGCGTGCCGCCGCCGCCGCGCCGAGGGGAGGCGGAACGGGATGAAGGATGACAGGGATGTAACGCAGGCACGGCCGCCGGGCGGTCCTTTGCCCGCTTTCGCGCCGCATTGCCGCGGCGGGCGGCGCAACGCTCGGTAACGATTGTTTCGCGCGCCGCTTACGCCCTTGCGCCCGCCGGTCTGGGGCAAATAGATGTCCTGCAGTTTCTCTGGAAGGCCTATGCGCATCGTCACGCAACTCGTCGTCCTTGGGCTGGTGGCCGGCGCCGGCGCCGGCTGGCACCTCTACGCGGACACGCTCGGCCTCCCGCGCCCGCTCGCGCTGGTCGGGCTGGAACCGGCCGCGCAGCCCACCGGCGGCGCGCCC
>JANWXJ010000115.1 GCA_025055335.1 Acetobacteraceae bacterium
GGGGGCGGGGCGGCCATCTCCGGCGGCAGAGAGCCGAGCGCCTCCGCCTCCCGCCGGGCGTCGGCGTTGGTCGGGTCCAGCCGGACGGCGCGGGCATAGGCGAGACCCGCCTCGGTCCGCCGGCCGAGCAGTTTCAGCGCGTGGCCGATCTGCAGGGCGATGTCGGCGTCCTCCGGCGCGAGCGCCTCGGCCTGGCGGTAGAGCGACAGCGCGCCGTCGAGATCGCCCGATTCCTTCAGGCAATGGCCGCGCTGCACCATGATCGGCCAGGCGAGCGGGGCGGCCGCCAGCACCTCGGCATAGGCGCGGGCGGCCTCGGCCCAGGCGCGGGCGTCGCGCAGCGCGTCGGCGCGGGCGAGCAGCCCGCCGGGAAGGCCTTCGAGCGACACGGTGCCGGTCTCCTTCGCGTTCCCGCCGCAGCGACGGGGTTCCCTTCCTAGGGCGGTTTCCCCGTGGCTGGAAACCGCCCCGCCGCCGAAGGGCGCCGGGCCGGCAGCCGGCCGGATGGACTCCTCCCGCGGCTTCCGGCAATCACCGGTTGCATCGGGCGGAGGGTCGGCATGGCGGGGATCGTGGACGGGTTCTGGGGCGCGGTCGGCGAGACCCCGCTGATCCGGCTGCGCCGCGCGAGCGAGGCGACAGGCTGCGACATCCTGGGCAAGGCCGAGTTCATGGCCCCGGGCGGCAGCGTGAAGGACCGCGCCGCGATCGGCATCCTGAAGGATGCGGTGGCGCGGGGGCTCCTCGTTCCCGGCAGGCCGGGCGTCGTGGTCGAGGGCACGGCGGGCAACACCGGGATCGGGCTCTGCCTTGCCGCCAACGCCATGGGCTGGCGCAGCGTGATCGTGGTGCCCGAGACGCAGGCGAAGGAGAAGCTCGAGTTCCTGCGGATGATCGGGGCGGATCTGCGGCTCGTGCCGGCCAAGCCCTTCAGCGATCCGGGGAACTACGTCCATGTCTCCCGCCGCCTCGCCGAGGAGATGGGCGCGGTGTGGGCCAACCAGTTCGACAACCCAGCCAATGCGCGGGCGCATGAGGAGACGACCGGCCCCGAGATTTGGCGCCAGACGGAGGGGCGGGTGGACGCCTTCACCTGCGCCTGCGGCACCGGCGGCACGCTGGCCGGGGTGGCGGCGGCGCTGAAGGCGCGCAACCCGAAGGTGCGGATCGTGCTGGCCGATCCCGCCGGGTCGGGGCTGCATGCCTGGGTGCAGACAGGCGAGGTGAAGGCCGAGGGCTCCTCGATCACCGAGGGCATCGGCCAGGCGGCGCGGGTGCCGGGAAACCTCGCCCCGGCGCGGCATCTGATCGACGATTCGGTGCGCATCGAGGATGCGGAGGCGCTCGAGCAGGTGTTCGACCTGCTGCGCCACGAGGGGCTTTCGGTCGGCGGTTCGGCCGGGCTGAACGTGGCGGCGGCGATCCGGGTGGCGAAGGCGCTCGGCCCCGGGCACCGGGTGGTGACGGTGCTGTGCGACGGCGGCGCGCGCTACCAGTCGAAGCTGTTCAACCCCGAGTTCCTGCGCGGCAAGGGGCTGCCGGTGCCCCCCTGGCTCGGCTGAGCCCGGGGCTGGCGCCGGGGACCCGGCCGCACGATATGCGCCGCCGAGGAGGGCGAGGCCGATGGAATTGATCGAGGTGCTGCGCACGATCCGCGCCCGCGACCCCGCCCGCCCCACCTGGGCCGAGGCGCTGTTCTGCTACGCCGGGCTGCATGCGCTGTTGTTCCACCGCCTCGCCAACCGGCTGTGGCGGTGGGGATTGCGGGCGCCGGCGCGGATCGTCTCCCATATCGGCCGTTTCGTCACCGGCATCGAGATCCATCCCGGCGCGACCATCGGCCGGCGCCTGTTCATCGACCACGGGATGGGCGTGGTGATCGGCGAAACCGCCGAGATCGGCGACGATGTGCTGATCTACCACGGCGTGACGCTGGGCGGCCTGTCCACCCAGCCGGGCAAGCGGCACCCCACTCTCGGCAACAACGTGGTGGTGGGGGCGGGGGCGCAGGTGCTCGGGCCCATCACCGTGGGCGACGGGGCGCGGATCGGCGCCAATGCGGTGGTGGTGCATTCCGTGCCGCCGGGCGAGACGGTGGTGGGCATCCCGGCGCGGCCGCCGCAGCACGAGGGGCGGCGCCCGACCGTCGGCTACGGCATCACCCCCGGCTGCGACGATCCGATCGGCGAGGAGATCGCCGCCCTTCGCGCCGAGGTGGCGGCGCTGCGCGAGGAGGTGGCGGCGCTGCGCGCGCCGGAGAGGCGCCTCGCGCCCTGAAAGCGGCCCCTGGCCGCGCGCCGGAGGGGGCCCGGGCGGGCCTCAGGCCGCCACGCGCGGGGGCGGCTGGATCGCCGGCTCGGCCTCGAGCCGCAGGCCCGTCTTGCCGTCGAACACGTGCAGGTGTTCGGGCCGGATGCCGATCCCGATCGTGCCATGGCCCGGCGGGGCGCCGGGCAGGCGCAGCGTGATCTCCTGCCCCGAGGGCAGGCGGCCATGCACCACGGTTTCCGACCCGAGCGGCTCGACAAGATCGGGCGAGAGCGGCAGCGGCCCGCCGAGGGCGAAATGCTCCGGCCTGACGCCGAGGGTGAGGCTGCGGCCGGCCATGCCGGGGCGGGGGCCGTCGGCGAAGCGCACCACCGGCCCGTCGGCGATGCGCGCGCCGAGGCCGCCTTCCGTCAGCGTCGCGGGGAGGAAGTTCATCGCCGGGCTGCCGATGAAGCCCGCCACATAGGTGTCGGCGGGGCGGGCGAAGATCTCCATGGGCGTCGCCACCTGCGCGGCGCGGCCCTGGTTCATCACCACGAGGCGATCGCCGAGCGTCATCGCCTCCACCTGGTCGTGCGTGACGAACAGGCTGGTGACGCCGAGGCGCCGCTGCAGGCGCTTGATCTCGGCCCGCATGGCCACACGCAGCTTGGCGTCGAGGTTGGACAGCGGCTCGTCGAACAGGAACAGCTTCGGTTCGCGCACGATGGCCCGGCCCATGGCGACGCGCTGGCGCTGGCCGCCCGAGAGTTCGCGCGGGCGGCGTTCGAGCAGGCCGGACAGCCCGAGCATCTCGGCCGCCTGCGCCACGCGCCGCGCGATCTCGGGCTTCGGCACGCCGCGGATGCGCAGCCCGTAGGACATGTTCTCGAACACGCTCATGTGCGGATAGAGCGCGTAGTTCTGGAACACCATGGCGATGTCGCGCTCGGCCGGCTCGAGCCGCGTGACGTCGGCGCCGGAGATGACGATGCGGCCCTCCGTCGCCCTCTCGAGCCCGGCGACGATGCGCAGCAGCGTGGACTTGCCGCAGCCCGAGGCGCCGACGATCACGATCATCTCCCCGTCCGCCACCGACAGGTCGATCCCGTGCAGCACCGGCACCTTGCCGAAGGATTTCGAGACCCGCTCGACGGTCAGCGTCGCCATGTCACTTCTCCGTCTCCACGAGGCCCTTGACGAACCAGCGCTGCATCAGGATCACCACCGCCACGGGCGGCAGCAGCGCGAGCACGGTGGTGGCCATCACGCGGTTCCATTCCGTATCCGCCTCGGCGCCGATCATCTTGACGATGCCGATCACGATCGTCTCGACATCGGCGCTGGTGGTGATCAGCAGCGGCCAGAGATACTGGTTCCAGCCGTAGACGAACAGGATCACGAACAGCGCCGCCATGTTGGTGGCGGAGAGCGGCAGCACCACGTCCTTGAAGAAGCGCATCGGCCCGGCGCCGTCCATCTTCGCCGCCTCCACCAGTTCATCGGGGATCGTCAGGAAGAACTGGCGGAACAGCAGCGTGGCGGTGGCCGAGGCGATCAGCGGCACGATCAGCCCGGTGTAGGTGTTCACGAGGCCGAGGTCGGACACCACCTGGAAGGTGGGGAAGATGCGCACCTCGACCGGCAGCATGAGGGTGACGAAGATCGCCCAGAAGCACAGCATGCGCCCGGGGAAGGAGAAGAACGCCACCGCATAGGCCGAGACGATCGAGATCGCGATCTTGCCGATGGTGATCAGCAGCGCCATCACCGCCGAGTTGAACATCATGGTGGAGACGGCGACCTGCGCGCGGCGCGTATCCCCCTGCGTCCAGACCGCCGCGTAGGTCTCGGCGGCATGGCCGCCGGGCAGCAGCGGCACCTCGCCCCGGCCGATGGTGGCGGCATCGTGGGTGGAGCCGACGAGCACGAGCCACACCGGCAGCGCGAACAGCACCACGCCGAGGACGAGGATGCCGTGGGTGATCCAGTCGGCGCGGGCACGGCGCGCCTCGCTCGCGGCCGGATCGGGGGCGGCGATGGCCGGGACGGCCTGCGGCATCAGTAGTGCACCTTGCGTTCGATGAAGCGGAACTGGAACAGCGTCAGGACCATCACCGCCACCATCAGCACGACAGACTGCGCCGAGGAGGAACCGAGATCGAGGTTCACCCGCCCGTCTATGTAGGCGCGGTAGATCAGAGTCTGGGTCGCGTTGGCGGGGCCGCCCTTCGTCAGCGCGTCGATGATGCCGAAGGTGTCGAAGAAGGCGTAGGTGAGGTTGATCACCAGCAGGAAGAAGGTGGTGGGGGAGAGCAGCGGGAACACCACCGTCCAGAAGCGGCGGACCGGGCGCGCGCCGTCGATCGCCGCCGCCTCCAGCACGCTGCGGGGGATGGACTGCAGCCCGGCGAGGAAGAACAGGAAGTTGTAGGACACCTGCTTCCAGGCGGCGGCCAGCACCACGACCAGCATCGCCTGGTCCCCGTTCAGCCGGTAGTCCCACGCCACACCCATGCCGTTCAGCGCCCGGCCGAACAGCCCGATGTTCGGGTGGAAGAGGAAGATGTAGAGCACCGCCGCCACCGCCGGCGCCACCGCATAGGGCCAGATCAGCAGGGTGCGGTAGGTCTCGCGCCCGCGGATGTGGCGGTCGGCCAGCACCGCAAGCAGCAGCGCGACCGACATGGCGATCGCGGTGACGGAGACGGAGAACACCAGCGTGTTCCGCACCACCTGCAGGTAGAGCGGATCGGCGAACAGGTCCTGGAAGTTCTCGAGGCCGACGAACTGCGTCGAGATGCCGAAGGCGTCCTGCCGGAGGAAGGAGTACCAGACGGCCTCGCCCGCCGGCCAGAAGAAGAACACCGCCGTGATGGCGAGCTGCGGCGCGAGCAGCAGATAGGGCAGCGCCGTGCCGGGAAAGATGACCTTGCGGCGCATGGGGCCTCGGGCGGGAAGGGCGCGGGGGCCGCGGCAGGGCGGCCCCCGCCGGCTGCGTCAGGTGCGGCGGTTGGCGCGCTCGAAGTTGCGCAGCACCACGTTGGCGCGGCGGTTGGCGTTGGCCATGGCGGTGGCCGCGTCCTGCTGGCCCTGGAAGCCGCGCTCGAGCTCCTCCTGGATGATGTTGCGGATCTCGACGAAGCCGCCCAGCCGGAAGCCCTGGCTGTTCGGCGTCGGCTCGGCGCGCGAGAGCTGGGTGATGGCGGCATCCGCCCCGGGGTTGCGCTCGTAGTAGCCCTCGGCGCGGGAGGCCTCGTAGGCGGCGAAGGTGAGCGGCACGTAGCCCGTCACCTGGTGCCACCACTTGTCCTGCTCGACATCCGAGATGAAGCGGAAGAACTCGGCGATGCCGCGGTATTCCTCGGCGGTGCGGTTGCGGGCGGTGAACACCCAGAGGCTCGCGCCGCCGATCACGCCGTTGCGGGGGGAGGCGATCACGTCGTCATGGTGCGGCAGCACCACCGAGGCCCAGCGGAAGCGCGCGTCGCGCTCGACCTGCGCGCGGCCGGCCGAGGAGTTGAAGGAGATCGCCGCCTGCCCGGCCGGGAAGGCCGCACCCCCCGCCCCGTCGCGGCCGCCGTAGGTGAAGTCGCCCGCCCGCTGCATCTCGAGCAGCATGGAGGTCTGCTTGAGGAAGAAGGGGTGGCCGAGGTTCATCTCGGCGTCCAGCCCCTCGAAGCCGTTCGCGCGGGTGGCGAGCCCGACGTCGTGGATCGCGGACATCTGCTCGTACATCACCCAGGTCGGCCAGGCGGTGGTGGCGGCCATCTGGGCGGCGCCGCGCTCGCGGATGCGGCGGGCGGCCTCGCGCACCTCGGCCCAGGTGCGGGGGAGCCGGGTGGTGGACAGGCCCGCGCGCTCGAAGGCGTCGAGGTTGATCCACATCAGCGCCGAGGAGGAGTTGTGCGGCATCGAGATCAGCCGCCCCTGGGTGTCGGAGTAGTAGCCGCGCACGCCGGGCAGGTAGCGGCGCGGATCGAGCTCGATCCCCGCCTCGCCCAGCAGCTCGTACACCGGGCGGATCGCGGGGCCCGCCGCCATCATGGTGGCGGTGCCCACCTCGAACACCTGGCCGATGTGGGGCGGCGTGCCGGCGCGCCAGGCGGCGATCGCGCCGGTCATCACCTCCACATAGCTGCCGCGGAAGGAGGCGTTCACTCGGAAGCGGCTCTGGCTCTCGTTGAAGCGCTGCACCTGCTCGGCCACCCGCTCGCCGAGCGCGCCGCCGAGCCCGTACCAGAACTGGATCTCGGTGCGGCCCTGCGCCTTCACCGAGGGGGCGACGAAGGGCGCGGCGAGCAGGCCGGCCGAGCCGGCGAGCAGCGAGCGGCGGAGCATGGGGCGGTCTCCCGGTGGTTCGTGGGTGCGCCCCTCTAGCCCTGCCGCGTTGCGGGCAGGTGACGGTTCCGCGAAGCTTCGATGGCAGGCGGGCGACGCCGCTCACTCCGCCGCGGCCGCCTGCTCCAGCCGGTAGGGGTGCGCGCGGTAGGTGCCGAGCAGCTTCAGTTCGCGCGAGAAGAACTCGAGCTCCTCCAGGGCGCGGCGCAGCGGCGGATCCTCGGCGTGGCCGTCCACGTCGCAGAGGAACTGGGTGGCGGCGAAATGCCCCCCCACCATGTAGGATTCGAGCTTCGTCATGTTGACGCCGTTGGTGGCGAAGCCGCCGAGCGCCTTGTAGAGCGCGGCGGGGATGTTGCGCACCCGGAAGACGAAGGTGGTGACGCAGTGCGGCGTGCCGGGCGGGGGCGGCGCGGGTTCGCGCGCCATGATGTAGAAGCGGGTGGTGTTGTGCGCGGCGTCCTCGATGTTGCGCTTGAGGATCTCGAGCCCGTAGACCTCGGCGGCGAGCGAGGAGGCCACCGCCGCATCCTCCACCCCGCCGCGTTCGGCAACGAGCTTCGCCGCCCCGGCGGTGTCGGCCTCGATCACCGGCTCGAGCCCGAGGGCGCGCAGGCTGTGCAGCACCTGCCCGAGCGCCATCGGATGCGAATGCGCCCGCTTCAGCGTCACCAGGGTGGCCCCCCGCGGCGCGAGCAGGCAATGCTCGACGCGCTGGAAATGCTCGCCCACCACGAACAGCCCGGAATCCGGCAGCAGGCGGTGGATGTCCGGCACCCGGCCGGCCAGGCTGTTCTCGCAGGGCAGCATGGCAAGCCGCGCCTCGCCCTCGTGCACCGCCGCGATCGCCGCCTCGAAGCTCGCGCAGGGCAGCGTGCGCCAGCCCGGATAGGCGGCGCGGCAGGCCAGATCGGAATAGGCGCCGGGAACGCCCTGGAAGGCGATGACAGGGGACATGGATCAGGCTCCGAGGATGGCGCGGGCGCGGGCAAGGTCGGCCGGCGTGTCCACGCCGAAGGGGGCGGCGGCGATGCGCGCCGCGGCGATCCGCATCCCCGCCTCGAGCGCGCGGAGCTGCTCGAGCCGCTCGCGCCGCTCGAGGGGGGAGGGCGGCAGCGCCACGAAGCGCCCGAGCGCTGCACGGCGGTAGGCGTAGATGCCGATGTGGTGCCACAGCGGCCCCTTGCCCCAGGGGATGGCGCGGCGGGAGAAGTAGAGCGCGGGCACCACCTCCGCCCCGCCCTCGAAGGCGCAGGCGCATTTGACGACCGATTCGGCCGCCGCCTCCTCGGCCGAGGCGATCGGCGCCACCAGCGTGCCTATGTCCACCGCCGGATCGGCGAGCGGCTTCAGCACCGCGGCGATCGCCTCGGGCGGGATGGTCGGCAGATCCCCCTGCAGGTTCACCACTACGTCGTGGCGGCCTTCGGGGTCCAGCACATGCAGCGCCGCCGCGATGCGGTCGGTGCCGGAGGGCAGCGCCGGGTCGGTCTCGACGGCGGTGCCGCCGGCGGCGCGCACCACCGCGGCGATCTCGGCATCGCCCGCGGCCACCGCGACCGGGCCGAGGCCGGCGGCGCGCGCGCGCTCGAGCACATGCAGGATCATCGGCCGCCCGGCGATGTCGGCGAGCGGCTTGCCGGGCAGTCGGGTGGCGGCAAGGCGCGCGGGAATGAGGACGATCGGCTGCATGGAACGGCGGGCGGAACGGCCGGGCCCCTGGGTTGCGGCGCGGAAGGCGCCCGTCTAAGTAGGCCCGGCTTGTAGGCGGGCGGGCGGGCGGAGGCAATGCGCCCGCGCCCTGCCGGTGTCGGGAAGGGCGATCGGCGCATGAGTCTCGAGACGAACAAGGTCTTCGCCGCGGTGCTGACGGCCGGCGTGTGCTTCATGACGGCCGGGCTGATCGGCGAACTCCTCGTCTATCCGAAGCGCCCCGCCGCCCCGGCCATCGCCATCGGCGGCGCGCAGCCGCAGCAGGCCGCCGCCCCGGCAGCCCCAGCCGCCCCGGCGGTGGAGCCGATCACCCCGCTGCTCGCCGCCGCCAATGTCGAGAACGGCCGCACCCTCGCCCATAGGCAGTGCGGCTCCTGCCACACCTTCAACGAGGGCGGGCGGCATGGCGTCGGGCCGAATCTCTGGGGCATCGTCGGCGCCAACCACGCCCGCGCCGAGGGCTTCCGCTACTCCGCCGCCAACCAGGCGCGCGCGAACGAGCCCTGGACCTTCGAGGCGCTGAACGCCTTCATCGCCAACCCCCGCGCGGCGATGCCCGGCACCAGCATGGGCTTCAACGGCCTTGCCAGCGCGCAGCAGCGGGCGGACCTGATCGCCTATCTGCGCACGCTGTCGGCCAACCCGGTGCCGCTGCCCTGAACCGCGACGCGCTGCTGGCCGTGGCGAACGCCGCGGCCGACGCCGCGGGCGCGATAATCAGGCCCCATTTCCGCGCGCCCCTCTGCGTGGAGGCGAAGGGCGACGACAGCCCCGTAACCATCGCCGACCGCGACGCGGAGGCCGCGCTGCGGGCGCTGATCCTCTCGCATTTCCCCGCCCACGGCGTGATGGGCGAGGAGCACGGCACGCTGAACGGCGAGGCCGAATACCTCTGGGTGCTCGACCCGATCGACGGCACCCGCGCCTTCGTCACCGGCCGGCCGCTGTTCGGCACGCTGATCGGCCTGCTGCACCGCGGCCGGCCGGTGCTCGGCGTGATCGACCAGCCGGTGACGGGCGAGCGCTGGATCGGGCTCGCCGGGGAGGCCACGCGCTTCCGCGGCCCCTTCGGCGGGCAAGCGGGGTGCCGGCCCTGCCCGCGGCTTGCGGAGGCCGAACTCTCCTGCACCAGCCCGGACATGTTCGGGGCCGCGACGGCGCCGCGCTTCGCCCGGCTGAGGGCGGCGGCGAAGCGCGTGACCTGGGGCGGGGACTGCTACGCCTACGGGCTCCTCGCGCTCGGCCTCGTGGATGTGGTGGTGGACGACACCATGAAGCCCTGGGACTGGGCGGCGCTCGTGCCGGTGGTGGAGGGGGCGGGCGGCCGCGTGACGGACTGGGAGGGCCGGCCGCTCGCTCTCGGTTCGGCGGGCGACGTGCTGGCCGTCGGGGACCCGGCGCTGCTGCCCGAGGCGGTCGGCCTGCTCGCCCCAGGACACGGAAATCGGGCTTGAGCACCGGCCCGGCCGGCGCGATGACTCCCCCATGCGCCGCGAACATGCCGGCGCCAGGAGGAGGAACGCCATGCACGTCACCCGTCGTCTCGCCCTCGGCCTCGGCGCCGCGCTGCTGGTGCCCGCCGTCCCGCGCGCCCAGCAGGCCCCCGCCGGCCCCTTCACCCTGCCGCCGCTGCCCTACGCCTTCGACGCCAACGAGGCGGCGATCGACGCCCGCACCATGGAGATCCACTGGCGCTTCCACCACGGCGCGCAGGTGAACAACCTGAACGCGGCGGTGGCGCAGCACAGCCAGGTGGCGGCCATGCCGCTCGACCAGATCCTGATGCGGCTTTCGGAGATGCCGGATTCCGTCCGCACCGCCATCCGCAACAACGGCGGGGGGCACGCCAACCACAGCATGTTCTGGCAGATCATGGGCGGCCGGGGCGGCGACCCCTCGGGCGAGCTGGCCGAGGCCATCGCCCGGGATTTCGGATCCCTTGCCGCCTTCCGCGAGCAGTTCGAGCGCGCCTCCAACACCCTCTTCGGCTCGGGCTGGGCCTTCGTGACCGTAAGCCGCGAAGGGCGGCTCGCCATCGTGCAGAAGCCGAACCAGGACAACCCTCTGATGGACGGGCAGCGGGTGCTGATGGGCAACGACGTGTGGGAGCACGCCTACTACCTGCGCTACCAGAACCGCCGCGCCGAATACGTGCGCAACTGGTGGAACGTGCTCGACTGGGGGAAGATCGCGGAACGATACGCCGCGGCCCGGGCCGGCACCCTCACGGTCGGACGGCAGGGGGGCGGCGGCGCGGGCGGGGCGCGGCCGGCCCGCGCAGGGGGCGACAGGGCGCCCGGGGTTTTGCCCGCCCCCG
>JANWXJ010000145.1 GCA_025055335.1 Acetobacteraceae bacterium
GCCTCCTCGGGCCGCGGCAGGGCGCCCGCATTCGCCGAGAGGAACCGCCACAGCGCCTCGGCCCGCGGCGCGCCGCGCCGCCAGCCCGGCTCCTCCGGCGCGCGATAGGCCCCGGTCGTGAGGAACGTCACCATGGCGTAGGGATCGCGATAGGCGCCGAGGGTGACGACGAAATCCACCCGCCCCGCGAGGTGCGGCTTCATCGCGGCAAGCCACGCCGGGCCCGCGGCGTAGGAGATGCCGATGATGCCGGTGGGCAGGCCGGGCGCGGGCAGCGCCAGCACGGCGGCCGCGACCGTCTCGGAATCGGCGGCGTCTGCCGATCCGCGGGAGGCTGCCGGCAGGTCCGGCACGAGCACGAGGAAGCCGACCCGCGCGAGGCTTTCGGCGAAGGCGACCAGCCGCGGATCGCGCCGCCCGGCATCGGCGATCCCGGGCACCACGACCAGCCGCGCCCGCGCCGCGCCGTCTCCGGGGCGGTAGAGATCGGCCGCAGTGCCCGGCACCGGATGGTCAACGCGCAGGGGCGCGGGCGTTTCGGCCTTGAGCGCCGAGGGGCGCGGGCCGGCCTCAATGTCGGCCAACAGCCGTGCGGGCTCCGAGGCGCAGCCGGCGAGGAGCAGGACGAGGAGCAGGGTGCAGCACCTGGCGCGCATGGCGCGGATGTGGGCCCGCGGCCCAAGCCGGGCCAGGGCCGGCGGCATTCCCGCGGGGATAGGCGGCCCCCCGCTACGGCGCCCGCGCCGGCGGCCGCCCCGCTACGGCGCCCCCACCGGGTGGTAGTGCCGCCCCCACCACACCAGCGCCGGGCCCTCGGGGCCGAAGGCGACCGACTGCACCTCGGCGAAGAACACGGAATGGGTGCCCTTCTCGACGATGTCGGCGATGCGGCACTCGAGGCTCGCCACCGCCCCCTCGAGGACGGGCGCGCCGGTCTCTCCGCGCCGCCACTGGCCGAGCGCGAAGCGCTCCTCCATCGTCCTCGCCTCCTCGAGCCCGGCGAAGCGGTTGGACAGGCGCTGCTGCGCCGCCGAGAGAAGATTGACGCACAGCACGCCGTTGGCGCGGAAGGCCGGGGCGGCCGAGGCGGCGCGGTTGATGCAGACGAGCAGGGTCGGCGGATCGTCCGTCACGCTGCAGACGGCGCTTGCCGTCAGCCCGGCGCGGCCGCCCGGTCCGTCGGTGGTGACGATGGTGACGGCCGCGCCGAGGCGCGCCATCGCGTTGCGGAAGGACTGGCGGGTGACGGGCTCTGCCATGGCGCGACGGGGCCTCGCGGGATGCATGAAAAGGAATATATCGCGGCCGCCCCGCTCGCGCCACCGGGACTGACGGGGCCGCCCGGCCGGTCTATGCTCCGCCCGCAACCCGGAGGGAACCCCAATGGCAGAGACGACGATCCCCGCCGCCGACGGCTCCGGCCGCTTCCTCGCCTATGTGGCCGAACCGAAGCGGAGTCCGGCCGGCGCGGTGGTGCTGATCCAGGAGATCTTCGGCGTGAACGCGGCGATGCGCGCGCTGTCGGACTGGGTGGCCGATCTCGGCTTCCTCGCCGTCTGTCCCGACCTGTTCTGGCGCCAGGAACCCGGCGTGCAGCTGACCGACGGCAGCGAGGCCGAATGGCAGCGCGCCTTCGACCTCTACAAGGGCTTCGACGCGGCGAAGGGCATCGAGGACCTGAAGGCCACCCTTGCATTCGCCCGTGCGCATCCGGCCTGCAACGGCCGCGCCGGCACCATGGGGTTCTGCCTCGGCGGCAACCTCGCCTTCCGCATGGCGGTCGAGAGCGACGCCGACTGCAACGTCTCCTACTACGGGGTCGGCATCGAGCAGATGCTGGAGGGGGTGCCGCGCATCACCCGCCCGCTGCTGATGCACATCGCCGAGCGCGACCGCTTCGTTCCGCCCGAGGCGCAGGCGAAGATCCTGGCCGCGGTGAAGGGCAACCCGAGGATCACGGCCCATGTCTATCCTGGGGTGGACCACGCCTTCAGCCGGATCGGCGGGCATTCCTGGGACGGCCGGGCGGCGGCGATCGCCAACGGGCGCACGGCCGAGTTCCTCGCCGCCCATCTCGGCTGAGGCGGCGGCCGGGGCAGGGCGCGGCGCCCAGCCCCGGGCGGCTCACTTGGACGGGCCCGGAAGAGGGCCCGCGCCGGCGCGTTCCCCGCGATAGGCGGCGCGGATCGCATCCAGGATCTGGGCGCCGTCCCGCGCCTCGTAGATGTACACGAAGTGCACCGCGAGGTTGCGGTCGGCGATGCAGCGGGTGGCGAGCAGATCGTCGCCCCGCCAGGCGAAGACGGTCTGCCGGTCCTCCGGGATCACCGGGCGGAAGCCGAGGCGGGCGAAGGCCTCGCGCCCGGTCTCGAGGCACTGGTCCTGGGTCATGGAGATGTCGTTCCAGGCCGTGTGGCCGGTGGCGGCGAGCGCCGGCGCCGCGCCGAGCGCGGCGGCGAGGCCGAGGACGAGTGGGGAAACACGCATCGCAGTCTCCTTCCGGTGCTGGCCGCGGAACGATAGGACGGTTCAACGGCGGCTGGAAACGACATTCCCGCGAAGGGGGCGATCCGCGCGCGGCTTCCGCCGCGCCGCTTTCCGGTCTATGGCCGCCCCGTCGCGGCCGGCGAGGCCGCGCGCGATGCCGCCCGCGCCCCGCACGGCGCGGGCCACAGCGGGGGATCCGACCATGCCAGACAGCAACCCGACCGGGGCGGCGGCCACGACGCAGGGCGCCCTCGCCGGGCTCAAGGTGATCGACCTGACGCGCGTGCTGGGCGGCCCCTACTGCACCATGATCCTCGCCGACCACGGGGCGGAGGTGATCAAGATCGAACCCCCCCAGGGCGACGAGACGCGCGGCTGGGGCCCGCCCTTCGACGCCGCGGGCGACGCCTCCTACTTCCTCGGCGTCAACCGCAACAAGCGGGCGCTGGCGCTCGACCTGACGAGGCCCGAGGGGCGGGCGGTGCTGCTGCGGCTGCTGGATGGCGCCGATGTGCTGATCGAGAACTACAAGCCCGGCACCATGGAGCGCTGGGGCCTCGGCTACGAGGCGCTGGGCGCCCGCTTCCCGCGCCTGATCCACTGCCGCGTCTCGGGCTTCGGGGGGGATGGCCCGCTCGGCGGGCTGCCGGGCTACGATGCGGTGCTGCAGGCGATGGTCGGGCTCATGTCGGTCAACGGCGATCCGGCCTCGGGCAGCCTGCGCATGGGCACCCCCGTCGTGGATCTGGCCACCGGGCTCTACGCCGCCATCGCCATCCTGATGGCGCTGGCCGAGCGCAGCCGCTCCGGCCGCGGCCAGTACTGCGACATGACGCTGCACGACTGCGGCATGGCGCTGCTCCATCCGCAGGCCGCGAACTTCTTCCTCAACGGCAAGCGTCCGGTCGCCACCGGCAACGCGCATCCCAACATCAGCCCCTATTCGAAGTTCCCGACGGCGACGGCCGAGATCTTCATCGCCTGCGGCAACGACCCGACCTTCAGGCGCCTGTGCGACCTGCTCGGCCTCGACGGCGTCGCCGCCGACCCGCGCTTCGCCACCAATGCCGACAGGGTGCGCAACCGCCCGGAGCTCGACGAGATCCTGAACGCGCGGCTGGCCGAGGAGGACGGCATCGAGCTCGCCGACCGCCTGCTGCGCAACGGCGTGCCGGCCGGGCCCGTGCTGGCGGTGGACCAGGCGATGGCCGCACCCCACACCGCGCATCGCGGCATGGTGGTCGAGGCGGAGGGGCTGAGGTTCCTCGGCAGCCCGATCAAGCTGTCGCGCACGCCGGCGGTGCCGCCGCGGCGGCCGCCGCGCTTCAACGAGCAGGCGGAAGAGATCCTCACCGCCCACGGCTTCAGCCCCGAGGAGATCGCGGAGCTGACGGAGGCCGGGGTGGTGGTGTCGGAACGGCGATAGGCCGCCCGCGGCGGCGCGCCGGGGGCCGGCCCCCCTCCCCTCTCCCCCCCGGCCGCGCCGTCAGGGACGGAAGGAGCGGATGGCCGCCTCCTGCTCCGGGGTCTCGGCGGCTGCGGGGTGGTAGAGGCGGCGCAGCTGCGCCACCGGATCTCCCGCCACGCCGGCCGCCACCAGCAGGCAGCCGAGGAACAGGCCGGTGCGCCCGAGCCCCGCCCGGCAGCCGACGAACAGCGGCCGCGACGGTTCGGCCGCGAGGGCGGCGAGGGCGCGGGCCACCGCCGCGCGCAGCGCCTCGGGCTCCGGCACGCCGAAATCCGGCGTGGGCAGCAGGATGTCGGCCAGCCACGCCTTCTCCGCCGCCGCCTCGAGGCACACCGAGAACACGCCGGGCGGCAGGGCGTCGAAGGGGCCGCCCAGCACCTCGGCCGAAGCGCCGCCCGGCAGCGGCAGGCGGAAGCGGCCGCGGATCATGCCGCGCGCCGCGCGGGGCCGCACCGGTTGCCGTCGCCCGTGTCCGTCCGTCGGCGCATCACCGCGCGCGGGCCTTCGGCGAAGCGGACCGGGCGTGGTTACCGACGGCGCTCGGCATGCCCCAAGCCCCCCAAGCCCTCATCCCCGCCCGCCGCGCGCGGCATCCGCCGCCGCATCCCGCGCCAGCCGCTGGTAGGACCGCAGCGAGGCCGGCAGCAGCGACGCATACGCGATGCCGCCCGCCGCCAGCGCCGCCCAGGGCTCGGCCACCAGCAGCGCGGCGAAGCCGGCCGCGCCCAGCAGCAGCGGCAGCACCGCCGGCTTCGGCACCTTGAAGTTCTTGAACGACCAGGTGGGCAGGGTCGAGACGAACAGCGCCGAGACGGCGATCAGGATCGGCGCGACGAAGGCCGGGTGGCGCACGAACGCCCCGGCCGTCTCCCACCCCCAGCCCTGGAAGGCGAGCGAGGCGAAGAGCGGGAACAGCGCAAGCCCCGCCCCCGCCGGCGCCGGCACCCCGGTGAAGAAGGACTGTGCGAAGGCCGGCTTCGGCGGCGGCACCGGCGCGGCGATGGCGGCGTTGAAGCGGGCGAGGCGCAGCGCGCAGCACACCGCGAACAGCAGGCAGGGGATGAAGCCGATGCCGCGCGCCTCCTGCATCGTCCAGAGATAGAGGACGAAGGCGGGCGCCACGCCGAAGCAGAGGAAGTCCGACAGGCTGTCGAACTCCGCGCCGAAGCGGGATTCGCCCTTCAGCAGCCGGGCGATGCGACCGTCCAGCGCGTCGATCACGGCGGCGAACACGATCAGCCCCGCCGCCTGCTCCCACCGCCCGTCAAGGGCGAAGCGGATCGCCGTCAGCCCGGCGCAGAGGCCGATCAGCGTCAGCAGGTTCGGGATCAGCCGGTTGAAGGACAGCCCCTCGAAGCGCGGGCGGCGGCGGGGCGGCGGGGTCATGCGCGGATCGGCGGCAGTTCGGCGATGACCGTCTCTCCGCCGATCATCGTCTGGCCTTCCAGCACCAGCGGCTTCACCCCGGGCGGGAGATAGAGGTCGGTGCGGCTGCCGAAGCGGATGATGCCGATGCGCTCGCCCGCCTGCACCACCTGGTCCTCGGCGACGTCGCAGAGGATGCGCCGCGCGACCAGCCCGGCGATCTGCACCACCGCGACATCCCGCCCGTCCGGCAGGCGGATGGCGATGGCGTTGCGCTCGTTCAGCTCGCTCGCCTTGTCCAGGCTCGCGTTCAGGAAGGCGCCGCGGCGGTAGGCGATGCGCAGGATGCGCCCGTCGCAGGGCGCGCGGTTGACGTGGACGTCGAGCACCGAGAGGAAGATCGCCACCCGCCAGCGCGGCGCATCCCCGAGGCCGAGCTCGGCGGGCGGCGCGGCCTCGGCCACCGAGACCACCCTGCCGTCGGCCGGCGCCACCAGGATGCGCGGGCGGCGCGGCGTCACGCGCTCCGGGTCGCGGAAGAAGTAGAGGCAGAAGGCGGTGAACAGCGCGCCCGGCCAGAACAGCCACGGCCCTGCGAGCAGCCCGCCGCCGATCGCGACGACGGCGCCGCCGACGAGGAACGGCCGCGCCGCCCGGTGCGGTGGCGCCAGCAGGAGGCGCAGGGAATGGGCGAGCGACATGGCGCGCGCTTATCCTTCGTTCACCTTGGTGCGGCAAGATCGGCCCCGATGGACGCGCAAGGCGAGGCGGAGCTGATTCGCATCAACGGCATCGCGGTGATGCCGGACGGGGCCGTTGCGCCCGTGCGGCCGGAGCGGCCGGTGCTGCGCTTCGCTTGGCGCGGCCGCGGCTGCTCGGCGGAGCTGACGCCGGAGGGCCTCCTGCTCTCCGCCTGGGCGGGCCGCGTGCCCTCGAGCGCCCTCTCGCCGTCGCGTCGCGGCGCGGTGCTGGCGGCGATGCCCGAGATCGCGCGGCGTCTGCCCGAAGGCTGGCGCCTCCGCCTCTCGCCGGATCACCGGATCCTGGTGCAGGCGGCCTCGCCCGGCGCCTTCCCGGCGCCGATGGTGGCGCTGCTGTCGCAGCTCGTGCGCTTCGCCCTCGCGCTCGATCCCCTGTGCGACGCGCTGGACGCCGCAGGCGCGGAACCCGCGCACGCCTGAGCGGCGGATCCCGTCAGCCGGAAGGGTCGCGCCCGGCGGGGCCCGCAGGCCAGGCCGGGCGGGTGCACACAGTGCTTTGCGTCGCCGCCCGGCGGGCAGGCGGCGCCCCCCTGCCCGCCGGCTTTCAGAACAGCCGCCCCGCCAGCCACCACCCGGCCGCCAGCGCCGGCAGCGCCGCCACGACCGGCCCG
>JANWXJ010000154.1 GCA_025055335.1 Acetobacteraceae bacterium
GCCGCAGCCCCGGCCCACCCCGCGCCCGGTGCAGGCCGCTGCGCCGGCGGCGGCGAGTGCTGCGGCCGATCCCCAGCCTCGTGCGCCCGCGGGGCCGCCGCCAAGCTATCTCCAGGCGCTGCTCGGCGCGCTCGAGCGCGAGAAGCGCTACACGGAAGCGGCGCGCGCCCGGCGCGCGACAGGCGTCGCCACGCTGCGCTTCACGGTGATGCGCGACGGCCGCGTCGCCGCCTGGCGGATCGAGCGCAGCGCCGGCGATGCCGATCTCGACCGCGCGGTCGAGGCGATGATCCTGCGCGCCCGGCTGCCCGCCATGCCGGCGGAGATGGCGGCCGACCGCCTCGAGGTCGCGGTGCCGATCCGCTTCCAGCTTCGCTGAGGTCGGCGTCGCGCTTGCGCGCCACGAAGGCGCCGCCGGGGATGCGCCCGGCCTCGATGGTCCCGGCGCGCATTCGCAACGGCCGCCCGCGCCGGCATGCTCCGCGCGTGACGTGACGCGCCAAGCGAGCCAGGAGATCGCTTCGGGAGTAGAAAATTTTCCCTTACCAAGGGTGTCTATTGCGGATTGAAGAAAAACTCTTCTATCCCATAGGTGTTTTCCCGCGCTCCTGGAGACGCCATGCCCCGCCTTCCGCTCCTCGCCCCCGCCGATGCCGCACCCGAGGCGCGCGAACGCCTCCTTGCCGCCGAACAGGCCAACGGCTTCCTGCCCAACCTGCTGCGCGTGCTCGCCAAGCCCCGGCGGCGCTCGAGGCCTATCAGACGCTCTCCACCATCAATGCCCGCGCCGGGCTGTCGCTCGCCGAACGCGAAGCCGTGCAGATCACGGCCGCGGCCACCCATGGCTGCGGCTTCTGCGTCGCCGGCCACACCGCCATCGCCACGAAGAAGGCGGGGCTGGACGCCGCCGACATCGAGGCGCTGCGGCGACTCGCTCCGCCGGCCGATCCTCGCCTCGCCGCCGTGGCCGCCTTCACCGCCGCCGTCATCCAGAGCCGTGGCCGCGTCACGGACGCCGAACTCGCCGCCTTCCGCGCCGCCGGCTTCACCGATGCCCAGGCGCTGGACGTCGTCCTCGGCGTGGCGCTCGCCACGCTCTGAAACTTCGCCAACAACCTCGCCGACCCGCCGCTGAACGCCGAGCTCGAAGCCTTCCGCTGGCTGGGCGCGGCGCGGCTCGCCGCGGAATAGAAGGCGATGACCTCGGCCCTCGATCCCGCCCTCGCCGCCTGATTGGATGCCGCCGCGCCCGGTCTCGACGACGGCTCGGGCGATCCGCGGCAGGTGTTGCGCCGGCACGCAGGCGCGGGCCTCCTCGCTCTCGGCGTGCCGCGCGCCGAGGGCGGGGCCGGCGGAACGGTCGGCGACGCCATCGAGGCGATCGCCGCCGTCTCGTCGCACTCCATGGCGGCGGGCTTCCTGTTCTGGAGCCAGCGCACCTTCATCGAATATCTGCTGCAGAGCCCGAACGGCGCGCTTCGCGAGAGGCTCCTGCCCGGGCTGCTCGCCGGCGCGACGGGCCTGTCGAACGCCATGAAGCTCCTCTCCGGGCTCGAGGAGCTGCAGGTCGTCGCCCGCCCGAAGGGAGAGGGCTGGCGGATCGATGGTCGCCTGCCCTGGGCGACGAATCTCATCCCCGGCGGCTTTCACGTCGCCGTCGCCGTCGCGCTGCCGGGCGGCTCCCCCTTCGTCGCGGCGCTGCCCCATGACCTGCCCGGCCTTGCGCGCTCGCCCGATCTCGCCCTGATGGGCATGCGCGCGACCGCCACCGCCGCCATCACCCTGCGCGAGGCGCTGATCGGCCCGGCGCATCTGCTGCATGCGGACGCGCTGCACTGGCTGCCGCAGGTGCGTCCGGCCTTCCTCGGCCTGCAATGCGGCATGGCGATCGGGCTCGCCCGCCGCGCTCTTGCCGAAGCGGCGGCGCAGGCCGGGCCGGCGCGGGAGGTGCTGCGCCCGGCACGCGAGGCGCTGGCCGCGCGGCTCGCCGCGCAGGAGCAGGCGCTGCGCGAGGGGCTCGCGCAGGGCCGCTTGCCTGCCGAGGCGGCGGCGCTGTTCCGCATCCGCATCGCGCTCGCCGGCATCGTGGCCGAGGCGACGGGTCTCGAGCTCCAGGCAGCCGGCGGGCGCGCCTATCTCCGCCCCCACGGCGACGGCTTTGCCCGCCGCTGGCGCGAGGCCGCCTTCGTGCCGGTGATCACGCCGAGCCTGACACAACTCCAGGCCGCGCTTGCCGCCGCGGGCAGGCAGGGGCGCGCGGCATGAGGACGGCGCTGCGCGCCGAGGGGCTTGCCCTCACTCATCCGGGCCAGTCGCGGCCGGTGCTTGCGGATGTCGATCTCGCTCTGGCGCCTGCCGAGGTGGTGGCCGTACTCGGCCCGAGCGGCGTCGGCAAATCGGGCCTGCTGCGCGCGCTCGCCGGCCTTGCTCCGCCGAGCGCGGGCCGTGTGCTGGTGGCGGGGCAGCCGCTGCGCGCGCCGCATCCGCGCGTGGCCGTCGCCTTCCAGGATCCCCTGCCTGCTGCCCTGGCTTACGGTGGAGGAGAATGTCGCCTTCGGACTCGACTTCCGCAGCCAGGAACGGCGCAGCCGCAGCGAGCGGGCAGCGCGCGTTCGCTCGGCGATCGCCGTCGTCGGCCTGGAGGCCGCGCGGCGCCGGCGGCCGGCGGAACTCTCGGGCGGCATGGCGAGCCGGACGGCGCTTGCCCGTTGCCTCGCCCGCGCGCCGGAGGTGCTGCTGCTCGACGAGCCCTTCGCTGCGCTGGACGAGGTGACAAGGGGCGAGATGCAGCGCCTGCTCGGCGATCTCGTCGCCGGCACCGGCGTCGCCGCACTGCTCGTCATCAACGACATCGACGAGGCGCTTCTGCTGGCCGACCGCGTGGTCCTGCTCGGCGGCGCGCCGGCGCGGATCGCCCGGAGCTGGACGGTGGATCTGCCGCGGCCGCGCGAGGAGACCGCCGCCGAGCTCGCCGCCATGCGCATGGAGATCCTGCGCGGCCTGCGCGCCGTCCTCCCCCACCACTGACCGGACAACCGCCATGTGCCTCTCCTGCTTCTCGCGTCGCGCCCTCATCGGCCTGCCGGCGATGCTGGCCGGCGCCGCCTCGCTGCCCGCTGCCCGCCCGGCGCGTGCCGAAGCCGCGCCGCTGCTCGTCGCCCATGGCCGCGGCCTGTTCGAGGCCGAGGGGATCCGTGCCGAGAAGCCTGTGCTGCTGCGCTCCTGGGCGCAGGTGATCGAGGCCTTCGTGGCCGGACAGGTGGATGTCGTGCATCTTCTCGCGCCGATGGCGGTGTGGGCGCGGCTCGGCAGCCGCGTGCCGCTCAAGGTGGTGGCCTGGAACCATGTCGGCGGATCGGGGCTCGCCGTGGCCCCCGATGTCGCGCGCCTCGCCGATCTCGGCGGGCGGACGGTGGCGGTGCCCTTCTGGTACTCGATCCACAATGTCGTGCTGCAGGTGCTGCTCGCCGAGGCCGGGCTGAGGCCGGTGATCCGCCGCCGGGGCGCCCTCGGCCCGGAGGAGGTCGGCCTCGTCGTGATGCCGCCCTCCGACATGCCGCCCGCTCTCGCGGCGCGGCAGATCGCCGGCTACATCGTCGCCGAGCCCTTCGTCGCTGCCGCCGAGGCCCTGGGCATCGGCCGCGTGCTGCGCTTCACCGGCGACGTCTGGCGCAACCACGCCTGCTGCGTGGTGGCGATGCAGGAGCGGGATCTCGAGAGCCGCCCCTCCTGGGCGCAGGGTGTCGTGAACGCGATCGTCAAGGCGCAGCTCTGGCTGCGCGAGAACCGCGCCGAGGCGGCGCGCCTGCTCTCGCGCGAGGATCCCAACCGCTACACGCCGCATACGGCCGCCGTGCTCGCGCGCGTGCTCGCGCCCGGGCCCTCGGAGCGCGCCGCCTATCTCGCCTCGGGCGCGCTGCGCCACGCGGCCTGGCAGGATGCGCGCATCGATTTCCAGCCCTATCCCTTCCCGGGCTACACGCAGGAACTGGTCCGGCGGCTCAAGTCCACGCTGGTCGAGGGCGAGCGCGGCTTCCTCGAGCAGCTCGATCCCGCCGCCGCCGCCGCCGAACTGGTGGATGACCAGCCGGTGCGGCGGGCATTGGCCTCTGTCGGCGGGCTGCCTGCCTTCGGTTTGCCCGATTCCTTCACCCGCCAGGAGGTGATCGCGCCATGAGCGCGAGCCTGCTCGCATCGCCCGCCGGCCGTCTCGCGCGATGGCCTGCCCTGCCGCCTGGCCTGCGTGTCGCGGCGCTGCGGGCCGGTGCAGGCCTCGGAGGCCTTGTGCTCCTTGTGCTGCTGTGGTGGTCGGCCATCGCGCTCTTCACCGCGCCCGGAAGCATCGCGCGCGCCTTCGGCCCGCTCGAAGGGTTCGCGGCCATCGTCCGGCTGCTCGCCGAGGGCGAGGTCATGGTCCATGTCGGTGTCAGCCTGCGGCGCGTGCTGGTCGGCCTCGTCGCCGGGCTTGCCATCGGCGTGCCGCTCGGCCTCGTCGTCGGCGCCTCGCGCGGCTTCGAGCGCCTGATGGGGCAGGCCTTCCAGGTCCTGCGCATGATCTCGCCACTGTCCTGGATGCCGATCGCGGTGATGGCCTTCGGTGTCGGCGATGCGCCGGTGCATGTGCTGCTCGGTTTCACCGCGGTCTGGCCGCTGATGCTGAACACGGCGGCCGGGGTGCGCGCGCTCGATCCGCGCTGGCTGATGCTGGCGCGCAGCCTCGCCGCCAGCCGTCGGGAGACGCTGTGGCGGGTCGTGCTGCCCGGCATCCTCGGCCATGTGCTGACCGGGATGCGCCTCGCCATCGGCCTGCTTTGGGTGGTGCTCGTGCCCTGCGAGATGCTCGGCGTCTCGGCCGGGCTCGGCTACGCCATCCTCGATGCGCGCGACCGGCTCGCCTATGCCGAGCTGACGGCGCTCGTGATGCTGATCGGCGCGCTCGGCTTCGCGCTCGATGCCGCGGCAAGGGCGCTGTGCCGGCGGCGCGGGGGCTGAGGCCGCGGCAGCGCCGCCCGCCTCCCGGCCTCAGGCGAAGGCCGGGATCGGCCGCCGCGCGTCGCCCGCCGGCGCCGCCGGCGCGCCGAGGGCGACGACCTCGCCGACCAGCAGCAGCACCGGCCCTCCCCGCGCCCATCGCGCCGCCTCGGAGGCGATCGAGACAAGCGTGCCGGTGAGGCGCCGCGCCCGGCCGGTGCCGCCGCTCTCCACCAGCGCGGCCGGGGTGGCCGGATCGAGCCCCGCCGCGATCAGGCCGCGCGCCATCTCGGGCAGCGTGGACAGGCCCATGTAGACGGCCAGCGTCTGCCCCGGCCGCGCCAGCGCGGCGAAATCCACATCGAGCCGCCCCTCGCGCGTGTGGCCGGTCACGAAGGTCAGCGCACGGGCGGCGTCGCGGTGGGTCAGCGGGATGCCTGCCTCCGCCGCGCAGGCCAGCGCGGCGGTGACACCCGGCACCACCTCGCAGGCGATGCCGGCCTCGGCGCAGGCCGCGAGTTCCTCGCCGCCGCGGCCGAAGACGAAGGGATCGCCGCCCTTGAGGCGCACCACGCGCTTGCCTTCGCGCGCGAGGCGCACCAGCAGCGCGTTGATCTCCTCCTGCGGCAGGCAGTGGTTGGCGCGGGACTTGCCGACGAAGATGCGCGGCGCGTCGCGGCGCGCCATCTCCAGCACCTCTTCGGAGACGAGGCGGTCATGCACGATCACATCCGCCTCGCCCAGCAGGCGCAGCGCGCGCAGCGTGAGAAGATCCGCCCGCCCCGGCCCGGCGCCGACCAGGAACACCATCCCCCGCGGCGCCGGATCGGCCGCGGCGAGGGCATCGGCGAAGGCGGCCTCGGCCTCGGCGAGGCGGCCGGCCAGGGCGAGTTCGGCCGGCGGCCCGGCGAGCGCCGATTCGAGGAATCGCCGCCGCGCCGCCTGGTCGGGCAGGGCGCGGCGCACCGC
>JANWXJ010000001.1 GCA_025055335.1 Acetobacteraceae bacterium
GGCTCGAGGAGCTGGCCGCCCGCAGCGGCGCGACCGCGGCCGAGCGCGCCGGGCTCTACGCCGAGGCGGTGCAGGGCTGGATGCTGGCGGGCGACGCCGCGCGCGCCTACGCCGCCGCGACTCTCGGCCTGTCGCTGATGCCGGAGGATGCCGGGCTGCTGCTCGACCGCGCGCTGGCCGCCGGCAATCTCGGGCGCTACGCCGAGGCGCTCTCCGACCTCGACCGCGTGCTCGCCGCCGACCCGCGCCGCGCCGAGGCCTGGGCGTTCCGGGCCGCGGCGCTCAGGCGGATGGAGCGCCCGGCCGAGGCGCTCGTGGCGGCGGAACGCGCCCTCGCCCTCGACCCCGACCACCCGGAGGCGCTGCTCGAGCGGGGTATCCTGCGCCAAGCGGCGGGCGATTCCGAAGGCGCGCGGGCGGATTGGCAGCGGCTGCTTGCGGTCGCGCCCGATTCGGCCGCCGCCGATCTCGCGCAGCAGAACCTCGAACTGCTCGAGGCCGGCCCGGCGGGCCGCTGAGGTGCTGGCAGGCGCGGCCTTCCTCGCGCTTTCGATGGCGCTCGTCGGGGCGAATGTGCCGGTGGCGAAGCTGCTGGCCGAGGATCTGCCGCTCCCGCTGATCGCCGGGCTGCGCTGCCTCCTCGCCTGCCTCGTGCTGCTGCCGGTGCTGCGGGCGGCGGGGCTCCCGCCCCGCCTGCCGGAGCGGCGGGACGCCTCGAACCTCGCGCTGCAGGCGGCGTTCGGCACGGTGCTCTACAACCTCGCGTTGCTTGCCGGGCTGCGGCTGACCTCGGCGCTGGAAGGCGGGCTGATGCTCGCCACCCTGCCTGCGATGGTGGCGGTGGGCGGTGCGCTCTGGCTGCGCGAGGCGCTGGCCCCGCGCGTCTGGGCGGCGGTGGCGCTCGCGGTCGGCGGGATGGCGGCGCTCGCGTCGGCGGCGGCGGGCGGGGCGGGCTCGCTGGCCGGCAATGCCCTGGTTCTGGCCGCCGTGGCCGGCGAGGCGGCCTATGTGCTGCTGGCCAAGCGCGCGGCGGGGCGGCTGCCGGTGCTCCTCGCCACCTTCTGGATGCAGGCCTTCTCGGCGCTGATGCTGCTGCCGCTGTGGCTGCCGGTGGCGGCGGGCGCGGCGGCGCTCGCCTCTCCCGGGGTGGCGGCGCTGCTCGTGTTCCACGCCCTCACCTCGAGCGTGCTCTGCCTGCTGCTGTGGTATGCGGGCCTCAGGCGCGTGCCGGCCGGGATCGCCGGCGTGTTCACGCTGTTCCTGCCGGCCACCGCGAGTGCGGTCGCGGTCGGGGTGCTGGGCGAGGCCTTCACGCCGGCCCATGCGGCGGGCTTCGCGCTGATGCTGGCAAGCGTGCTGCTCGCCACCTGGCCCGGGGGGCGGCGGTGAGGGCGTGGCTTGCGCGGAGCGGGGCCGCACTCCTGGCCGAGGCGCCGGAGGTGACGGCTGGGCTGCTGGCGGCGGCGCAGCAGGCGCGCGGCTATCGCGGTTCGGCCGAGCAGCAGGGCGCGTGGGAGGCGCAGATCGCGGCGTTGCGCGAAGCGCTCCGCGCCGCAGGCGGCGAGGCTTGGACCGTCGCGCTGGAATACGACCTGCTGCGGCTCGAGAAACGCGCCGATGCCGTGCTTCTGACCGACCGCGCCATCCTGGTGCTGGAGTTCAAGACCGCCGAGGCCTCTCCGGCCGCGCTGGCGGAGGCCGAGGACTACGCCCTCGACCTGCGGGATTTCCACGCCCGCAGCCGAGCGCATCCGATCCTGCCGGTGCTGGTTTCGGGCGGTGCGCGATTCATCCCGCCCGCGCAGCCGCCGCTGCTCTGGCACGGCGTGCTGCCGCCCTTGGCCTGCGCGCCGAAGGAACTTGGCGCCCTGCTTGCCTGGGTGCAGTCCACTGCACCGCTGGGCGCGCCGCTCGACGGTGCCGCCTGGCTTGCCACGCCCTACCGCCCGGTGCCCGGCATCGTGGAGGCGGCGACGATGCTCTACGTCCGCCACGGCGTCGCCGACATCGCCGCCGCGCGCGCCGATGCGGCGAACCTGCACGCAACGAGCGACGCCATCGCGCGTGCCATCGCCGCGGCGAAGCGGGATCATGCGAAGACGGTCGTGTTCGTCACCGGCATCCCCGGCGCCGGCAAGACGCTGTGCGGGCTGAACGCCGTGTTTGGTGCGGCCCGGCAGGACGGTGCCGCGTTCCTCTCGGGCAACGCGCCGCTGATCGCCGTGCTGCGCGAAGCCCTGGCGCGCGATGCCGCCTCTCGCGGGGCAAGGAAGGCGGAGGCCGATCGCGAGGTGAAGGCAGCGATCCAGAACGTGCACCGCTTCCTCGAGGACCACGCGGCCGACCCCGCCCGAATCCCGCCCGAACGGCTGATCGTGTTCGATGAGGCGCAACGGGCCTGGGACGAGAAGAAAGCGCGGCAAGGCACGCAGAACCGCCCGGGCCGCCTGGCGATGAGCGAGCCCGCCCACACGCTGGAGATCATGGGCCGGCACGAGGGCTGGGCGGTGGTGGTCGCGCTGATCGGCGGCGGGCAGGAGATCAACACCGGGGAGGCGGGTCTTGCCGAATGGGGCCGCGTGATTGCCGCCGATCCGCGCTGGGGGGCCGTGGCGGCGCCCGCCGCGCTGCACGCCGCCGATCCGCTGCGCCGCCTGGCAGAGGGCCGGCCGCCCTGGCTTCGGCTCGATCCGGCGCTGGATCTGAAGGTGCCTTTGCGCACGGTGCACGAGGCGCCGGTGGCGGAGTGGGTGGAGGCGGTGCTTGCGGGCGATCCGGCGCGCGCCGCCGACATTGCGGCCGCCGCCAAGGCGTTCCCGGTGTTCCTGACGCGCGACCTCGGCGCCCTGCGGGCCGCGTTGCGCGGCTTCGCGCGCGGGCTGCGGCGCTGCGGCATCCTCCGCTCCTCGGGCGCGAAGCGGCTGCGCGGCGAAGGGCTGGCCGCCGAGGTGTCGCCCGAGGAGGTGCCGGAGTGGTTCCTCAACCGCTTCCCGGATGTCCGCGCCTCCGACGCGCTCGAGGCCGCCGCCACCGAATATGCCTGCCAGGGGCTCGAGCTCGACGTGGCGGGCGTGGCCTGGGGCGGCGACCTGGTGCGGGCGGGCGGCGCCTGGGCGGCGCGCCGCTTCGCCGGCACGCGCTGGCAGGCGGAGCGCCGAGAGGCGCACTACGTCCTCAACACCTACCGCGTGCTGCTGACGCGCGCCCGGGCCGAGACGGTGATCTGGGTGCCGCAGGGCAGCGCGCGGGACGATCCGTTCTTCGATGCCACCCGCGATGCGGCCGCGATGGACGCGGTGGCGCGTTTCCTCGCCGCCTGCGGTGCCCGGCCCCTGCCCCCGGCCGGCGCGGCGCCCTCTTCGGCGCGGCAATAGGGCTGTCCCTTGCCGCCGCCGACCCGCTTCGACGGCACGTCCCATTCCCCGCCCGGGGTCTGGCATCGCAGCGGCCGCGCGGCATGGCGCCGGACGGTTCCGGGACGGCGGCGCCGGCAGCCGCAGGGCCGCCCCGCAGGGGGAACCCGCCCGGATGCGCAGGGTGGCGGGCGGGATCGCCGCCATCGCCGGCCGGACCGGCCTCCTCGCGCCCAATGGCGCGACCGATGGGGGACATGGGCGCCGGGCGCTCCGCGATGATGAAGGAATCCCTGCGCCGATCCTCGTCCATGGCCGGCCTCGGGGCGGCTTCCGGATCGGCTCCCGCAGCGGCCGGACAGGCCGGGCCGAGGCATGCTGCCGGGATGCGGCCGCGCCACCGCAGGGGTCTCCGCCCCGGGCGCGAAGCGCTGCCGATCAGGCGGGCGTCCCGGCAGGCCGATCGTCGCGCGGCACGCCCTCGGGCGCCTCGCTGCCGCTGCGGTAGCGGTGGGTGGAGGCGCCGAAGGCGATCAGCGCGCCATCCGGCCCGAAGATCTCGGTGCGCGCGAAGAAGATGCTGCCGCCGCGGGTGACGAGCCGGCCCTCGGCGCGGAGCTTCCCTTCGCGCGCCTGGCCGGTGAAGCGGCAGTCGAGGTCCACCGTCACCGCCTTGCGCACGCGGCCCGGCACGTCGCAGTAGAGGCCGGCATAGGCGCCGGCCTGGTCCATAAGCGTGAGCAGCACGCCGCCGTGGACGATGCCGGAGCGGTTCAGGTGCTCGGCGCGGATCGCGAGTTCGACCGTCGCCGCGCCGTCGCGCCACGCGACGAGGCGGGCGCCGAGCAGGTCGGGGAACGGGGAGGGGGGTTCGGCGGCGATCGGGTCATAGGCCATGGTGCGCCGGTGCCGCGCGGTGCGCCCGGCGTCAAGCGATCCGGAGGTCCTGCAGCGCCGTCTCGAGTTCCTGGAAGCTCGGCATGAACTGGGTTGGGGCCGCCTTGCGCCCGGCCTCCACCGCCACCTGCGGGGCGTTGCCGTGCAGATGCGCCACGATGACGGCCTTGATCACCTCGTAGAAGCGGCTTTCCTCCTCGACCACGCCGCGCACGCGGGCGGCGACCGGCCCGACCATCGCGTAGGACAGCAGCACGCCGAGGAAGGTGCCGACCAGCGCCGAGCCGATCATCTTGCCGAGGATCTCGGGCGGCTGGTCGATCGAGGCCATGGTCTTGATGACGCCGAGCACGGCGGCGACGATGCCGAGGGCGGGCAGCGCATCCGCCACGTTCTGCAGGGCGTGCGCGGCGTGCAGCTCCTCCTCCTTGATCTTGCGCAGTTCGCGCGCCATCACGTCCTCGATCTGGTGCGGGTCGTCGGCGTTCATCCCCACCATGCGCAGGTAGTCGCAGATCAGCGACACCGCGTGGTGGTCGGAAAGGATCCGCGGGAACTTCTGGAAGGCGGCGCTCTCCTCGGGCTTCTCGATGTGGGGTTCGAGCGCCATCGCGCCCTTCGTCTGGGCAAGCCGGACGAAGAAGTAGAGCAGCGACAGGATGTCCATGTAGTCCTGCCGCGACCAGCGCCCGCCCTTCAGCACCTTGGCCAGCGCCCCGGCGCCGTGCTTCACGTCGTGCATCGAGTTCGCCATCAGGAAGGCGCCGACCGCCGCCCCGCCGATCATCATGAGTTCGAAGGGCAGCGCCTTGACGATGATGTCGAACTTGCCGCCGGCCAGGATGTAGCCGCCGAACACCATGCCGAGAGCGAAGACGAGGCCGAGAATGGTCGTCATCGCGGCGCCTCTCGCAGAAGCAGGATGGAGACGCGGCGGTTGGCCGGCGCGGCAGGGTTCTCCGGCACCAGCGGTTCGCGGTAGGCCAGCCCGGTGACGGAGCGCACCCGCGCCTCGGCGAGCCCGGCCTCCACCAGCAGCCGGCGCGTCATGTTGGCGCGCTCGGCCGAGAGGTCCCAGTTCGAGCGTTCGGTGCCGCGGAAGGGCGTGTCGTCGGTGTGGCCGCTGATCGCAACCCCGTTCGGCAGCCCGGCGATTGCCTGCGCCACGCGCTGGATGAGCAGGCGCAGGCGCTCGTTCGGCACCGCGCTGCCGAGGGCGAACATCGGCTGGCGCTCGGCGTCCACGAGCTGGATGCGCAGCCCCTCCGGCACCTGCTCGATCAGCAGGTGGCGGGCGAGATCGGCAAGCTGCGGATCGCCGCCGACGGCGGCGCGCAGGCGCTCGGCCGTCTCGCGCAGCGCCTCCTCCTCCCGCCGGGCGAGTTCCTGGCGCAGCGCGGCCTCGGCGGCGCGGGCGAGATCGGCCGCCGTCGGTTCGCGGGGGGCAGGCTCCG
>JANWXJ010000034.1 GCA_025055335.1 Acetobacteraceae bacterium
AGCCGTCGCCGGCAACGCCCGCAGCCGCCCCCACGCCGCCTCCGGCCGAGCCGGTCGCCGCTCCGCCCATCCAGCCCATCCCGGTCGAGCAGGCGGCGAACCTCCCGCGCCGCCGCGGCTGGTGGTCGCGCTGACACCAACAATCGTGAGGAGACCCGGATGCTCGCCCGTGACCTGATGACCAAGGACCTCGTCACCGTCCCGCCGGACATGCCGCTTTCGGCCGTCGCGCGGCTGATGGCGGAGCGGGGGATCTCCGGCGTGCCGGTGGTCGGCCCCGACGGGGCGCTGCTCGGCATGCTGACGGAAGGCGACCTCATCCGCCGCATCGCCGCCGCGGCCGACAAGCCGACCTCCTGGTTCGCCGGGCTGTTCGCTGCGCCGGGGGCGCAGGCCGCGCGCTTCGCCAAGACCCATGGCCGCCGCGCCCGCGACGCGATGACGACGGCCGTGCACACCGCGACGGAGGACACCCCGATCGAGCAGATCGCAGCGCTGTTCGAGCGCACCGGAATCCGCCGCGTGCCGATCCTGCGCGAGGGCAAGCTGGTCGGGATCGTCTCCCGCGCCGATCTGCTGCGTGCGCTGCTGGACGCCGAGGAGACGCGCGCCCCCGCGAAGCGGAGCGACGCCGAGATCCGCCGCGACATCGTGCACCGCATGAAGGAGCAGCCCTGGGCGGACACCTTCTTCGTGTTCCCCGAGGTGAAGGACGGCGCCGTGACGTTCTATGGCTTCTGCCGCTCGGACGCGGTGGAGCAGGGCTTGCGCGTGCTGGCCGAGTCGGTGCCGGGCGTCACGTCCGTGAGCTTCGACCTCTCGCGTCCGCCGCCCTTCGTGGCGACGGCCTGAACCGCCGGAGTGGTTCGCGCCCGGCCGCGCCCGCTCCGCCGGCCCTGGCCTTCCGATGGCGTGGCGGCTTCATGCGGCCGGCTTGATCCGGCCCTCCGCCATCAGCCCTGGATCTGCCGCCGCCCGGTGAACAGGACGGCGGCCAGCATCCCCCCTACCGCGAGCAAGAGGCCGAGCAGCACCGCTGGCCCGAGCGGCTCGCCCAGGACGAGCCACGCGGACAGCACGGCCACCACGGGCCCGAGCACCGGCAGCGCCGCCGCCTTGGTGGCGCCGAGCTTCTCGGCGGCCTTGGCATACAAGAACACCGAGAACGCGCCGACCACGACGCCCTGCGCGACCGCCTGGAAGGCGATGGACTGCCAGGGCATCTCCAGCAGGATCGGCAGGCGGAAGGGTGCCCATAGCGGCAGCAAGACCGAGGAGAGGATCGTCACCGCCGCCACCGCCGGGATCGCCGGAACCTGCCAGGCGCGCAGCAGGATGGTGAAGAACGACCACGTGATGCCGGCGCAGACCAGCAGCAGGTCGCCCTTCCACGCGCCGGGGAAATGGCCGGTGAAGCCGTCGAGCCCCATCAGCGCGACACCTGCCGCCATCACGGCGAGCGCGGCGATGCGCCCGCGCGTCGGCGCCTCCCTGAGGATCGGGATGGCGATCAGCGTGCCGACGACGGCGACCGTGATGGGCGGAATGGTGCCGGCATGGCTCGCCGGCGCATACACCACGGCCGCGGCGTAGAACAGGCTGTTCGGGATGCCGCCCGCGAGCGCCAGCACGGTGAGGCGTCGCCACCCCACCGCCGCGATCGCCGCCCGCGCCCGCCACGCGAAGGGCGCGAGCGCGGCGGCGGCGGCGGCGTAGCGCAGCGCCACGATGTCGAGCGGCTGGAACCCCTCGAGGATCGCCGCGCGCGAGACGACGGCATAGACGCCCCAGATCGTCGTGGCGGAGACGCCGAGCAGCAGCCCGACGAGGAGGGAGCGCGTCACGGCCGCCAGCATGGCGCGCCACGGGAATGGCGGCCAGCGGGCGGATGGCGGCGAAATGACAGGGCGGCCATGCGCCGCCCGGGGATCAGGCGGCGCGGATGTCGTTCACCCTCTGGCCAGATTCGTCCCACGCCGCGCCATAAGCTTGGATCGACACGGCCAGGGTGGTGCCGCAGTTGCCGAGCCGGTGGATCAGGTGCGGCGCCGCCGGCCCGTGGCAGCAGGCGCCCGCGCCCAGCAGCCGGCAGCAGGTCGGCACCGGCGGGTCACCGGGCGCGAAGTGGTGTTCCGTCAGCACGCCCGACACCACGCCGAAGGCGCACCAGAGATGATGGGCGTGCACGGGCGACGCCTGCCCGGGTTGCCAGACCAGCGCCAGCAGCGTGTGGCGCCCGAGCGGGTCGGCGTGCAGCAGGTGGCGCACGTAGCGCTTGGCGGAGGGGACGAGCGCGCGGCCCTCCAGCAGCGCCGGATCGGCGAGCAGCGGCGCGATCACGGCCTGCGGCGCGGCGCCGAGGCAGGCGGCGTCGGCCGCCGCGACGAGGCGGGCGAGCGCCTCGATCAGCGCGGCGTGCTCGCGCGCCATCTCGCCGCTGCGGTCGCGGCGCTTGAGGCCAAGGACGAGCATCCGCGTGCTCTCGCCCAGCAGCCGTCCGACCTGGCGGGCGAGGCGCCGTTGCCGAAGGGATCGGCGGCCGCGACGTGGAAGGCGCGGTTGGCGTCGAGGAAGGCAAGGGCGCTGTCGGCGTCCTGCGGCCGGTAGCCGGCGGCGCAGACGGCGTCGAGGCGGCGCAAAGCATCCCCGTCCACCCGGCCGGCGGCGCGGCGGGCGGCCTCGGGCTCGACCAGCAGGCGGAGGTCGAAGCCCTCATGGATGTCGCGGATGGTGGCGAGCGCCACCACCGAGCCGCGGGGCGGCAGGGCGCGGACCAGCCCCTCCTCGGCGAGCCGGGCGAGGGCGGCGCGGACGGGGGCGCCTTGCCGAGGCCGAGTCGCTCGGCGGCCTGTGCCTCCGGCAGGCTTTCGCCGGGGGCGAGCGCCGCCGTCAGGATCTTTCGCCGCAGCAGGCGGGTAGCCTGTTCAGGGAGCGAGGAGGGCGGCTCCGGCGGGGCGAGATGCGTCATGCCAATAACATGACACTGACATGTCAGTCGCGCCGTAAAAGCGGGCGTCGCGCAGCCCACGAGAAACCCCGGCGCGGAGGCCGCGCCGGGGCTCTTGGGGCCGTAATGGCCGGGGATCAGCCCTTGAGGTTGACCGCCTGGCGGCCGCGCTGCCCGTCCCGGACATCGAGGGCGACCTTCTCGCCCTGGGCCACGTCCTGCCGGCCGGCGCGCTGCAGGACGGAGGAGTGCAGGAACACGTCCTGCCCGCCATCGTCCGGCGTCACGAAGCCGAAGCCGCGCACCTGGTCGAACCACTTCACCGTACCGGAGACCGCGTAGGTCGGCCCGCCCTCGTCGCGGCCGAAATCGCGGCGAGGCGGGCGGTCGCCGAAGTCGCGGCGCGGCGGACGGTCGCCGAAGCCGCCCGGGGCGCCGCCGAAATCCCGGCGCTGCGGACGATCGCCTAAGCCGCCGCCACCGAACTCCCGGCGCGGCGGACGATCCCCGAAGCCGCCGCCGCCGAACTCCCGGCGCGGCGGTCGGTCGCCGAAGCCGCCGCCACCGCCGAACTCCCGGCGGGGCGGACGATCCCCGAAGCCGCGCCGCGGCGGACGGTCGCCGAAGCCACCGGAAGCGGCGCCGCCCGGCCCGGGCTTGCGCTCCATGATGCGGGTGACGAGACGGCGACCCTGGCGGTCCGTGCCGATCGTGCACACCAGCTTGTCGCCGGTCTCGGGCGGTTCGATCCCCGCCTCGGTCAGGGCCGAGGCGTGGAAGAACACGTCGTGCCCGTCGGGACCGAGGACGAAGCCGAAACCCTTCCGGGAGTTGTACCACTTCACCTCGGCCTCGATCGGCCCGGTGCCACCATCGTTGTCGCTGTCAGGAAACACTTTTCGCTAATCCACACACTGCCGCGGCCCGACACGATTGAGGGCCGTCGCCGCCCACTCTCGCAGACCGCGAGCGGGAAAGATAGTCCTGAATCGTTACAGCATGCAGGGCGCCGCGCGGCGGCGGCGCCCGCGCGGGATCAGCCGGCGTCCGCCACCGCGCGCTTCGCCATGACGGTGACGAGATGGGCGCGGTATTCCGCCGAGGCATGGATGTCGGAGTTGAGGCCGTCGGCGGGGATGGAGATGCCCGCGACCGCATCCGGCGACCAGTTGGCCGCCAGCGCCTGCTCCATCGCCGCGACGCGGAACACGCCGGGCCCGGCGCCGTTGACCGCGACGCGCACCCCAGCCGGCCCCTTGGCGACGAACACCCCGGCCATCGAGTAGCGCGACGCGGGGTTCTTCATCTTGGCGTAACCGCATTTCAGAGGCACCGGCAGCCGGATGGCGACCAGCAGTTCGGCCGGCTCCAGCGCCGTCGTGAACATCCCCTGGAAGAAGTCGTCCGCCGCGATCTGCCGCGCGTTGGTGACGAGCGTGCCGCCCAGCGCCAGCACCGCCGCCGGATAGTCCGCCGCGGGGTCGTTGTTGGCGAGGCTGCCGCCCATGGTGCCGCGGTTGCGAACCTGGGTGTCGCCGATGCTGCCGGCCATGCGCGACAGCGCCGGGATCGCGGCGGCGACCTCGGGGTTCGTCGCGACCTCGACATGCCGCGTCATGGCGCCGATGACGATGGTGTCGCCTTCGCGCCGGATCCCCTTGAGTTCGGCGATGCCGGAGAGGTCCACCAGCGCCGATGGGCGGTTCAGCCGGTGCTTGAGCGCCGGGATCAGCGTGTGCCCGCCGGCGATCGGCTTCGCCTCCGGGTCGGCCTGCAGCAGCTTGACCGCATCGGCGATGCTGGTCGGCTTGTGGTAGGCGAAATCATACATCGGTCGGATCCCTACTCGGCCGCCACGCGGCGGCTTCCGTGGATGATGCTCCAGATCTTCGCAGGCGTCGCCGGCATGTCCACATGCCGCACGCCGAAGGGCTTCAGCGCGTCCACCACCGCGTTGATGACGGCGGGCGGGGAGCCGATGGCGCCGACCTCCCCGCAGCCCTTCACGCCGAGCGGGTTGTGCGTGCAGAGCGTGGTGTGGGTGGCCACACCGACGGCCGGAAGGTCGTCGGCGCGGGGCATGGCGTAGTCCATCATGCTGCCGGACAGCAGGGTGCCGTCCGGTGCGTAGGCCGCATTCTCCAGCAGGGCCTGGCCGATCCCCTGGGCTACGCCACCCTGCACTTGCCCTTCCACGATCATCGGGTTGATCACGCGGCCCACATCGTCCACCGCGACGAAGTTCACGATGGTGGTCGCACCGGTGTCGGGGTCTATCTCCACCTCGGCGATGTGGCAGCCGGCCGGGTAGGTGAAGTTCTTCGGGTCGTAGAAGGCCGTCTCTTCGAGGCCGGGTTCGATCTCCTCGATCGGGTAGTTGTGGGGCACATAGGCCGCGAGGCTGACCTCGGCGAGGCTCTTCGTCTTGTCGGTGCCGGCGACGCGGAAGACGCCGCGGTCGAACTCGATGTCCTCGACCGAGGCCTCCATCAGGTGGGCGGCGATCCGCTTGCCCTTGGCGATGATCTTGTCCATCGCCTTGACCATCGCCGAGCCGCCCACGGCCAAGGACCGCGAGCCGTAGGTGCCCATGCCGAAGGGGATCTTGCCCGTGTCCCCATGCACCACATCCACCTTGTCGAGCGGCACGCCGAGCCGGTCCGAGACGAGCTGCGCGAAGGTCGTCTCGTGCCCCTGCCCGTGGCTGTGCGTGCCGGTGAAGACGGTGACGGAGCCGGTCGGGTGGACGCGGATGTTCGCAACCTCGTACAGCCCGGCGCGGGCCCCGAGCTGGCCGACCACATGGGAGGGCGCGATGCCGCAGGCCTCGATGTAGGTGGAGCAGCCGATGCCGCGCAGCCTGCCCCGCTTCGCCGCCTCGGCGCGCCGCGCCTCGAAGCCGGCCCAGTCGGCGGCCGCAAGGGCCGCATTCAGCGTCGCGTCGTAGTTGCCGCTGTCGTACTGCAGCGCGACCGGCGTCTGGTAGGGGAACATGTCGGGCTTGATGAAGTTGCGGCGGCGGATCTCGATGCGGTCCATCCCCATCTCGGCCGCCGCCACGTCCACCAGGCGCTCGAGCAGGAAGGTGGCTTCCGGCCGGCCGGCGCCGCGATAGGCGTCCACCGGCACGGTGTTGGTGAACACCGCCTTCACCTCGGCGTAGATCGCCGGGGTCCGGTACACCCCGGCGAGCAGCGTGGCGTACAGGTAGGTCGGCACCGCGGGCGCGAAGGTGGAGAGATAGGCGCCCATGTTGCAGCGGGTGGAGACCTTCAGGCCGAGGAAGGTGCCGTCCTTGTCGAGCGCGAGTTCGGCGCGCGTGACGTGGTCGCGCCCATGCGCGTCCGACATGAAGGATTCCGAGCGGTCGGCCGTCCACTTAACCGGGCGCTTCAGCTGCGCCGCGGCCCAGGTGACCAGCGCCTCCTCGGCGTAGTGGTAGATCTTGCTGCCGAAGCCGCCGCCGACATCGGGCGCCACGACGCGCAGCTTCGCTTCCGGGATGCCGAGCACGAAGGCGCCCATCAGCAGGCGGATGACATGCGGGTTCTGGCTGGTGGTGTAGAGCGTGTGCTCGCCTGTCGCCGGATCGAAGTCGCCGATCGCGGCGCGCGGCTCCATCGCGTTCGGGATCAGGCGGTTGTTCGTCGTCTCCAGGACGACGACCTTGTGTGCCCCGGCGAAGGCAGCCTCGGTCGCCGCCGCGTCGCCGAGATGCCAATCGTAGCAGATGTTGCCCGGAGCGGCTTCGTGGATCTGCGGGGCGCCCGGGGCGAGCGCGCCGTCGATCGTCCCGACCGAGGGCAGAACCTCGTATTCGACGCGGATCGCCTCCGCCGCGTCCTGCGCCTGCGCGCGGGTTTCCGCGATGGCGACCGCCACCGGGTCGCCCACATGGCGCACCTTGCCGATTGCGAGGACGGGGTGCGGCGGCTCGGCCATCGGGCTGCCGTCCTTGTTCTTCACCTGCCAGCCGCAGGGCAGCCCCCCGACGCCCTTCAGGTCCTCGCCGGTGAACACGGCGACGACGCCCGGCATCGCCCGCGCCGCCGCCGTGTCGATCGAGACGATGCGCGCATGCGGGTGCGGGCTGCGCAGGATGACGGCATGCGCCTGGCCCGCGCGGTTCAGGTCGTCGGTGTACTGGCCGCGCCCGGAAAGGAAGCGCGCGTCCTCCTTCCGCTTCACCGCGGCCCCGATGCCTTCGAAGGGCGTCACCACGTTCATCGCTTCTCTCCCTGCCTTGTTCTCGTTGGTTGCCGGGGCGTTCGCCACCCCCCGGGGCGGCGCTATTCGGCGGCCATCACCTCGGCCGGGCGCAGCGTGTCGCGCTTGCCGTGCATCACCTCGGCGGCGGCGGCGATCGCCCTGACGATGTTGTGGTAGCCGGTGCAGCGGCAGAGGTTGCCTTCCAGCCCCTCGCGGATCTGACGCTCGGTCAGTCCCTCCGGGTGCTTCTGCACGAGGTCGATCGCGCTCATCACCATGCCCGGCGTGCAGAAGCCGCACTGGAGCGCGTGGTATTCGCGGAACGCCTCCTGCATGATGTGCAGCGTGCCGTCGGGCTTCGCCAGGCCCTCGATCGTGGTGACGGACGCGCCCTCGCACTGCAGGGCCAGCGTGGT
>JANWXJ010000232.1 GCA_025055335.1 Acetobacteraceae bacterium
TCGGAAGAATGCAAAAACCCGCCCGGGCGGCGTTGCCAGGGCGGGGAGCGGGGCCTAATAGGGCGGCGTGAGGAGGGCCGGGCGCCGCATCGTCGGCGCCGGAACCTCCCGTTCGCCTTGCGTGCCGCGGACGCGTGCCGCGCCGGGGCGGACGCTCCGACGGTTCGCGCCCGGCCCGCTTCGGCCGGCGCCAGAGAGGGAACGAGGCGGCATGGCCGACACGGCACCCAGTCACGGCACCACGGCAGAGCCGGAGGGCACGCGCCGGGACTTCCTGAAGCTTACCACCACCGCCTTCGCGGCGGTGGGCGGCGGCGCGCTTGCGTGGCCCTTCATCCACCAGATGAACCCGGCGCAGGACGTGCTCGCGCTCGCCAGCACCGACGTGGATCTGGCGCCGATCGCCGAGGGCCAAGCCATCACCGTGATGTGGCGCGGCAAGCCGGTGTTCGTCCGCCACCGCACGGCCGCCGAGATCGAGGCGGCGCGCGCGGTGCCGCTGTCCGAGCTTAAGGATCCGCAGCGCGACGAGCAGCGGGTGCAGCGCCCGCAGTGGCTCGTGATGATCGGCGTTTGCACCCATCTCGGCTGCGTGCCGCTGGGCCAGAAGCCGACGGACAACAAGGGCAACTACAACGGCTGGTTCTGCCCCTGCCACGGCAGCCACTACGACACCTCGGGCCGTATCCGCCTGGGGCCGGCGCCGTCCAACCTGCCGATCCCGCCCTACGAGTTCCGGTCCGACACCCAGATCCGCATCGGCTGAAGGCGGCGACGCCGTCAACAAACGGGAGCGACAGATGGCCATCGGCCTGCACGACAGCCCCTTCAAGAACCCGGTGATCCGCTGGATCGACCGGCGGCTGCCGATCTTCACCATGATGCAGAAGGAGTACGGGACCTTCCCGACTCCGCGGAACTTCAACTACTTCTGGAACTTCGGCGCGCTCGCCATGGTCAACCTCGCGATCATGATCGCGACGGGCATCGTGCTGGCCATGCACTACACGCCGCATGTGGACCACGCCTTCGATTCCGTCGAGCGCATCATGCGCGACGTGAACTACGGCTGGCTGATCCGCTACATGCACATGAACGGCGCCAGCATGTTCTTCATCGTGGTGTACGTGCACATCTGGCGCGGCATGTACTACGGTTCCTACAAGGAGCCGCGGGAACTCCTGTGGATCCTCGGCGTCGTCATCTTCATCCTGATGATGGCCACCGCCTTCATGGGCTACGTGCTGCCCTGGGGGCAGATGTCGTTCTGGGGTGCGACCGTCATCACCAATCTGTTCTCCGCCATCCCCTTCGTCGGCGATTCGATCGTGACGTGGCTGTGGGGCGGCTTCAGCGTGGACAACCCCACGCTCGCCCGCTTCTTCAGCCTGCACTACCTGCTGCCCTTCGTGATCGTGGGCGTGGTGTTCCTGCATGTGGCCGCGCTGCACATCACGGGCTCGAACAACCCGCTCGGCATCGAGCCCAAGGGCCCGCAGGACACGCTGCCCTTCCACCCCTACTACACGATCAAGGACAGCGTCGGCCTCGTCGTCTACGCGATCGTGTTCGCCGCGCTGGTGTTCTTCGCGCCGAACTTCCTCGGCCATCCGGACAACTACATCCCGGCCAATCCGCTGGTGACGCCGGCGCACATCGTGCCCGAATGGTACTTCCTGGCCTTCTACGCCATCCTGCGCGCGGTGCCGGACAAGCTCGGCGGCGTGGTGCTGATGTTCGGCGCCATCGCCGTGCTGTTCGTGCTGCCCTGGCTCGACCGCAGCCCGGTGCGCTCGATGCGCTTCCGGCCGATCGCGAAATGGGCCTTCCTGCTCTGGACGGTGAACTTCGTGGTGCTGACCTACGCCGGGTCGCAGCCCGCCGAGGGCGTGTGGGTGACCGTCGCGCGCATCGCCACCGCGTACTACTTCGCGTATTTCCTCGTGATCCTGCCGCTGCTCGCGCGGCTCGAGCGGCCGCTGCCTCTGCCTGAGAGCATCTCGAGCGCGGTGCTGCGCGGGGGCGGGCCGCTGCCCGCCGGCGCCGCCGCCAAGCCGATGGAGAAGGCCTGATGATCCGCACCCTGTCCGCGGCAGCCCTCGCGCTCGGCCTACTGTTCGCAGCGCCGGCGGCCCGCGCCGCCGGCGAATACGACGTGCCGCCGCCCGCCAACCTCTCCTTCCAGGGCATCTTCGGCACCTTCGACCGGCCGGCTGCGCAGCGCGGCCTGCAGGTGTACCGGCAGGTGTGCGCGAACTGCCACGGGCTCCGTCTCGTGGCGTTCCGCAACCTCCGCGCCCTCGGCCTGACCGAGGCGCAGGTGGCCGCCATCGCGGCCGAATACCAGATCGCCGACGGCCCGAACGACGAGGGCCAGATGTTCCAGCGGCCGGGCCGCGCTTCCGACCGCTTCCCCTCGCCCTTCCCGAACGAACGGGCGGCGCGGGCGGCGAACAACGGCGCCTATCCTCCCGACCTGTCGGTGATGACGAAGGCGCGCCACTACGGTGCCAACTACATCCGCGCGCTGCTCACCGGCTACCAGGATCCGCCGCCCGGCGTCGAGGTCGCCGAGGGGATGCACTACAACCGCTATTTCCCCGGCCGGCAGATCGCCATGGCCAATGTGCTGTTCGACGACATGATGGAGTTCGCCGACGGCACCCGCGCCACCGCCGAGCAGATGGCAAGCGACGTCACCACCTTCCTCGCCTGGGCCGCGGAGCCCGAGATGGAGCAGCGCCGCCAGATGGGGGTGCGCGTCATCCTGTTCCTGCTGATCCTGGGCGGGCTGACCTATGCGGTGAAGCGCCGCGTCTGGGCCGACGTGAAGCATTGAGGGCCGGAGCCTTCGGCACAACCGGGAAGGGCCGCCCTTGCGCGGCCCTTCCTGCCTGAGGGAAACAGGCGATGAGCGAGACGATCACCCCGGTGATCGGCCTGATCGGCGGATCGGGCCTCTATGACATGGACGGCATCGAGAAGCGCGAGTGGCGACGCGTGGACAGCCCCTGGGGCGAACCCTCGGACCAGATCCTGTTCGGCGAGATCGCCGGCGTGCCGATCCGCTTCCTGCCGCGCCACGGCCGCGGCCACCCGACCCCGCCGTCGGACCTGAACTACCGCGCCAACATCGACGCGATGAAGCGCGCCGGCTGCACCGAGATCATCTCGCTCTCCGCCGTCGGATCCCTGAACGGGGACCTGCCGCCCGGCACCTTCGTCATCGTGGACCAGTTCATCGACCGCACCTTCGCCCGCAGCAAGACCTTCTTCGAGAAGGGCTGTGTCGCGCATGTCTCGATGGCGCACCCGGTCTGCCCGCGGCTTGGGGACGCGATCGAGACGGCGTGCCGGGGTCTCGGCCTCAGGCACAAGCGGGGCGGCACCTATCTCGTGATGGAGGGACCGCAGTTCTCCACCAAGGCGGAAAGCGAGCTCTACCGCGCCTGGGGCTGCGACGTGATCGGCATGACCAACATGCCCGAGGCGAAGCTCGCCCGCGAGGCGGAGCTCTGCTACGCCACCGTCGCCATGGTGACGGATTTCGACTGCTGGCACCCCGACCACGACCACGTGACGGTCGAGGCGGTGGTGAAGGTGCTGTTCGAGAACGCCGACCGCGCCAAGGCGCTGGTGAAGGCGGTGGTGCCGGCGCTCGGGCGTCCGCGCGGCCCCTGCCCTGCGGGCTGCGACCGGGCGCTCGAGGTGGCGATCATCACCGCCCCCGAGAAGCGCGACCCCGCGCTGATGGCGAAGCTGGATGCGGTGGCGGGGCGGGTGCTGGCGGCGGGGTGAGGAACGGGGGTGCAGGGGCCTCAGGCCCCTGCCGGAGCGCGAGGCGGCGCCTCGCCCTACCCCAGATGCTTCTGGAAGAACTGCAGCGTCCGCTCGCGCGCCACCAGCGCATCGGGCGCCGAGTAGGAGCCCCGCTCCTCGCAGCCGAAGCCGTGGCCCGCGCCGGGATAGACGAACACCTCCACCTCCGGCCGCGCGGCCTTGATCGCCTCCACGTCGCTCATCGGGATCGACGCGTCCGCCTCGCCGAAATGGAGTTGCACGGGGCAGCGCGGCACCTCGTTGCGGGCGGCGGCGATGCCGCCGCCATACCAGCCGCAGGCGGCGGAGAAGGCGGAGGTGCGGGTCGCGCCATGCCAGGCGACGGTGCCGCCCCAGCAATAGCCGACGATCCCGCGCGGCACGCCGGGCGGCAGGGCGGCGGCGGCGGCCAGCGCATCGAGCAGGGTCTTGTGCTCGTCCACCTTGGCCTTGAGGGCGCGGCCGCGCGCCACCTCCTCGGCGCTGTAGCCGAGTTCGATCCCGCGCTCGATCCGGTCATACAGGCAGGGGGCGATCACCGCGTAGCCATGCGCGCCGAAATCCTCGCACAGCCGGCGGATATGCCCGTTCACGCCGAAGATCTCCTGGATCAGCACGAGCGCCTTGGCCGCGTTCTCGGGCCCCGCCCGCCAGCCCTGCAGGCGGTGGCCGTCGGCGGCGACAAGCTCGATCATCGGCATCGCAGGGGCTCCCTTTCTGCTGGAGATCGATCTCATGGCCGACATCGTGAACCTGAACAAGGCCCGCAAGGCGCGCGCCAAGGCCGAGGCGGCGCGGCAGGCGGCCGCCAACCGCGCGAGGTTCGGCCGCAGCAAGGCCGACCGCGCACGCGAGGCGCTCGATTCGGCGCGGCGCGAGGCCGCTCTCGACGCCGCACGCAAGGATCGGCCCGAGGGGGCTTGAGCCGCCGGCCGCCGGCACCTCATCGTCCTTGGCCGGGGGTGCAGGGCATGGTGTTCGACCTTGGGCGTCTTGCCGCCGCGCTGCTGACGGGCGGGCGCGGCGGCCGCAGCGCGGAGGCGCGGGTGGTGCGCGCCGTGACGCGGGTGGTGACCGGCGGGGCCGCACCCTCGCGCGGCGGCGATGTGATTCGCCGCAAGAAGAAGGAAGCCGCCGCCTGGGGCCTG
>JANWXJ010000247.1 GCA_025055335.1 Acetobacteraceae bacterium
CGCGCCGCTTTCGGCCGCGCCCTCGACCCCGCCGGCGAACGACCTGCCGGCCGCGACGCTCCTCGCCTTCTGGCGCCAGATGCTGCGCATCCGCCGCTTCGAGGAGACGGCGATCCACCACTCCACCACCGGCGACCTGCCCGGCGCGCTGCATGTCTGCATCGGTCAGGAGGCGGTGCCGGTCGGCGTCTGCGCCGCGCTCGGGGCGGAGGACACCATCGCCTCCACCCATCGCGGCCACGGCCATGCGCTCGCCAAGGGCGCCTCCATGCGGCGGATGTTCGCGGAGCTGTTCGGCCGGGCGGCGGGCGTCTGCGCCGGCAAGGGCGGATCCCAGCATGTGGCGGACCTGTCGGTCGGCATGCTAGGCACCAACGGCATCGTCGGCGCCTCCTTCGGCATCGCAGCCGGGGCGGCGCTGATGGCGAAGCGGCGCGGAGCAGGCGCGGTGTCGGTCGCCTTCTTCGGCGACGGCGCGGCCTCCCGCGGGACGCTGCACGAGGTGCTGAACATCGCGGCGCTGTGGCGGCTGCCGCTGATCCTCGTGTGCGAGCACAACGGCTATGCGCAGTGGGTTGCGGCGCGCGACAACCTGGCCGTCGCGCGCGTCGCCTCCCTTGCCGCGCCCTTCGGGATCCCGGGCGAGACGGTGGACGGCAACGACCCGCGCGCGGTGTTCCGCGCGGCCGAGGCGGCGGTGGCGCGCGCCCGCACGGGCGAAGGCCCGAGCCTGATCGAGTGCCGCACCCAGCGCTACCACGGCCACACCACCTCCGACATGCAGGTGTACCGCACGCGGGAGGAGATCGCGGCGCTGCGCGCCCGCACCGACCCCGTGCTGCATTTCGGCGCCGAGCTCGAACGCGCTGGCCTGCTGACGGCCGACGCGCGCGCTGCGATCGCGGCGGAGATCGAGGCCGAGATCGCCGACGCCGTGGCCTTCGCCCTCGCCAGCCCCTTCCCTGGGCCGGAGGCGCTGCTCGCCGACGTCACCGCTGCATGACGCGCGAGATCGCCTTCCGCGACGCCATCGCCGAGGCGCTCGCCGAGGGCTTCGAGCGGCATCCGGAGATGATCCTGATGGGCGAGGACATCCTCGCCAAGGGCGGCGTGTTCGGCGTCCATCGCGGCCTGCTGCCGCGCTTCCGCGACCGTTTCCTGGAAACCCCCATCGCCGAGCCCGGCTTCATGGGCATGGCCGTCGGCGCGGCGATGACCGGCGGGCCCGTGGTGGTGGAGATCATGTTCGCCGATTTCCTCACCACCTGCATGGACGAGATCGTCAACCAGGCCGCCAAGATGCGCTACATGACGGGCGGCTAGGCGCGCATGCCGCTCGTCATCCGCGCCGCCTGCGGCATGGGGCGCGGGACGGCGGCGCAGCACACCCAGTCGCTCGAGGCGTGGTTCGTCCATGTCCCGGGCCTCAAGTTGGTGGCGCCCTCCACGCCGGCGGACGCCAAGGGCCTGCTCGCCTCGGCGCTCGACGGCGAGGATCCGGTGCTGATGTTCGAGCACAAGCAGCTCTACGCGCTGAAGGGCGAGGTGCCGGAGGGCCGCCACCGCGTCCCCCTCGGCCGGGCGCGGCTGCTGCGCGAGGGGCGGGACCTCACGATCATCGCCTGGGCGGCGATGGCGCATCGCGCGCTGGAGGCGGCGGAGGCGCTGGCGGCCGAGGGCATCGCCGCCGAGGTGCTCGATCCGCGCAGCCTCTCCCCGCTCGATACCGGGGCGATCCTCGCCTCGGTCCGCCGCACGGGCCGCGCACTGGTGGTGGACGAGGCGACGCTCCGCTGCTCCGTCGGCTCCGAGATCGCGGCGACGATCGGCGAGCACGCCTTCGCCGCGCTGAAGGGGCCGGTGCGGCGGCTCGCCTCGCCGCATGCGCCGAAGCCGTTCTCGCCGGTGCTGGAGGCGCTGTCGGCGCCGGGCAGCGCCGACATCGTGGCGATGGCGCGCGCGATGCTCGGCCGGGGCTGACAGCGCCGCGCCGCTGTGTTTTGGTGGGCCGCATTGTCCGGACAACCGGGGAGGGCCCCATGCGCCGCCGCCATCTGCTGCCGTTGCTCGCCGCGCCCTTCGTCGCGCCGCGGCGCGCGGCCGCGCAGCGCGGATGGGCGCCGGCGCGGCAGATTTCGCTCGTCGTGCCCTTCCCGCCCGGCGGGCCGACGGACATCGTCGCCCGGCTCTCTGCGCCCCTGGTGCAGGCCTCCCTCGGCCAGCCGGCGGTGGTGGAGAACCGCCCCGGGGCGACGGGCGTGGTCGGCACGCGCCACGTGCTTGCCCAGCCGGCCGACGGGCACACGGTGATGTTCGCCGCCTCCGGCACGCTGACGATCATGCCGCTCGTCACCCGCGATGTCGGGTTCGACCCCGTCGCCGATTTCGCCCCCGTCACGCTGGCGATGGCGGCCCCCAACATGCTGGTCGTGCATCCCTCGGTGCCGGCGACGACGCTCGCCGAACTCGCCGCCTGGATTCGTGCGCAGCCGGGCGGTGCGAACTACGGCTCCTCCGGCATCGGTTCGGCCGAGCAGCTGGGGATGGAGCTGCTCCACCTCCGCCTCGGGGTGGAGCTGACTCACGTGCCCTTCCAGGGCGGCGCGCCGACGGTGCAGGCGCTGATCGCGGGTACGGTGCCGATGTCCATGATGAACGCCGGCACCGCGCTGCCGCATGTGCAGGCCGGGCGGCTTCGCGCCATAGCGGTGGCGGGCCCCCGCCGCTTCGCGCCCCTGCCCGAGGTGCCGACGATGGCCGAGCAGGGGCAGCCCGAGGTGCTCTCCCAGTCCTGGACCGGCATCCTCGTGCGGGCGGGAACCCCGGCGCCGGCGGTTGTGCGGCTGCACCAGGCCTTCACCGAGGCGCTGCGGACGCAGGATGTCACGCAGCGCCTCGCCGCGCTCGGCTTCACGGTGGAGGCGAGCGAACCGCAGGTGCTCGCCCGGCTGATCGCCGCCGATCTCGACCGCTGGCGGGCGGTGGTGCGGGATGCGCGCATCCAAATCACCTGAGGACAGGAGAGGGATGCCATGACCCGCAGTTCCGCCACACCCGGCGGCCCGCCCGGCCGGCGCCTCCTGCTGGCCGCGCTGGCGGCCCTTCCCGCCGCCGCCCGGGCGCAGGGCGGCTGGGCACCCTCGCGCAGCGTCGCCCTCGTCGTGCCCTTCCCCCCGGGCGGGCCGACCGACCTCGTGGCCCGGCTGCTCGCCCCGGCGCTCTCGGCCGAGCTCGGCCAGCCGGTGGTGGTGGAGAACCGCTCCGGCGCCACCGGCGTTCTCGGCACGCGCCACGTGCTTGCCCAGCCCGCCGACGGGCACACCGTCCTCGTCGCCGCCTCCGGCACCATGACGATCCTGCCGGTGCTGCAGCGCGACCTCGGCTTCGATCCGCAGGCGGATTTCCTGCCGCTTGCGCTGATCGTGACGGTGCCCGACGTGATCGTGGTGCATCCCTCCGTGCCGGCCGAGGATCTCGCCGGGCTGATCGGCTGGATGCGCGGGCAGCCGGGAGGGGCGGCCTATGCCTCCTCGGGAGTCGGCTCCTCGGGGCATTTCGGCATGGAGCTGTTCCGCCTGCGCGCAGGCGTGCCGGCCGTGCACGCGCCCTTCCAGGGCGCCGCCCCGGCGGTGCAGGCGGTGGTGGCGGGCACGGTGCCGCTTGCCATGATGAACGCCCCGACGGCGCTGCCCCATGTGCAGGCCGGGCGGCTCCGGGCGATCGCCGTGGCCGGCCGGCGGCGCTTCGCCCCCCTGCCCCAGGTGCCGACGACGGAGGAGCTCGGCCTCGCGGGGATCGAGACGCAGAGCTGGACTGCCGCGCTCCTGCGCGCCGGCACCGAGCCGCGGATCGCCTCCCGACTCGAGGCCGCCTTCGCCCGGGCCGCCTCGGCCGAGGAGCCGCGCCGGCGCTTCGACGCCCTGGGCTACACGCTGGAGGCGCGCGGCCCGGCCGATCTCTCCCGGCTGATCGCCGAGGATCTCGCCCGCTGGCGCGCCGTGGGGCAGGCGGCGGGGATCCGCGCGGAGTAGCCGGCGAAACCAGGGCGGCAGGAGCGATCGGCATGCACGACATCGTCATCCGCGACGGCGTGATCCTCGACGGCACGGGCGCCCCCCGCTTCTCGGGCGACGTGGCGATCGAGGGCGAGCGGATCGTGCAGGTCGGCGGCAAGGCCGGGCCGGGGCGGCGCGAGATCGACGCCGCCGGCCGCCTCGTCACGCCCGGCTGGGTGGATGTGCACACCCACTACGACGGCCAGGCGACGTGGGATCCGCTGCTCGCCCCCTCCTCCTGGCACGGTTCCACCACCGTGCTGATGGGCAACTGCGGGGTGGGCTTCGCCCCCTGCCGCGCCGCCGACCGCGAGGCGCTGATCGCCCTGATGGAGGGGGTGGAGGACATCCCCGGCATCGTGCTCTCCGAGGGCCTGCCGTGGACGTGGGAGAGCTTCCCGCAATACCTCGACGCGCTCGAGCGCATGCCGCGGGTGATCGACGTGGCGGCGCAGCTTCCCCACCACCCGCTGCGGGTCTTCGTGATGGGCGAGCGCGGCCTGAACCGAGAGGCCGCGACCGAGGAGGACATCGCCGAGATGGCGCGGCTGACGGAGGAGGCGCTCCGCGCCGGCGCCTTCGGCTTCACCACCTCGCGCACCGACCAGCACAAGACGCCTTCGGGCGAGCTCGTGCCCGCCCGCTACGCCGAGGAGCGCGAGCTGCTCGGCATCGGCCGCGCGATGGCGCGCGCCGGGCGCGGCACCTTCGGCATGCTCTCCGATTTCGAGGACGAGGCGGCCGAGTTCCGCTGGCTGCGCGAACTGGCGAAACTGACCGGCCGCCCCGCCTGGTTCCTGCTGACCGACCGCGCCTATGACCCGCAGCGCTGGGTGCGGCTGATGGCCGGGGTGCATGCGGCGCGGCGGGAGGGGCTGCCGATCGCGGCCCAGGTGGCCTGCCGCCCGGTCGGGCTGATCCTCGGGCTCCACACCTCGCTCAACCCCTTCGCGCTCCGCGAATCCTACGCCGCGCTGGACGGCCTGCCGCCGGCCGAGAAGCTCTCGCGCCTGCGCGACCCCGAGACCCGCGCGCGCATCCTGTCGGAGGACGCCTCGCCGCGGCTGCTCGAGGTGCTGCCGCCGCTCTCGCGCGCCATCGCGACGCGCTGGGACAAGATGTTCGCCCTCGGCGATCCGCCGGACTACGAGCCGCCGCCGGAGCGGTCGCTCGCCGCGCTCGCCGCCGCCGCCGGCCAGGATCCGGCCGCCTTCACCTACGACTACCTGACGGGCGAGGACGGCGGGCGGATGATCTATTTCCCCGTGGTGAACTATGCGGCGGGGGACCTTTCGGTGGTGGAGGCGATGCTGAAGGATCCCTGCACCGTCGTCGGCCTGTCCGACGGCGGGGCGCATTGCGGCGTGATCTGCGACGCCTCGATGCCGACCTTCATGCTCAGCCACTGGGGCCGCGACCGCACGCGCGGCCCGCGCCTGCCGCTCGAGTTCCTGGTGAAGCGGCAGACGAGCGAGACCGCCGAGTTCTTCGGCTTCGCCGACCGCGGGCGGCTCAAGCCCGGCCTCAAGGCCGACCTCAACGTGATCGACTTCGACCGGCTGCGCATCCACCGCCCCGAGGTGGTGTTCGACCTGCCGGCGGGCGGGCGGCGGCTGATCCAGCGCGTCGAGGGCTACGACCTCACGCTCGTCTCTGGCGTGCCGATCCTGGAGAACGACACGCCGACCGGCGCCCTGCCAGGGCGGCTGGTGCGCGCCGCCGGCTGAGCCTTCCGGGCGGGGGCGGCATTCCGCCCCCGGCTGCCGCGTGCTAGGGCCGCGCGCGTGACGGCCCCGGCCCCCCTTTCCGCATGCCGAAGTCCCGCATGCTGAAGCGCGCGCTCCGCAGCGCCTTCGTCCAGGCGCTCGCCGCGCGGCTCGTCGCGGCGTATCTCGCCTTCGTGTTCCGCACCTCGCGCTGGACCCTGATCGGCGTTCCGCATGCCGAGGCGGCGGTGGCGCGCGGAGGGCGGGTCGTCATCGGCTTCTGGCACGAGCGGCTGCCGCTGATGCCCGTGGTCTGGCGCATCGCGCGGCAGCGCTATCCCGAGCTGGGGTCGCTCCGGCCGCATGTCCTCGTCTCCCGCTCGCGCGACGGGCGGTTCATCGGCGAGGTGGTGTCGCGCTTCGGGCTGTCGCTCGTGCATGCCTCCTCCTCCTCGGGCGGGGGAGTCGGGCTGCTCGCCCTGGCGCGGCTGATCGAGCAGGGCGCGCCGGTCGCCGTCACGCCGGACGGTCCGCGCGGGCCGCGGCGCGTGGCGGCGCCCGGCATCGCCCAGCTTGCGGCCGTCTCCGGCGTGCCGGTTCTGCCCGTCGGCGCCTCCACCACGCGCCACCGCCTCCTGCCTTCCTGGGACCGGATGATGCTGCCGCTTCCCTTCGGCCAGGGCTGCGTGGCGCTCGGCCCGCTGATCGAGGTGCCGGAAGGCGGCGCCGAGGCCGCCCTGCCCGCCATCGCCGACGCCCTGACCGCCGCCTGCGACGCGGCGGATTCCTGGGTGGCGGCCGGAGGGCGCGGCGCGTGATGCTGCCGCTGTGGCGCGGGGCGACGACGCTTGCGGCCCCGCTGCTCCGCCTGCATCTGCGCCGGCGCGCGGCCCGCGGCAAGGAGATGGCCGCACGCCTGCCCGAGCGCGAAGGCCATGGCGCCGCCCGCCCGCCGGGGCGGCTCCTCTGGCTGCACGCGGCGAGCGTGGGGGAGACGCAATCCGCCCTGCCGCTGCTCGACGCGCTGGCCGAGGCCGATCCGTCCGCGCGCGTCCTGCTGACCACCGGAACCGTCACCTCCGCCCGGCTGGCGGAGGCGCGGCTGCCGCCTGCACTCGCCGGCCGGGTGCTGCACCGTTTCGCGCCCCTCGACGTGCCGGCCTGGGTGGCGCGCTTCCTCGACGGGTGGCGCCCCGATCTCGGGGTGTTCGTGGAATCCGAGCTGTGGCCGAACCTGATCGAGGGGGCGGCGGCGCGGGGCATCCCGCTCGCGCTGGTGAACGCGCGGATGAGCGCGCGCTCGGCGCGGCTGTGGCGGGCGAGCGGTGCCGCGGGCCGGCGGCTCCTCGGGCGCTTCGGCCTGATCGCGGCCCAGGGCGAGGCCGACGCCGCCCGCTTCGCCGCCCTCGGCGCCGTGCCTGTGGTGTGGGGCAACCTCAAGCACGCGGCACCGCCGCTGCCGGCCGACGAGGCGGAGCTCGCCGCGCTCTCCGCCGCCCTCGGCGGGCGGCCGGCCTGGATCGCCGCCTCCACCCATCCGGGCGAGGAGGCGGCGGCGCTCGCGGCGCACCGCGCCCTCGCCACCCGCATCCCCGGGCTGCTGACGATCCTTGCGCCGCGGCATCCCGAGCGGGGGGAGGAGGTGGCCGCCCTTGCCCGCGATCTGCCTCTTGCCCGCCGCAGCCTCGGGGAACGGCCGGGGCCGGCCACACAGGTGCTGCTGTTCGACACCATCGGCGAGCTCGGCCTTGCCTACCGCCTCGCGCGCGTGGCCTTCGTCGGCGGGTCGCTCGTGCCGCGCGGCGGACAGAACCCGGTGGAGCCGGCGCGGCTCGGCCTGCCGGTGCTGGTCGGGCCGCGGCATGCGAACTTCGCCGAGACGGTGGCCGCGCTGCGGCAGGCCGGGGCGCTCCGCGTGCTGCCCGGGGCCGGGGCGCTGGCCGAGGCGGTTTCCGCCGTGCTAACGGATGCCGACACCCGCCGGCGGATGGCCGAGGCGGGGCTGGCCTGGGCCGGTTCTGCAGAAGGGCTTCCGGCGCGGCTGGCCGCCGCGCTGTTGCGGCTGGCGCGTCCCGACTGAGGCGGGCGCGGAAGGAGACACGGGAGAAGCATGCGGGCGCCGGAGTTCTGGAGCGGCGGAGGCGGCATTGCGCCGCTGCTGCTGTCGCCCTTCGCGGCGGTGTATGCGGCGGCGACGGCGCGGCGCGTGGCGCGGCCGGGCTGGCGGGCGCCGGTGCCCGTCATCTGCTGCGGCAACGCGACCGCGGGCGGGGCCGGCAAGACGACCGTCGCGCTCGACATCGGCCAGAGGCTGATGAACCGCGGCATCGGGGTGCATTTCCTGATCCGCGGCTATGGCGGGCGGCTCAGGGGCCCGCTGCGCGTGGATCCCGACCGGCACGACAGCACGGCCGTCGGCGACGAGGCGCTTCTGCTGGCCGCCCGCGCGCCCACCTGGATCGGGGCCGACCGTGCCGCCGCCGCCCGCCGCGCGATCGAGGCGGGGGCGCAGGCGCTGGTGCTGGACGACGGGCTGCAGAACCCGACGCTCGCGAAGGATCTCTCGCTTCTGGTGGTCGATGGCGGCTACGGCTTCGGCAACGGCCGCGTCATCCCGGCGGGCCCGCTGCGGGAGCCGGTGGCCGCCGCCGCCGCGCGCTGCCAGGCGGCGGTGCTGATCGGCGAGGACGAGGCCGGGGTGCTGGCGCAACTTCCGCGCGGCCTGCCGGTGCTGCGCGCCAACCTGGTGCCGGGGCCGGAGGCGGCGGCGCTGGCCGGCCGGACGGTGTTCGCCTTCTGCGGCATCGCGAGCCCGCGCAAGTTCTTCGCCACGCTGACGCAGGCGGGCGCCGTCCTCGCCGGCCGCGCCGCCTTCGCCGACCACTATCCCTACGACGAGGCCGAGATCCGCGAGCTTCTCGAGGAGGCCGAGCGGCTGCGGGCCATCCCGGTGACGACGAAGAAGGACGCCGTTCGCATCCCCTCCGCCCTGCGCGGGCGGATCACGGTGGTCACCGTCGGCCTCGCCTGGGAGGATCCGGCGGCGATCGAAACGCTGCTCGACCCGCTTGCCGCGCGGGTGCCGCAGGCGGCCTGAGACGCGGCGGGAGCAGGGCGGCGGCGTCCTCTTCTCCGGTGCGCGGCCGCCCGGGCGGCCCGCGCGCCGGTGACGCGTTCCGGGCAGCCGGGCCGGGCGCGGCGTGCGAAGGCGCGAGGCGCCTGCGCCGACAGGAAACGAGAGCCGCCGCGCCGGCGCCCCGGCGCGGCGGCGTGTTCCGCGCTGCGCGCGGCCGTCAGTCGGCGTATTGGCCGGCGGCCTGAAGCACCGGCCGCCAGCGGTTGATCTCCGCCTCCAGGAAGGCGCGGTGGGCCTCCGGCGTCACGCGCTCGAGCGGCTCGGGCGGGCTCGCGAGGTCGTTCAGCCGCGCGACCACCGTCGGGTCCTGGATGGCCACCCGCAGCGCCCGGTTCAGCCGCTCGATCACCGGCCGCGGCGTGCCGCGGGGGGCGTACATCCCGTGCCAGATCGAGACCTCGAAGCCCGGCAGCCCGGCTTCGGCGGTGGTCGGGATGTCGGGCGCCTGCGGCAGGCGCTCGCGCGTCGCCATGGCGAGGCCGCGGATCCGCCCCTCGCGCACGAAGGGCAGGGAGGAGGTGGTCTGGTCGCAATAGACGTCGAGGTTGCCGGCGATGAGCTGCGGGAAGATCGGGCCGGAGCCGGTGAAGGAGACGGTGGTGAAGTTGATCCCGAGCTGCGCCTGCAGCAGCGTGCCGCAGAGCTGGCTCGCCGAGCCGAGGCCGGCATTGGCGAGGTTCACGCCGTCCCGACGCTCGCGCGCATAGGCCAGGAAGTCGGCCAGGGTGGTGCCGGGGAAGTTCGGCCGCACCGAGATGATCATCGGTGTCGGCGTGACGAGGCCGAAGGGCTCGAGGTCGGTCAGCGGGTTGTAGGGCAGGCGGCGGTAGAGCGTCGGCTGGGTGGCGATGCCGATGTTGGTGTAGAGGATGGTGTGCCCGTCGGGGCGCGCCTGCACCACGCGGTGCACGCCGATCGTGCCGCCGGCGCCGCCGACGTTCTGCACCACCACGGGCTGGCCGAGGTCTCGCCCCATCACCTCCGCGAGCAGCCGCCCGACGACATCGGTCGGGCCGCCGGGGGCGAAGGGGATCACCATGGTGATCTGCTGCGTGGGGAAGGCCTGCGCCGCCGCCTGGCCCGCGAAGGCCGCGGCGCCGAGCAGCGCGGCGACGAGGAGTCGGCGTGTCGTCGTCATGTCGGGTCGTTCCTCTCCTGTTTTGTGGCGAAGCCATGGGTGTCAGCGGCCGCCGCCGATGTCCACCAGCGCGCCGGTCATGTAGCCCGATTTCTCGGACAGCAGGAAGCAGACGAGTTCGGCGACCTCCTCCGGCTCGCCGGGGCGGCCGAGGGCGATGCCGGCGGTGATCTGCCTCAGGCGCTCCGCGCCTGCGCGGGCCTCGTGGCTTTCGGTGCGGATCACGCCGGGGCGCACGCAGTTGACTCGGATGCCGGCCTTGCCGACCTCGTTCGCGAGGCCGATGGTGAAGCCGTCCACCGCCGCCTTGGCCGCCGCGTACATCACCCGGCCCGGCTGCCCGCCCAGCACCGAGGCGCGGCTGCCGATGTTGACGATGACGCCGCCCTTCCCGCCGCGGTCGGTCGCCATGCGCCGCACGGCGGCGGCCGAGCAGAACACGGTGGAGCGGAGATTGGAGTCGACGACGCGGGCGTAGTCTGCGGGGGTGGCGTCGGCGATGCGGAAATCGGCGCTGCCGCCGGCGTTGTTGACGAGGCCCTCGAGCGGCCCGAGCCGGTCGGCCGCCTGGAAGATGGCCTCGACCGCCGCGGGGTCGGAGGCGTCGCCGCGGATCGCCTCGGCCGCGCCGCCGGCGGCGCGGATGGCGTCCACCACGGCCTTGGCCGAGGCGTCGTCGCTGCGGTAGTTGACCGCGACGGTCCAGCCATCGCGGGCCGCGGCGCGCGCAACGGCGGCGCCGATGCCGCGGCCGCCGCCGGTGACGAGCAGGACGCCGCGGCTCATGCGCGCCTCCCGACCACGGCGAGTTCCTGCCGCGCCTCGGCCGCGCTCATCGGCTCGGCGCCGAAGTGGCGCAGCAGAGAGACCGCGTGCTCGACGAGCTGGGCGTTGGAGGTCGCGAGCTCGCCCTTGCGGATGTAGATGTTGTCCTCGAGCCCGACGCGCACATGGCCGCCCAGCATCCAGGCCTGCGCGACGATCGGGAACTCGCTGCGCCCGATGCCGAAGGCGGCCCAGGGCGCGCCCTCGGGCAGCATGTCCTTGGCGTACATCAGCGTGCGGCTGTCGGCGGCGAAGCCGTAGGCGATGCCCATGCACACCTGGAACAGGCAGGGCGGCGCGAGGGTGCCATCCGCGATCAGCGCCTTGGCGAGCGCGATGTCGCCCGAGTCGAAGACCTCGAGTTCGGGGATGGTGCCGGCGGAGTAGATCAGTTCCGCCATGCGCCGCACCGACCACGGGGCGTTGATGACGGCCGCCGTCCCCGACCACATGGTGTTGAGGTCGAGGGTCGCGATCTCCGGCTTCAGGTGCAGGATGTGCTCGACCCGCCGGTCGGGCGGCAGCAGGGTGGAGCCGGGGGCGGCGGTGCGCGGATCCTCGCGCGAGGGGATGAAGCGCCCGCCCGGACCGGTGGTGAGGTTGATCACCACGTCCACGCCCGACTTCGCGATCAGGTCCATCACCTTCTCGTAGAGGGCGATGTCCATCGAGGGGGCGCCGGTCTCGGGATCGCGCACATGGATGTGGGCGACGGCCGCCCCGGCGCGCGCGGCGTCCACGCAGGCGGTGGCGATCTGTTCGGGGGTGATCGGAAGGTAGGGCGTCTGCTGCGGCGTGGTGATGTTGCCGGTGACGGCGCAGGTCAGGATGTAGCGGGGTTTCATGCGGCCGGGGGTCCGAAGGCGGGCTTGCCGCCGGTGATGTCGAGGAAACGGTCCACGGTGACGGTGGCGAACAGCCCCGCTTCCGCGAAGGGGTCGGATGCGGCGATCGCGCGGGCGGCGGCGATGTCCGGGCAGTCGAGCACGAACACGCTGCCGATGCGGGAGCCGTCCTCCTCCGAGACGATCGGCCCCGAGAGCTTCACCGTGGCGCCGAGGCGCTTCAGGTGCTCTCGGTGCGCGGGGTAGATCGCCTCGCGGATCGCCGCACCCCCCGGCTTGTCGAGGCAGCGCACGAGGTAGAGCGGCATCACGCCGCATCCTGCCGGGGGATGCGGAACTGGTAGGTGAGCTTGCCGTCCGACCAGTCGGTGACGAGGCTCGCCTTCACGCCGAACACCGCGTCCTCGTGCAGGTAGGGATCGCCGTCCTTGAAGATGTGGGTGATGAGGTCGCGATACCCCGGCTTCTTGATCCAGAAATGCACATGGGTCGGCCGCATCGGGCCGCGGCCCATGGCGGCCAGCACGCGGCCGACCGGCCCGTCATGCGGCACCGGATAGGAGGCGGGGCAGATGGTGAAGCAGTGCACGCGCCCGTCCGGGCCGGTGACGAAGCGGCCGCGCATGAAATGCGCCTCGCCGTCGCCGATCTGGCTGTCGTAGTAGCCCTCGGCGCTGGTGTGCCAGATGTCCACCTGCGCGCCTTCCAGCGGCTTGCCGTCCTGGTCGCAGACCGTCACGTCGATCTCGAGCGGCGTGCCGGGCGCGCCGGGCGAGAGGTTGTCGCCGTTCTTCATCCGCGGCGGGTTCTCGCGGTGGAAGGGGCCGAGCACGGTGGTGTCGGACACGCTCGCGTCGTGCCGGTTGGCGATGGCGTCCACCAGCATCGAGACGCCGAGCACGTCGGACAGCAGGATCACCTCCTGCCGCTTGTCGTCGCACCAGCGGCCGAGCTCGGTGAGGAAGGCGATGCCCTGCTCCCACTCCTGCGGCGTCAGGCGCACCTCCTTCACGAAGGCGTGGAGGTGGCGGATCAGCGCCGTCATCACCTCGGCCACGCGCGGGTCGGCGTCGGGGCGGATGCGGGCGATGACCGCGTCCGTCAGGTTGTCCTCGGTGTAGGTGATGTGGCCGTCGGCCATGATGGTCCTCCCTCAGCCCATCGTCAGGATGACGCGGCCGCGCGTGCCGTTCGCGACCGCGGCGTAGGCCTCGCGCGCCTCGTCGAGGGTGTAGGCCTCGGCGATCCTCGGCGCGGGCAGGGCGCCGCTCTCGAAACCCCGGGCAAGGCGCTCCATCACTTCCGCGCAGGCGACGACGCCGCGCTTCAGGCTGTCTATGCCGAGAAGCCGCGCCTCCTTGCGGTAGAACGGGATCAGTTCGAGCGACACCGCCTCGCCCGGGCTGCCGGCGATGGCGACGTAGCGGCCGCGGAAGCCGAGCGCGCCGACGCCGGCGGAGAAGAGGGCGGGCGTGCCGACGGTGTCGTACACCACGTCGAAGCCCTTGCCGCCGGTGAGCGCGGCGAGCGCGGCCGGAAGGTCGCCTGCCGCGGTGAGATCGAGCGGCTCGGCGCCGACTTCCGCCGCGACGGAGTCCGCGGGCAGCGGCCCGCGGCAGCAGGCGACGACGCGCGCGCCGTGCCAGCGGGCGAGTGCTGCGACCGCCCCGCCGACGCCGCCCGTGGCGCCGAACACCAGCACCGTCTCTCCGGGCTGCAGCAGGGCGGCCTCGTGCAGGCCGAGCCAGGCGGTGACGTAGTTGACGCCGACCGCGCCCGCCTCCTCGAAGGACAGGCGCTCCGGCTTGCGGCGCAGCGCGGCGGCGGGAACCACCACGTGGCGGGCGTGCGTGCCGTCCCGCGTGTAGCCGATGTCGCCGCCCGTCCCCCAGACCTCGGTGCCGATCCACTCGGCGGGCCCGGCGACGACGGTGCCGGCGAAGTCACGGCCGGGCGTGCGCGGCGGGACCGTCTGGCGCATGCGGCCGGCGACGTTCTTCACGTCCGAAGGGTTGATCGAGGCGGCGTGCACGCGCACCAGCGCCTCGTCGGGGCCGGGCCTCGGCGTCGGCACGTCGAGGGTTTCCAGCACCTCCGGGCCGCCGAACGCCGCGAAGCGCAGCGCGCGCGTGCGCCCGGCATGAAGCCGCCCCTCGACCTCTCCCGCCACGTCCATCTCCGCCGCCCTTCCAATCCAGTGGCCGGGTCCGGATAGGCGAGGGGCGGCGGGCGGTCAAGCGAAAAGTGCAAACGATTGCTCAGACGGTTTCCGGTTTCCGCGACTCCCGCGGGTAGACTAGCCTTCCGCCATGGAACGGCCGGGCCGCCCCACCATCTCCGACGTCGCGCGGCTTGCCGGCGTGCATGCCTCGACGGTCTCGCGCGCGCTCGACCCCTCGGCACGCCACCGCATCAGCAGGGCGGTGGCCGAGCGCGTCGCCGCCGCGGCCGAGCAGCTCGGCTACCGGCCCTCCGCGCTGGCCGCCGGGCTGCGCTCGGGGCGCAGCCATACCGTCGGCGTGCTGGTGCCGGACCTGACGAACCCGGTCTTCCCGCCGATCGTGCAGGCGATCGAGGCGGCGCTGGCCCGCGCAGGCTACGTCACGCTGCTCGCCAGCACCGAGGCCGATGCGGCGAAGGAGGCGCTGCTGATCCGCCGCATGGCGGCGCAGGGCGCGGACGGCATCATCCTCGCCTCGGCGGCGACGGGTTCGCCTGCGCCGGGGGCGGCGGCACGGCTCGGCCTGCCGCTCGTGCTGGTGAACCGCCGGCTGCCCGGGGCCGAGCTGCCCGCGGTGGTGAGCGAGGACGCCGCCGGCATCGGGCTTGCCGTGCGGCATCTGCTGGCGCTCGGGCATCGCCGGATCGCCCATCTCGGCGGACCCTCCGGCGTGGCGACGGCGGCGGACCGGCTGCGCGGCGTGCGGGCGGCGCTGCGCGCCGAGGGGCTCGCTCCCGTCGCGGTCGAGCGGGCCGCGGCCTACACACGCCAGGCCGGCGCCGAGGCGACCCGCGCGTTGTTGCGGGTGCGGCGCGGCGGCTTCACCGCGATCGTCGCGGCGAACGACCTTCTCGCCCTCGGCGCCTACGACGCGCTGCGCGAGGTGGGGCTGCGCATCCCGGCCGACATCTCGGTCACCGGCTTCAACGACATGCCGATGGCCGACCTCGTGGATCCGCCGCTCACCACCGTCCGCATCCAGCACGCCGCCATGGGCGAGGCGGCGGCGGAGGCGATGCTGGCGAGGCTGCGCGGCGAGGCGGGGCCGGGCACGGTGCGTCTGCCGGCGGCGCTGGTCGTGCGCGCCTCCGCCGCCCCGCCTCAGGCCGGGTAGATCAGGCTGTTCGGGATCATCTCGGAATCGAACACCACCACGCGCTCGCGGTAGCGCAGCCGCCCCTCGTCGCGCACCACGACGTCATGCGCCACCCCGGCGAGCACGATCTCGCTCTGCTTGTCCACGAGCGTCTGCACCATCAGGATGTTGGAGCGGAGCCGGACGCCTTCGCCTTCCGGCCCGACGATCCTGAGGCCCGAGACGAAGCGGCGGTAGTGTCGCGGGGCGTACATCTGCGTGCGCGTCAGCCCCGTCACCCGGTCCTCGAGCATGCCGCGGCTCTCGGCGTAGATGGTGCAGAGGGTGCGGCCCGCCTCGAAGTTCTCGCGCGGGATGACGCGGTAGGTGCAGGCCTCGGTGAAGAAGCCGGGCCATTCGGACAGGCGCAGGTCGTCGAGGCATTCGAGATAGGCGAAGGTCAGCGCCTCGATCTCCTCGCGCGCGATGGCGGGCGGGATCGCGTTCACAGCCCCATCACCTTCCGCCAGTAGCGGTACATGCCGCGGATCGCCGTCTCGGTCACCATGTGCTGGGTGTCGCCGATCTCGCGCCCGCCCATCGTCACCAGCGCCGAATCCCAGGGTGCCGGGGCGATGCCCTGCTGGCTCATCTCGATCACCTCGCCGTCGTCGGCCGAGACGAAGCCCGCCGGCCCGAACAGGTTGGCCTGGCGGGTGCGCCGGAGGCGCATCTCGGGCGGATCGTCGGCGTAGCACCAGTGCGTCCAGACGAAGTCGAACCCCGAAGGGCCCTTCGGGATGATGTGCCGCGTCGTCAGGCTGTTGATCTGCTGCTGCAGGATCACGGAGGGGAAGACGGTGATCATGCCGACCGTCTCCTCCCCCGGGAACTCCTTCACCACGTCCATGATGCGCGGGTCGGCGAGCTTCAGGTCGGCCTGGAAGGTGCGCATGTCGGCCGTCACGTCGTTCAGCTCCTGCTCGCCCTTGCGGCTGATCAGGATGCCGTGGCGGCCTTCCTCGTCCATCTCGACGGCGGATTTCTGGTCGGCGCGGAACAGTCCGAAGGTCACGAAGAACACGTGCAGCAGCCCCGCGTGGTAGGGGTCCTTGATGTTCTCCTGCATCAGCTTCCAGTTGGCCGGGATGTGCTGGCGGTTGTAGCCGAGCACGGCGAGCTTCCGCCCGTCATACACCCGCGTGTAGTGGCGCCAGAACTTCTCGCCCAGGTATTCGCGGAAGGGCGGTGTCGCGTCGCTGAAGGTGGCCCACACGACGCCGTTCACCACCTCGACGCGGAGCCGGTTCAGCCCCCACGCCTTGGGGTCGAAATCCGGCGGCATGCCGCCCTGGCGGCGCACGCCGCGGCGGAACGGCACGCCGATCAGGCTGCCGTCCAGCGCATAGGCCCATTGGTGGTAGGGGCAGATCAGCTGCTCGCTGCGCCCGGCCCGCGCCTGGCAGAACTTCACGCCGCGGTGGCGGCAGCGGTTCTCGACCACGCTGATGGTGTCGGGCGCCGAGCGCACCATGATCACCGGCCTCTCGCCGAGCGTGGTGGTGCGCCAGTCGCCGACCTCGGGCACCTCCGCCTCGAGCCCCACGTAGAGCCAGTGCGGGCCGTACCAGATGCGCTCCAGTTCGCGGGCGTAGATCTCGGGGTCGGTGTAGACCCAGTAGGGGATGCGGCCGTCGGCATCCTCGGGCCAGACCCGGCCCGGCGTTCCGGCCGCGGTGATGCTGCCGTCCATTTTTCCCTCCCCTGCGAGCGGCGCGCCTGCCCCTTGGACGCCCGCGCGTGATACGGCCGGCTATTGTTCTATGTCAAATGCATTTTGCTTCGTGCAAAGTGCCGAAGCCCAGCGCCGCCCCCGCCATTCTCGCCGCCTGCCGCAGCACGGCCTCGACGGCCGGATCCTCCGCCGGCGGCGAGGTTGCGGCGGCGATCGTCGTCATCACCAGCGCAAGGCGGCCTTGCGCGTCGAACACCGGGGCGGCGGCCGCCCTGAGGCCCGGGATCAGGCTCGAGTCCGCCCGCGCGATCCCCTCCGCCCGGACACAGGCGGCCTCCTGGTCGGCATCGCCGCCGCGCGCGGCCGCCTCCCGCCGGGCGGCGGCCCGGATCTCCTCGGCATCGCCGAAGGCGAGGAACACCCGCCCCGTCGCCGATCCCAGCACCGGCAGGACCGAACCGAGCCCGAGTGTGGTGAGCAGCGCCGGCCGCCCCGGAAGCCAGCGCACCACGGTCGGGCCGGCGTCGCCCCACACGGCGAGAAGGACGGTCCGGCCCGTCTCGGCCACCAGCCGGGCGGCGGCCCGTTCGGCCTCCGCCAGGGGATCGAGCCGCGCGAGCGCCGCAAGGCCGAGGCGCAGCACCCGCGGCCCGAGATCGTACAGCGCCCCGGCCGCATCCCGCCGGGCCATCCCGGCGGCGATCAGGCTGGCGAGGTAGCGGTGCGCCTGGCTTGCCGAGATGCCGGCGGCACGGGCGATCTCGGAGAGCGAGGCCGCCCGCCCCGCCGCGGCCAGCGCCTCGAGCACGCGCAGCGCCGTGCCGACCGAGCCGATGCCCCGCCGGGCGCCCGCGGGGCGGGGCGGCCGCGTCATCCGCGCGGTCGGGTCAGCCCCGCCCCTCCCGCCAGATGTTCAGCCTCTCCTGCGCCGGGCGGTCGGAGAGGGTGAACAGCACGCTCTCCTCGGCGGCCTCGTGGCGGAAGCGCGTCCAGTTCGGCACGATGAACACGTCCTTCGGACCCCAGTCGAACCACTGGCCGCCGATCTCGGTGCGGCCGCGGCCCTCGACGCACACCACGATCTGCCCGTCGGTCTGGCGCGCCGGGGCGCCGGCGAAGCCCTTCGGCAGCAGCGACAGGATCCCGCCCATGGTGGGCGTGGGCCAGCCGCCGGTGCGGGGATGGGCGTAGCGCAGGCGGAAGCCGTGCACCGCGTCATGCGCCGCATGCCGCGCGATCCGCGCCAGCGCCTCGCGCGAGCGGTCGTAGCGGTAGTTGATGATGGGCGAGTTCGGGCTGTCGCTCTCCGGCTCGAGCGGCAGCATGGAGGCGGCGTAGCGCCCGAGGCTGTCGTCCTGCGGCTTCTTCTGCGGGTAGATCTCCTCCTCGTGGTGCTCGAGGAAGGCGCATTCGAAGAAGTTCACGATCGGCAGGTCGAGGCCGTCGAGCCAGATCACGGGCTCCGTGCCGGTGTGCCCGTGGTCGTGCCAGGTCCAGGAGGGGGTGATGACGAAATCGCCCGGGTGCATGGCCGTGCGCTCGCCGTCCACCGCGGTGTAGGCGCCCTCGCCCTCCAGGATGAAGCGGATCGCCCCCGCCACGTGGCGATGCGCGCGCGCGACTTCGCCCGGCAGGATGAGCTGCAGCCCGGCGTAGATGGTGGGTGTCGCGCGGGACTGGCCGCGATAGGCCGGGTTCTCGAGCACCAGCACGCGGCGCTCCGCCTCCTCTGCGGTGATGACGCGGCCGGCCTCGAGCAGCAGCGGCTTCACCTCGTTCCAGCGCCACAGCTTGGCGCGCGCCGAGGATTTCGGCTCGCGCGGGACGATGGTCTTCAGCACCTCCCACAGCGGGGCGAGGTCGTCGCGGCCGATGCGGTCGTAGTATTCCTGCCGGGCCGGCGGGATCGGGTTGTCCATGGCGCGTCTCCTTCCCGGGAATGCGTGGCGGCGGAGACTAGCCCAGCGCGCGGCGCGGCGGAACCGCCGCCCCCTCGACAGCCGTTCCGCCCGGGTCCAGCATCCCGCGCATGCACCGACGCGCCCTCCTCGCCGCCCCCGCACTGCTGCTTGCGCCGCGGCTCGCCGCTGCGCAGGGCGGCTATCCGTCGCGCCAGGTCGCGATCGTCGTCGGCGTCGCGCCGGGCGGCACCGCCGACATGGCGGCGCGCATCCTGGCCGAAGGCTTCCCCCGGCGCTTCGGCGACCGCTTCCCCTTCGTGGTCGAGAACCGCCCGGGTGCGGCGACGCAGATCGGCACCGCCCATGTCGCGCGACAGCCGGCGGACGGCCACACGCTGCTGGTGGCCGGCGCGCCTTTCGCCATCAATCCCGCCCTGTTCCCGGCACTCCCCTACGACACCGCGCGCGATTTCGCCGCCATCACGCTGCTCGTGCGCAACGGCCTGTTCCTCGTGGTGCCCGCCGCCTCGCCGGTGCGCGACATGGCGGGGTTCCTCGCGCTCGCACGCAGCCGCAACGGGCTGAACATGGCCTCGGCCGGCAACGCCTCGATGAGCCACATGGCGCTCGAGCTGCTCGCTTCGCGCAGCGGCGCGCCGCTCGTGCATGTGCCGTTCCGCGGCTCGGGGCTCGCCATGCCGGCGCTGCTCGGCGGCCAGGTGGACGCGATGTTCGAGAACCCCTCGACCTGCCTGCCGCTGGTGCGGGAGGGGCGGCTGCGCGCCATCGCCTTCACCGGCGCCGAGCGCAGCGCCGCCGCGCCGGAGGTGCCGACGGTCGCCGAGGCCGCGGGGCTGCCGGGCTTCCTCGCGCTCAACTTCTTCGGGCTGTGGGCGCGCAGCGGCACGCCGGAGACGATCCTGGACGCGATCCACGCCGCGACGGTGGAGATCCTCGGCCGCCCCGAGGTGGTGGACCGCTTCGCCCGCGACGGGGTGGAGCCCGCGCCGATGCCGCGCGCGGCCTTCGCCGGGTTCGTCGCGGAGCAGATGCGCGTCTGGGCCGAGGTGGTGCGCGAGCGCGGCATTCAGCCCGGCTGAGCGGCGAGCAGCGCGGCGAGGCGTTCGGCGGCGGCGCCCGCGCCGGGGCGGTGCAGCGCCAGCACGTCGCGCCGCACCAGCGGGCGGGAAAGGCGCTTCATCGCGACCGCCTCGCCAGCGAGGCGCGCGGCGATGGTCGGCAGCGGCGCCACGCACAGCCCGGCCGACACCAGCGCCAGGGCGGTGGCGATGTGCGCCGCCTCGAAGGCGGGACGCGCCTGCGGCAGCCCGGCGGCGGAGAGCGCCGCCTCGATCAGCGGACGCAGCGCCGAATCGCGCGGCAGCACCAGCGCCTCGCCGGCGAGGTCGCCCCATGTCGCGGCGCGGACGCGGGCAAGCGGGTGCGCGCGCGGCACGAACAGGGCGAGATGGTCGGACAGCACGCGGCGCGCGACGAGGCCCGCCTCCGCCCCCGGCAGGAAGGTGGCAACCCCGAGCTCGGCCGATCCGTCCTGCACACGTTCCAGCACCCCGGCAGCGGTCGCCTCGATCAGCCGCACCTCGACCGCCGGGTAGGCGGCGCGGAGCGAGGCGATGGCCGGCGGCAGCAGCGTGGCGGCGAGCAGCGGGACGGTCGCCACCACGAGCGCCGGCGGGCCGGCCAGCGCCCGTACCCCGGCGAGCGCCGCCGAAAGGTCGGCCAGCAGCGCCGCCGCGCGCGGGCGGAAACCGGCCCCGGCAGGCGTGAGCTCGACGCGGCGGGTGGTGCGGCGGAACAGCGCCGCGCCGGCGATGGCCTCGAGCTCGCGCACCAGCGCCGAGACGGTGGATTGCCCGCAGCCGAGCCGGCGGGCCGCGGCGCCGAAGCCGCCCGTCTCGGCCACCGCGAGGAAGGCGCGCAGGTGGCGCGGCGTCGCATCCATCGGAATCCTCGATCAATCCATCGCGATATTCCGGATTGTGCGATGGATGCCGGCGCGATGGAATGGGAGCGGCACGGGGAGGGGCGATGCCGGACGGCAGCCGAAGCAAGACGGGCGGCTTCATCGGGCGGGCGCTGCGCCGGCGCGAGGATGCCGCGCTGCTGACCGGCCAGGGCCGCTTCGCGGCCGACATCCCGCCGCCGCCCGGCACGCTCCTCGCGCGATTCCTGCGCGCGCCCTTCGGCCCGGCGCGCCTGACCGCGCTCGACACCGCGCCCGCGCTTGCCCTGCCCGGCGTGGTCGCCGTGTTCACCGCGTCCGATCTGCCGGCGGCCTCGCAGCCGGCGGTGAACCGCTTCTTCGACGGGCTGCCGCCGGCCGGCTTCGCGCCCCTCTTCGGCCCGGAGGTGCCTTGCGCCGGCGCGCCCGTCGCGCTCGTGCTCGCCGGCACCGCCGCCGCGGCGGAGGATGCGGTGGAGGCGCTGCAGCCCACCCTGCTTCCCGACCCGCAGCCCGAACGGCCCGCCTTCGCCGCCACCTTCGGCAACGGGGCGGGGCGCGCGCCCCTTGCCGTCTGTGCCACGCTGCGCCATGCGCGGCTGTCCCCGGCGGCGATGGAGCCGCGCGCGGTGCTGGCGGTGCCGGAGGGGGGGCGGCTGCGTCTGCACCTCTCCTCGCAGACGCCGCACCGCGCCCGCGCCGACCTTGCGGCGGTGCTCGGGCTCGATCCGGCGCTGATCCATGTCGCCGGCGGGGATGTCGGCGGCTCCTTCGGCGCCAAGGCCTCGATCACGCCGGAGGAGGCGGCGGTGGCCGCGGCGGCGTGGCGGCTCCAGCGCCCGGTGCGCTGGGTGGCGACCCGCAGCGAGGAGTTCCTCTCCGCCCCGCGCGGCCGCGGCCTCGCGCTCTCGGCGCGCATGGGCTTCGACGGGACGGGGCGGGCCCTGTCGCTCGAGGCCGAGGTGTCCGCCGCACTCGGCCACCGCCTGACGTATTCGGCGGCGGTGCCGGCGCGCAACGCCGCGCGCTGCCTGCCCGGGCCCTATGCGGTGCCGGCGGTGGCCGTCCGCGCCGAGGGACGGATCACGCCCGAACCCGCCATCGGCATCTATCGCGGCGCCGGCCGGCCGGAGGCGGCGATCCTGCTCGAGCGCCTGATGGACAGCGCGGCGGCGCGGCTCGGCCTCACGCCCGTGGCCATCCGCCGGCGCAACCTGCTGCCGCGCGAGGCGCTGCCGCACCGGACCCCGACGGGCGAGACGCTCGATTCCGGCGACTACCCGGCGCTGCTCGATCGCGCGCTGGCGCTGGCCGGCGGCGCGTGGGAGGCGCTGGCGGCCGAGCGCGACGCGCGGCGCGCGCGCGGCGAGCATGTCGGGCTCGGGCTTGCCTGCTACGTCGAACCCTGCGGCCAGGGGTGGGAATCGGCGCGCATCTCGGTCGGCGCCGACGGGCGCGTGACGGTCGCGACAGGCTCCACCGCGCAGGGCCAGGGGCGCGAGACGGCGGCGGCGCAGATCGTCGCGGATGCGCTGCGCCTGCCCGATCCCTCGCTCGTCCTGGTGCTGCACGGGGATACCGACGCGACGCCGGAGGGCATCGGCGCGCTCGCCTCGCGCTCGACCGGAATCGGCGGCGGCGCGCTGTGGCTCGCCGCCGAGCGGCTGCAGGAGGCCGCGCGCCCGCTCGCGGCGCGGCTCCTGAACGCGGCAGCCGAGGATGTGGTGCCTGCCCCGGGCGGCTTCGCGCTTGCCACCGATCCGGCGCGGCGGATCGGCTGGGCGGCGGTCGCACCCCTCTCTGTCGAGGCGCGCTTCACCGCCGCGCGCGAGGCCTGGAGCGCCGGCTGTGTCATCGCGCGCGTCGCGCTCGACGGCGAGACCGGCGCGGTGGCCATCGAGCATCTCGCCTGGGCCGACGATGCGGGCACCCTCGTCAATCCGCTGCTGGCCGAGGGGCAGATGTGGGGCGGCCTTGCCCAGGGCATCGGCGAGGTGCTGTGCGAGCGCATCGCGACCGACGCGGCCGGCACGCTGCTGTCGGGCAGCCTGATGGACTACGCGCTGCCGCGTGCGGAGGACATGCCGCAGGCCGTCGCCCTCGGCGGGCCGGCGATCCCTTCGCGCGCCCTGAACAACCCGCTCGGCGCCAAGGGGATCGGCGAGGCGGGCACCATCGGCGTGCCGGCGGCGCTGCTCAACGCCGTCTCGGACGCCGTCGGCGGCCTGCCCGAGGAGGTGGCGCTGCCGCTCACCCAGGAAACCGTCTGGCGCCTGCTGCGCCGAGGAGGACCGCGATGACCCTGCCCTACACGCGCTCGACCGCCAAGGAATACGCGCGCGAGCACCTGCGCGGCATCTGGGCGGCGGCGATGACGCCCTTCCGCCCCGACCTCTCGATCGACGAGCAGGGCTTCCGCCGCAACCTGCGCCACTGGTTCCACGATCTCGGGATCGACGGCGTGTTCGTGGCGGGCAAGCAGGGCGAGTTCTACGCCCTCTCGCTTCCCGAGCGGAAGCGGCTGTGCGACATCGCGGTGGAGGAGGCGAAGGCGGCGAAGCGCCAGGTGATCTACAGCGCCTCCGACCAGAACATGGACACCGTGATCGAGCTCGCCCGCCACGCCGAGGCGGCGGGTGCGGACTGGATTGTGGTGCATGCGCCGGTGCTGCATTTCGTGCACGACCAGGCCGACACGCTCCGCGCCTACTACGCGCGCATCGCCGAGGCGAGCGGCATCGGCATCGCCATGTGGTCGCATCCGGATTCGGGCTACCTGATGTCGCCCGAACTCTGCGCCACCATCGCGCGCGAGGTGCCGAGCGTGGTCGCCATCAAGTACTCCGTGCCGCGGCCGATGTATGCCGAACTCACGCGTCTTGCGGGCGATGCGCTGATCGTCTCGACCGCGAGCGAGGAGGAGTGGCTCGACAACATCCTCGAGCTCGGCTGGCGGCTCTATCTCTGCTCCGCGCCCCCCTTCCTGCTGCAGACGGCGAACGACAGGCGGATGCGCGAGTACACGGACGCCGCCTTCGCCGGCCGCGCCGAGGAGGCGCGGCGCATCTCGGCAAGCCTCGAGCCGGTGCGCCGGGCGCTCAAGTCCTCCCGCCCGCCGGGCAAGCCGCATGCCCAGCAGAAGGCCTGGATGGAGCGGCTGGGCCAGGCGGGGGGGCCGGTGCGGCCGCCGATGCTGGAGCTGACCGTCGCCGAGCGAGATGCCGTCAATCGCGCCTTCGACTCCTGCGGGCTGATCCCCGCCATCCGCGCCGCTGCAGAATAACGGAGAGAGCCATGATCCCGCCCTTCAACTTCGCCCGCTGGATCGAGGAGAACCAGCAGTTCCTGAAGCCGCCCGTCGGCAACAAGCAGCTCTATCCCGGTGCGGGGATGGTGGTGCAGGTGGTCGGCGGCCCGAACCGCCGCGTGGATTTCCACGACGATCCGGTGGAGGAGTTCTTCTACCAGCTCCGCGGCGACATGGTGCTGAAGGTGCACGACCGCGGGAAGATCGAGGACATCCGGATCAGGGAAGGCGACGTGTTCCTGCTGCCGGCGCATATGCGCCACTCGCCGCAGCGGCCCGTACCCGGCTCGGTCGGGCTGGTGGTGGAGGGCACGCGCCGCCCGGGCGACAAGGACGGCTTCGAGTGGTTCTGCTTCTCCTGCGGGGGCCTCGTGCACCGGGTCGAGGTGGACCTCAAGGACATCGTGGCCGACCTGCCGCCGCTCTACGAGGCGTTCTACGGCAGCGAGCAGGCCCGCACCTGCCGGCACTGCGGCACGCTGCATCCGGGGAAGGAGCCGCCCGAGGGGTGGGTCCGGCTGTGATCGCGGCGGAGCGGCTGGCGCCGGACCGGCGCCTGCCTCCGCCGCCGCCGCTTCCTGATCTCGATGTCGCGGAGGTTGACGCCGCCGCGCTCGGCCTGTCCGGCCCGCGGCTGTCCTTCCTGGCGGCGGGGCCTGGCGAGGGCCCGCCGGTCGTGCTGCTGCACGGGATCGCCGCCAACGCCACCGGATGGCGCTTCCTGCTTGATGCGCTCGCCGCGTCGCGCTTCCGGGCCATCGCGTGGAACGCGCCCGGCGCCATGCTGTCCGACCCCTTCCGGGCCGAGACGCCGCGCCCGGAGGACTATGCCGACGCGCTCGCCCCGCTGATGGATGCCCTCGGGATCGGACGCGCCGACCTCGTCGGCTCCTCCTTCGGCACGCTGGTCGCCATGTGCTTCGCGGTGCGGCATGCGCGGCGTGTGCGGCGGCTCGTGCTGCTCGGCTGCTCGCGCGGGCAGCGCTGGAAGACGGCGGAGGAGCGCGCGCGCATGCTGGCGATGCGCGCCGCGATGGCGGCACAGGGCGGACCGGCGATGGCGCGCGAACGCGCCGCGGCGCTGCTCGGCCCCGACCCGGATCCGGCCGTGCTTCCGCTGCTGCGGCGCATGCTCGCCGCGACCGACGGAGCGGCGCTGCTGCAGGCGGCGCGCTGCTCGGACGGCGCCGACACGCTCGACTACGCGCCCGCGATCGCCGCACCTGCCCTGCTGCTGTGCGGCGAGGAGGACCGGGTGAACCCGCCCGAGGTGTCCTGCGCCGTCGCGGCGGCACTGCCCGGCGCGCGGCTGGTTCTGCTGCCGGGCATCGGCCATCTGCCGGAACTGGAATGCCCCCGGACGACGGCGGCGCTGGTGGGCGAGCATCTGGAGCGCTGATCCGGCCCCGGCGGGCGGCGCCGCCCCGCCCGCCGCGCGAGGCGGGTGACAGCGCCGCGCCAGCGTCGCATCCTCTGCCGGAACCAGCCCGGGAGACACCGCATGATCCGCCGCCGCCCGCTTGTCGCCGCCGCCCTGGCAGCGCCGCTGGTCGCCCGCGCGCAGGGCGCCTTCCCGAACCGGCGCGTCACCATCATCGTGCCGTTCCCGGCCGGCGGCGGGCTCGACATCCTGACGCGCGCGATCGCCGAGCATCTGCAGGGCGCCTGGGGGCAGCCGGTGGTGGTGGAGAACCGGCCGGGCGGCTCCACCATCCCCGGCGCCGACGCGGTGGTGCGCGCCGCCCCCGACGGCCACACGCTTCTGCTGACGGCCGACAACACCATCACTTCCAATCCGCACCTGTTCCGCAACCTGCCGCACGACCCGATCCGCGACCTCGCGCCGGTCACGCATGTCGTGGACGTGCACCAGATGGTGGTGTCGAGCGCGGCGCTGGACGTGCGCGACATGGCGGGGCTTGTGGCGGCGGCGCGGGCGCGGCCGGGGCAGCTCAACTACGGATCCTTCGGGCCGGGCAGCCAGCCGCACCTCGCCTTCGAGGTGCTGAAGGCCGAGCACCGCCTCGACATCGTGCATGTCACCTATCGCGGCCTGCCGCAGGTGATCCCTGCGCTGCTCGCCGGAGAGATCCAGATGACGCTTTCGGGCATCGCCTCCGCCGGGCAGCATATCGCCACGGGGCGCCTGCGCGGGCTTGCGGTCGGGCGGCCGACGCGGTTCCCGACGCTGCCCGAGGTGCCGACGCTGGCCGAGGCCGGCTTCGACAGCATGGACCCGCGCACCTGGTTCGGCCTGTTCGCCCCGGCGGCGACGCCGCCCGCCATCATCGCCCAGATCCAGCGCGAGGTTGCGGCGGCGCTGCGCACCCCCGCCATCGCCGACCGCCACCTGACGCCGAACGGCTACACCGTCCACGCCAGCGAGCCTGCCGCCTTCGCCGCCTTCATCCGCGAAGACCTTGCCTACAAGGAGCGGATGATCCGCCTCTCCGGCGCCCGGGTGGAATGACGGGGGCGCGAATCAGGTCTTTTAGGCTTCAACGATCTGCGCTAGGGTGGCTGCACGGGAGACACCCTGGCGCAGCCAGGGACAAGGGAGAGACAGCATGACCGCATCCATCACCCGCCGTGGCGTGCTCGCTGCCGGCACCGCGCTGGCGGCGGCGCCGCTCGCCGCGCCCGCGATCGCGCAGGGCGCGCCGCTGCGCATCGGCGTGATCACCACCCTCTCGGGCCCGGGCGGGTATCTCGGGGCCGACGCGCGCGACGCGCTGCTGCTCGCCGCCGAGATGAACGACGGGCGGCTGGGCGGCGTGCCCGTGCAGTTCGTGGTGGAGGACGACGCGCTGCGCCCCGCCCAGGGCAAGCAGATCGCCGAACGCTTCATCCGCAACGAGAGGATCCGGCTGTTCACCGGCGTCATCTTCTCGAACGTGCTGGGCGCGGTGGTGCCCGACGTGCTGGACGGCAACGGCATCTACGTCTCCTGCAACGCGGGGCCGTCGAACTTCGCCGGGCGCGAGTGCCACCGGAACTACTTCGTCGTCTCCTGGCAGAACGACAACCTGCACGAATCCGCAGGCGCGCTCGCCAACATCATGGGCTACCGGCGCGTGTTCATCCTGGCGCCGAACTACCAGGCGGGCCGAGACGCGCTGACGGGCTTCAAGCGCCTGTTCCAGGGCACGGTCACGAACGAGGTCTACACCCGCCTCGACCAGACCGACTACGCCGCCGAGATGGCGCAGATCCGCGCCGCGCGGCCCGATGCCGTGTACCACTTCCACCCGGGCGGCCTCGGCATCGCCTTCATCCGCCAATACGCGCAGGCCGGTCTGCTCGGCACCATCCCGCAGGTGCTGCCCGCGCCCTCGATGGATGTCGGCACGCTGGCCGCGGTGGGCGACGCCGCCGAGGGCATCGACCTCTCCAGCCACTGGAACAGCGACTTCGACAACGAGGAGAACCGCCGTTTCGTCGAGGCCTTCCGCCGCCGCTACAACCGGATCCCCACCTTCTACGCGCAGCAGGCCTACGACACGGCGCTGGCGATCGGCGCCGCCCTGCGCGGCGCGGGCGGCACGGTGGACAACACCGAGGCGTTCCGCACCGCCATGCTGCGCGCGGATTTCCGCTCGACCCGCGGCAGCTTCCGCTTCGGCCCCAACCAGCACCCGATCCAGGACTGGTACGCGCTGAAGGTGGAGCGGGTGGGCGGGCAGCTCGCCCTCGTCACCAAGCGGAAGATCCTCGAGAACCACGGCGACGCCTACGCCGCCCAGTGCCGGCTGTAACCCCGGAGCGCAGGAGGACGGCGTGGCGCTTCTGCTGGAGCAGCTGCTGAACGGCGTCCAGCTCGGCGTCACGCTGTTCCTGCTCGCCGCCGGGCTGACGCTGGTGTTCGGGATCATGGGCGTGATCAACCTCGCCCATGGCTCGCTCTACATGATCGGCGCCTTCGCCGCCGCCTGGGTTGCGGCGCAGACAGGCAGCGTCCTGCTTGCGCTGCTCGGGGGGCTGGCGGCCGCAGCGGTCGTCGGCATGGCCATCGAGTTCGTGGTGCTGCGGCGCCTCTACGCGCGCGACCACCTCGATCAGGTTCTGGCCACCTTCGGCCTGATCCTGTTCTTCAACCAGGGCATGGTGATCCTGTTCGGCCGCCAGCCGCTGTTCGTCGCCCTGCCCGAGTTCCTCTCCGGCGCCGTCGAGGTGCTCCCCGGCGTGCCCTATCCGGTCTACCGCCTGCTGATCATCGCCTGCGGGCTGCTGGTGGCGCTCGGGCTCTGGCTGCTCATCCAGCGGACGCGCATCGGCATGCTGGTGCGGGCGGGAGCGACGCACCGGGAGATGGTGCGCGCCCTCGGCGTGGACATCCGGCTGCTCTACACCCTCGTCTTCGGGCTCGGCGCGCTGCTCGCGGGCTTCGCCGGCATCATGGCCGGGCCGGTGTATTCCGTGAATGTCGGCATGGGCGAGCAGATCCTGATCCTGACCTTCGTCGTGGTCGTCATCGGCGGCGTCGGCTCGATCCGGGGGGCGATGTACGGCGCGCTGCTGGTCGGCATCGTGGACACGCTGCTGCGCGCCTATGTGCCGGGGCTGCTGCGCGGCGTGATGGACGCGTCTCAGGCGGACATGCTGGGGGCCGGCCTCGCCTCGATGGGCGTCTATCTGCTGATGGCGCTGGTGCTGCTGCTGAAGCCGCGAGGCCTCTTCCCGGCCCATGCGTGAACGCATCGTCCTCGCGGCACTGCTTGCCGCTGCCGTCGCGCTGCCCTGGATCGCCGAGGCGCTCGGCACGCCCGCGACCGTCGGTGTCGCGACCCGCATCGCGATCTACGCCATCGCCGCCGCGTCGCTGAACCTCATTCTCGGCTACGGCGGCCTCGTCTCCTTCGGCCATGCGGCCTATTTCGGGCTCGGCGGCTACACCGTCGGCATATTGTGGGAGCACTTCCGCCTGAACGAGCCGTTCCTCGGCATCATCCCCGGCACGGCGGAGCTGCTCGTCACCTTCCCCGCCGCCATCCTGGTGGGCGGGCTTGCGGCGGCGGCGATCGGCGCGCTGTCGCTGCGCACCTCGGGCGTGCAGTTCATCATGATCACGCTCGCCTTCGCGCAGATGGTGTATTTCCTCTTCGTCTCGCTGGCCGTCTACGGCGGCGACGACGGGCTGATGATCCGCCGCCCGAACGCCTTCCTCGGCCTCAACCTGCGCGATCCGGCCACGATGTACTGGCTGTCGCTCGCGGTGCTGGTGTTCTGGCTGTGGCTGATGGGCCGGGTCGTGCGCTCGCGCTTCGGCCGGGTGCTGGAAGGCGTCCGGCAGAGCGAACGGCGCATGGCGGCGATCGGCATCTCCACCTACCCCTACAAGCTGGCGGCCTTCGCCATCGCAGGTGCTGCCTGCGCCGCCGCCGGGGCGCTGTGGGCGAACTACGCCCGCTTCGTCAGCCCCGACATGATGCACTGGACGAAATCGGGCGAGCTGATGATCATGGTGATCCTGGGCGGCCTCGGCACCCTGCTCGGGCCGGTGCTCGGGGCGGCCGCGCTGGTCGGGCTGGAATACACGCTCTCCGGCATCACCGAGCACTGGCAGTTCGTGCTCGGCCCGATCCTGGTGGCGATCGTGCTGTTCGCGCGGAAGGGGCTGATGAGCCTGTTCGGCCGCTGGGGGCCCGGCAATGGCTGAGCCGGTGCTCGCCGTCCGCAACCTCGTCAAGCGCTTCGGCGGCTTGGTCGCGACGGACGATCTCACCCTCGAGGTGCGCCCCGGCGAACTCCACGCCCTGATCGGCCCGAACGGCGCCGGCAAGACCACGGCGATCGGCCAGATCTGCGGCGAGATCGCGCCCGATTCCGGCAGCATCCGCTTCGACGGCGCCGACATCACCGGCCTTTCCTTCGCGCAGCGGGTCAGGCGCGGCCTCTCCCGCACCTTCCAGATCGTGCAGCTGCTCGACGACGACACCGCGCTCGAGAACGTCTCGCTCGCCGTGCAGGCGGCGGAGGGCCACTCCTTCCGCTTCTGGCGCAACGCGCGCCTCGACCGGCGCCTGACCGACCGCGCGCGGGCGCTTCTCGCGCAGGTCGGCCTGCCCGAGGAGCGCGCCCGCGTCCGCGCCTCCGACCTCAGCCACGGCGAGCGCAAGCAGCTCGAACTCGCGATCGCCCTCGCGCCCGGACCCAAGCTGCTGCTGCTGGACGAGCCGATGGCCGGCCTCGGCGCCGCCGAATCGCTGCGCATGACGGAGGTGCTGCGCGCGCTCAAGGGCCGGATCCCGATGCTCCTCGTCGAGCACGACATGGACGCGGTGTTCGCCCTGGCCGACCGCGTGTCGGTGCTGGTGTACGGGCGCTGCATCGCCTCCGGCCTGCCGGAGGCGATCCGCGCCGACCCGGCGGTGCGCGAGGCCTACCTGACCGAGGAGGACGGCCACTGATGCTCGAGGTCGCCTCCCTCCACGCCGGCTACGGCCGCAGCGAGGTGCTGTTCGACGTGAACCTCGTGGTCGGCGAGGGCGAGGTCGTCACCCTGCTCGGGCGCAACGGCATGGGCAAGACGACGACGGTGCGGGCGATCATGGGCCTCAATCCGCCGCGCGGCGGCAGCGTGCGGTTCCTCGGTCGGGATGTCGCGGGGCTGCCGCCGGAGGCGATCGCGCGGCTCGGCGTCGGGCTCGTGCCCGAAGGCCGGCAGGTGTTCCCGACACTGACGGTGCGCGAGAACCTTGTCGCCACCGCGGCCAACCGCACTGGCAACCCGCAACCCTGGCGTCTGCCCGAGGTGTTCGCGCTGTTCCCGCGCCTCGAGGAGAGGGCGAACCAGCTCGCGCGCACCCTCTCGGGCGGCGAGCAGCAGATGCTCGCGATCGGGCGGGCGCTGATGACGAATCCGCGGCTGCTCATCCTCGACGAGGCGACCGAGGGCCTCGCCCCGGTGATCCGCGCCGAGATCTGGGCGACGCTTGCGCGGCTGAAGGAGCGCGGCCAGGCGATCCTGGTGATCGACAAGAACCTCTCGGCGCTGACGAAGCTCGCCGACCGGCACTTCGTGCTGGAGAAGGGCCGCACCGTCTGGTCGGGCACGAGCGCGGAGCTTCGCGCCGAGGCCGAGCGCGTGAAGGGATGGATCGGCGTATGAGCTGGCAGGGCAAGCCGCGCGACTGGCTGGACCGGGAGTACAACGCCCGCGCCACCGTGCCCGACATCTTCCCGATCATCGCCCTCGGGCGCGAACGGACGGAGGCCGCCAAGGCCGCGCTCCGCTGGTCCCGCCACGCCTACGGCCCGACGGAGCCGGAGCGGCTCGACATCTACCCGGCCGCCGCCAAGGGGCCGGCGCCGGTGTTCGTGTACATCCACGGCGGCTACTGGCGGCTTCTCGACGCCGACGATTCCGGCTTCATGGCGCCGGCCTTCTCGGCGCTGGGTGCCGTGACGGTGGCGCTGAACTACGCGCTGGCGCCTGCTGTGACGCTCGAGGAGATCGTTCGCCAGTGCCGCGCTGCGCTGGCGTGGCTCCGCGCCAACATCGCCCGCTTCGGCGGCGACCCGGCGCGCATCCACATCGCCGGCTCTAGCGCCGGCGGACACCTCGCGGCGATGCTGGCGCGCGAGGAGGGCGTGGCGGGGGCCACCATGCTCTCCGGCCTCATGGATGTGGAGCCGCTCGTGCATTGCCACGTCAACGAGTGGCTGAACCTCACGCCCGAACGCGCCCGCGCGCTGTCGCCGCTGCAGCTTCCTCCGCCGCCGGCGGGACGGCCCTTCGTCTTCAGCGTGGCGCCGAACGAGACCTCGGAGTTCAAGCGGCACACCGCCGAACTCGCCGAAGCCTGGCGCGCGGCCGGCTGCGAGGTGACGGTGGTGGCCCCGCCACCCGCCTCCAACCACTTCGATCTGCCCTACGAGTTCTGCGATCCCTGCTCGCCCCTGATGCGGGCGGTGCGGCGCGCGATGGGGCTCTAGCGCGGCTCGCCAAGGGCGGTACTCCGGCGGGTGCCTGAAGCCGCTCCGCGACTCGGGGGGTGGAGCCGTGCAAGCCGGCACAAGCGCGCGGCAACGGCTCGGGCGTTGCGCCGCTTGAAGCACGCTGAGGCCGGATCGGAAGACAAAGCTTCCTGTGCCCGGCCGGCCGATCCGCATCCCGCAGCCTAAGCCCGGGCGCCGGGCAGGCGCCCTTCGTGCTGGCGCGGGCAACCCGCGGGATGGCTCTGTCGAGAACGCAGTAGGGTTCGGGACTACCGGGGGACCGCTTGAAGGAAGCTTCTGCTTCGATAGGCCAGTGCTTCCGCCACGTGGCGGCTCAGTGTCCGGGCCTTGCCCGACAGGTCGGCGATGGTCCGTGCAACGCGCAGCGTGCGCAGGACGCCGCGGCTGGACAGGCCCAAGCGCTCCGCCGCGCGCTCGAGGAGCGCGATCGCATCCGCGTCGGCCCAGCTCCGAAGCCTGTCCAGTGGCGCTTCCGAGTTGAAGGTTCCGCCCCGGCGAACCGAGGCGTCCGACGCGGCGGCGACACGCCGGGCGACGACGGCGCTCGCCTCTCCCGGCTCGGCCCGGACGAGGTCGCGCGGCGGGATCGGCAGCATCTCGACGACGAGATCGATCCGGTCGAGCAGCGCGCCCGACACCTTCTCCCGGTATTCGCCGCCGCATCCCGGGGCACGGCTGCATTCC
>JANWXJ010000106.1 GCA_025055335.1 Acetobacteraceae bacterium
GGTGCCGGGCGCAGGATCGCGGGGCGAGCGGGCCATCGGCAGGGCGGATGCGCGGCGCTGGCGCCGCGGCGGGCGCTGCGCCACCCTCGGCGCGTGACGACGACCGCGCCGCCCGACCCGTTCTGGAGCCGCCCGGCCGAGGCGGTGCTCGCCGCGCTCGGTGCCACGCCGGGCGGGCTTTCCACGGCCGAGGCGGCCGCGCGCCTTTCCCGCCACGGCCCGAACCGCATCGCCGCCGAGGGCGCGACACCGCTGCTGCGCCTGCTGCTTCGCCAGGTGGAAAGCCCGCTCGTGCTGATCCTGGTGTTCGGCGCGGCGCTTTCGGCGGTGCTGGCGGAATGGGTGGACGCGGCGATCATCCTGACCGTCGTCGCCGGCAGCGCGCTGGCCGGGTTCTGGCAGGAGGCGCGGGCGGCACGCGCGGTGGAGGCGCTGCGGCAGCGCCTCGCGCTCCGCTGCCGCGCCCTGCGCGACGGCGCGTCTGCCGAGATCCCGGCCGAGGCGCTGGTGCCGGGCGACGTTCTGCTGCTCGCCGCCGGCAACCTCGTGCCCGCCGACGGGCTGGTGCTGGAGGCACGCGACTTCCTGGTGAGCGAGGCGGCGCTGACCGGCGAATCCCTCCCCGTCGAGAAGCAGCCGGGCGTCGTGCCGACCGACGCGCCGCCGGCCGCGCGCAGCAACGCGGTGTTCGCCGGCAGTTCCGTGCGGAGCGGCACCGCGAAGGTGCTGGTGGTGGCCACCGGCGAGGCGACGGCCTTCGGCGCGCTCGCCGCCCGGCTGGCCGAGGCGCAGCCGGAAACCGACTTCGCCCGCGGCGTGCGCGGCTTCGGCGCGATGCTGCTCAGGGTGATGGTGGTGATGGTGCTGTTCGTCGTCGCGGTGAACCAGGCGCTCGGGCGGCCGCTGCCGGATGCCGTGCTGTTCGCGGTGGCGCTCGCGGTCGGGCTGTCGCCGGAGCTGCTGCCGGCGGTGGTCAGCGTCACGCTCTCGGCCGGGGCGCGGGCGCTCGCCGCCCGCGGCGTGCTGGTGCGGCGGCTGCCGGCGATCGAGGATCTCGGCGGCATGCAGGTGCTCTGCACCGACAAGACCGGCACGCTGACGGAAGGCCGCGTCGAGGTCGCCGCCGTGCTCGGCCCCGACGGCGCGGCGTCGGAGGAGGCGCGGCGGCTCGCCTACCTCAACGCCGCGCTGGAGACCGGGATAGAGAACCCGCTCGATGCCGCGCTGGTGGCGATGGGGGAGGCCGCCGGGCTGTCGGCCGAGGGCGTGCGGAAGGTGGACGAGATCCCCTACGACTTCCAGCGCCGCCGCCTGACCATCGTGGTGGAGGAGGCCTCCGATCCCGGCGTGCACCGCATCATCGTGAAGGGCGCCTTCGCCGAGGTGCTGTCGGCCTGCGGCTTCGTCGCCAGCGACGGCGGCGCCGAGCCTCTGGACGAGGCGTGGCGCGCGGCGCTGGCCGATCGGTTCCGCGCCCATGGCGAGGACGGGTTCCGCGTGCTGGCGCTGGCCGAGCGCGCCGTGCCCGGCAAGCCGCGCTACACGGCGGCGGACGAGACGGGCCTCACCTTCGCCGGCTTCCTGCTGTTCCGCGACCCGCCGAAGGCCGACGCCGCCGCCGCGATCGCCGCGCTGTCGGCGCGCGGCATCGCGGTGAAGATGGTGACGGGGGACAACCGCCACGTCGCGCAGCATGTGGCGCGCGCCGTCGGGCTCGACGCGCGCGCCATGCTGACCGGCGCCGAGATCGCCGCGATGCGCGACGAGGCGCTGTGGCATGCGGCGCCCCGCACCGACCTGTTCGTCGAGATCGACCCGCAGCAGAAGCAGCGCATCGTGATCGCGCTGCAGCGCGCGGGGCTGTGCGTCGGCTTCCTCGGCGACGGCATCAACGACGCCCCGGCGCTGCATGCGGCGGATGTCGGCGTCTCGGTCGAAGGGGCGGTGGATGTGGCGCGGCAGAGCGCGGACGTCGTGCTGCTCGGGCCGGACCTCGACGTGCTGCGGCAGGGCGTCGAGGAAGGCCGGCGCACCTTCGCCAACACGCTGAAGTACATCCGCATCACCGTCAGCGCGAATTTCGGCAACATGGTCAGCATGGCGGTCGCGGCGCCGCTGCTGCCCTTCCTGCCGCTGCTGCCGAAGCAGATCCTGCTCAACAACTTCCTGTCCGACCTGCCGATGATGTCGGTCGGCGCCGACCGGGTGGACGAGGAGCACGGCGAGCGGCCGCAGCGGTGGGACGTGGCGGAGGTGCGGCGCTTCATGCTGGTGTTCGGGCTGCTGTCCTCGCTGTTCGACCTGCTGGCCTTCGGGCTGCTGCTGTTCGTCATCTCGGCCGACGAGCGCGGCTTCCAGACCGGGTGGTTCCTGCTGTCGCTGTGGACGGAGGTGGCGGTGGTGCTGGTGCTGCGGACCGCGCGCCCGGCCTGGCGGAGCCGCCCGGCGGCCCTGCTGCTGGCGAGCAGCGCGGCGGTGGCGCTGGCGGCCTTCGCGCTGCCCTATCTCGGAGGCGTCTCGGCGCTGTTCGGCTTCGTGCCGCTCGGCGCGGCGGAGATGGCCGCGCTGGTCGGGCTCGTCGCCGCCTATGTCGCGGCGAACGAGGCGGCGAAGCGGTGGTTCTGGCGGCGCGTCAGCGCAGCAGCGCCGGCAGCAGCGCATCGAGCCTGACGCGGCCTTCGGGCGTGGTGGCGAGGCGGCCGCCCGTCCAGGCGAGGTAGCCCTCCTCGAGCGCGCGGGCGAGCACCGCGGAATCGAGCAGCGCCTCGAAGGGGAGGCCGCTGCGGGCTGCGATGCGCGCCGGGTCCACGCCTTCGGCGAGGCGCAGCCCCATCAGCAGCGCCTCGCGCCCGCGCTCCTCGGGCGTCAGCCATTCGGCGGAGGCGGTGCCGTGGCCGTCGCGCTCGACGCGGGCGAGCCACTCCTCCGGCCCGCGGTGGCGGCGCAGCGCCTCCATGCCCTCCGCGCGGAGGACTCGTTGATGTGCGCCGGGGCCGATCCCGAGATGGTCGCCGTAGCGCCAGTAGGCGAGGTTGTGGCGGCTTTCCGCGCCGGGCACGGCGTAGTTCGAGACCTCGTAGGGGAAGAGCCCGGCGCGCGCGGCCTCCTCGGCCGTCGCGTCGTAGAGGCGGGCGGCGGTGTCCGGGTCGGGCAGGGCGAAGGCGCCGCGGGCGTAGAGGGTGGCGAAGCGCGTCCCCTCCTCGATCGTGAGCTGGTAGAGCGACAGGTGGTCGGCGACCAGCGCCAGCGCCTGCCGCAGTTCCGCGCGCCAGGCGGCTTCCGTCTGGCCGGGCCTTGCGTAGATCAGGTCGAAGGAGATGCGCGGGAACAGGGCGCGGGCGGCCTCGAGCGCCGCCACCGCATCCGCCGCGCCGTGCCGGCGGCCGAGGAAGCGCAGCGCCGAATCGTCGAGCGCCTGCACGCCGAGGCTGACGCGGTTCACCCCCGCCGCGCGGAGGGCGGCGAGCCGCCCGCGCTCGACGCTGGTCGGGTTCGCCTCCAGCGTGACCTCGAGCGAGGGCTCGGCGTCGAACAGCGCGCGCGCGCGGGCGATCAGGGCGGCGACGTCGTCCGGGTCCATCAGCGAGGGCGTGCCGCCGCCGAAGAAGATGCTGGCGAGACGCCGCCGCCCGGCGCGCGCGGCCTCGTGCTCGAGTTCGGCCAGCAGCGCGCGGGCGAAGCGGGCGCCGTCCACCCTCTCCCGCACATGCGAGTTGAAGTCGCAATAGGGGCACTTGGCGGCGCAGAACGGCCAGTGGATGTAGAGGGCGAGGGGCTCTTCGGTCACGCGGGGGATATGGCGGCGGGCGGGTCTTCTGTCGAACGGGTGCGGGAGGCGCTGCTGGCGGCCGGCCACCCGGACAGCATCGCGGAGTTTCCCGCCGGCACGCGCAGCGCCGCCGACGCCGCGGCGGCGATCGGCTGTTCGGTGGCGCAGATCGCCAAGTCGCTTGTGTTCCGGTCGGGTGAGCGGCCGGTGCTGGTGCTCGCCTCGGGCGCCGTCAGGGTGGACGAGTCGCGGCTTTCCGCCGTGCTGGGCCGCCCCGTCGCGCGCGCCGAGGGGCGCTGGGTGCGGGAGGTGACGGGCTTCGCGATCGGCGGGGTGGCGCCGGTCGGGCACCTGACGCCGCCGCTTGCGGTGCTGGACGAGGGGCTTATGGCGCTGGATCCGCTGTGGGCGGCCGCCGGTTCGCCCGCGCATGTGTTCCGCACCGACGGTCGGGCCCTTCTGCGTCTGACGGGCGGGGTGGTGGCCGCCATCGCGGCACCCTGAGGAGGTCTGGCGCCCGCCACGCTCCGGCCCCACAAGGGGGGCATGGACGACCGCACGACCGAGACCGAACAGACCCGCTCCCCCTCCTACCGGCTGGCGGTGGACGACCCCACCTTCCTGCGCCGCGACGAGATGCGCGCCTTCCGCTTCGGCATGGAATACGCGAAGGCGGAACTGGCGCTGCGCGACTGGGGCATTCGCTCGACCATCGTGGTGTTCGGCTCGGCGCGCACCGCCTCCCCCGAGCGTGCGGCCGCCGCAGCTGCGGCCGCGCGGACCGGGGCCGAGCGCGCGCACGCCGAGCGGCTCGCGCGCCAAGCGGCGCTGTACCAGCAGGCGCGGGAGTTCGCCCGCATCGCCTCGCTCCGCGGCGGCGCGCTGGACGGCGACGGGCGCGCTCGGGAGAACGTGATCGCGACCGGCGGCGGCCCCGGGATCATGGAGGCGGCGAACCGCGGCGCCTCGGAGGCGGGCGCGCCCTCGATCGGCTTCAACATCACCCTGCCGCACGAGCAGGCGCCGAACCGCTACACGACCCCGGCGCTGACCTTCCGCTTCCACTACTTCGCCATGCGCAAGATGCACTTCGCCATGCGGGCGAACGCGCTGGTGGTGTTCCCGGGCGGCTTCGGCACGCTGGACGAGCTGTTCGAGATCCTGACGCTCGTGCAGTCGCGCAAGTCCCGCCGCGTGCCGATCGTGCTCTACGGCCGCGCGTTCTGGACGAAGCTCGTGAACTTCCCGGCGCTGGTGGAGGAGGGCATGGTGGATGCCGCCGACCTCGGGCTGTTCGCCTTCGCCGACGAGCCTGAGGAGGCGTGGGAGGCGCTGGTCGGGCGGGGGCTCAGGGTTCCCCCGCCGGCGGCAGCGCCGCCATCAGCTTGCGGAACGCCATCGCCCGGTGGCTGATGGCGTGCTTGCGCGCGGGCGGCATCTCGCCGAAGGTCTCCTCCGATCCCTCCGGAACGAACATCGGATCGAAGCCGAAGCCGTTGGTGCCGCGCGGCGGCCACACCCAGCGGCCGCGGACGACGCCTTCGAACGCCTCCGTGTGGCCGTCGGGCCAGGCGAGCACGAGCGCGCAGGTGAACCAGGCGTGGCGGTCCTCGAACTCGGCCGCCGCCTCCATCGCCTTCCGCATCGCCGCCGCGTAGTCCCGCCCCCCGTCCGGCAGCCTCGCCCAGTCGGCGGTGTGCACGCCGGGCGCGCCGCCGAGGGAGGCGATCGAGAAGCCGGAATCGTCGGCCAGCGCCGGCAGGCCGGAGGCGCGCGCCGCAGCCAGCGCCTTGATCGTCGCGTTGCCGAGGAAGGTCTCCTCCGTCTCGGCGGGTTCCGGCAGGCCGAGTTCGCCGGCGCTGACGACCGAAATCCCGTGCGGCGCCAGCAGCGCCGCGATCTCCCGCACCTTGCCGGCGTTGTGGGTGGCGAGGCAGATGCGCGCGCCCGCTTCGATCCGCCGCGTCACAGCCCGACCGCCTCCCGCTGGGCGGCGAACAGCTTCTGCGTCCCGGCGCGGGCGAGCGCCAGCAGCGCGTCGAAGTCCTCGGCCGAGAAGGCGCGCTTCTCGGCCGTCGCCTGCACTTCCACGATGCCGCCCGTGGCCGTCAGCACGAAGTTGGCGTCGGCCTCGGCCTCGGAGTCCTCGGCGTAGTCGAGGTCGAGCACGCGCTCTCCGTCGAACAGGCCCGCCGAGACGGCCGCCACCTGGTCGGTCAGCGGGTTGCGCGAGAGGATGTTCATCTTCCGGCAGTGCTCGAAGGCGAGGTGCAGCGCCACCCAGGCGCCGGTGATGGCGGCGCAGCGGGTTCCGCCATCGGCGTTCAGCACGTCGCAATCCACCGTCACCGTCATCTCGCCCATGGCGCCGCGATCCGTCACGGCGCGCAAGGACCGGCCGATCAGCCGCTGGATCTCCTGCGTGCGGCCGGACTGCCTGCCGCGCGCCGCCTCGCGCTCGCCGCGGGTGTGGGTGGCGCGCGGCAGCATGCCGTATTCCGCCGTCACCCAGCCCATCCCCGAGTTGCGGAGGAAGGGCGGCACCTTGCCCTCGACGCTCGCGGTGCACAGCACCTCGGTGAAGCCGATGCGGATCAGGCAGGAGCCTTCGGCGTGGCGGGAGAATCCCGTCTCGATGCGGACGGGGCGCAGGGCGTCGGCCGGGCGGCCGGAAGGGCGGGGCGGCATGCGCCCTTGTCGCGCGTTGCGCGGCGGCGTTCAACCGCGCCGCGTTCCGGGCCGCTGCCACGCCGCGCCGCCCGGCGAGGCTTCGGCGGCGCGCGTCCGCCGCGGCGCGGGCGGCGACACCGAAGGGTCATCCTGCTGTCGCGGCGGCGAAACGCGGTGGCGCTACTGCGTCGCCGCCGCCCGATGGCGGCAGGAGGACCACGACATGCCCCGAAAGACCCTTGCGGCCCGCGCCGGGCTGGTCGCGGCGGCGCTCGCCGCCGCCCCGGCCGCCGCCAACGAGCGGATGCCGGCCACCCTCGCCGGGCACGCCTTCATCCCGGCCTTCAGCCTGATCGCCCCGCCGGCCGATGCGCCGCGCGAGACGTGGATCAGCGGCCGCTACGCTGCCGGCCCGGCGCGGGTGGACCGGCCCTATTCCGTGCCCGGCACCACCGGCGCCATGCACGGCAACCGCCAGACCGGCATCAGCCTGCCCTTCATCGGCCAGCCGCTGCAGGGCTTCTCGGGCTTCGCCATGAACCGCCACGCGGACGGCTCGATCTACGCGATCATCGACAACGGCTTCGGCACCCGCCGCAACAGTCCCGACGCCCTGCTCTATTTCGCCCGCGTCGCGCCGAACTGGCAGGCCGGCACGGTGGAGGTGCGGGAGACGGTGTTCCTGCGGGATCCTGACCGCCTCGTTCCCTTCCGCATCACCCATGACGGCACCGCCGAACGCTACCTGACGGGTGCCGACTTCGACCCCGAATCCATCCAGGTGGCGGGGGATACGGTGTGGATCGGCGACGAGTTCGGGCCCTACCTGATCCGCGCGACCCTCGATGGCCGGATCACCGGCGTGTTCCCCACCCTGCTCGACGGCCGCGAGATCCGCTCCCCCGACCATCCGGCCCTGACCATCCCGGCCCAGGCCGGGCGCGAGTGGGTGGTGCCGCGTTCGGCCGGCTTCGAGGGGATGGCCCTCACCCCGGACGGCTCCCGCCTCTGGGCGATGATCGAGCGCCCGATCCTGGCCGAGAACGGCCAGCCCGAAGGCAACTTCCTCCGCATCCTCGAGTTCGACACGCGCGCCGCCCGCTGGACCGGCCGGCAGCTCCGCTACCGCCTCGACGAGGGCGCCACCGCCATCGGCGACTTCAACATGATCGACGACCGCCGCGCGCTGGTGATCGAGCGCGACAACGGCGAGGGCGACCCCTCCCTCGCCTGCCCCAACCCGCAGCAGCCGCGCCCCGACTGCTTCCCGCTGCCCGCGCGCTTCAAGCGGGTGGTGCTGATCGACCTCTCGCAGACAGACGCCGAGGGCTTCGTCCGCAAGATCGCGCACATCGACCTGATGGACATCGCCGACCCCGAGGGGCTCGCCCGCATCCCGACGGCGGCGAACCGGGATCTCCGCGGCCGCTTCACCTTCCCCTTCTTCACGATCGAGAGCGTGATGCGGGTGGATGACGAGCACATCGCGGTGGCGGTGGACAACAACCTGCCCTTCTCCTCGGGCCGGCGGCTCGATCGCGCCGCCGACAACGAGTTCATCCTGCTCCGCGTGCCCGAACTGCTGCGCGCGCGCTGACGGCAGGGCCCGGCGGCGCGGGGGCTCAGCCCTCCGGCCGCGCGGGCCGGCTTCCGCCGCGGCCGGCGGCGTGGCCGGCGCCGGGGGG
>JANWXJ010000011.1 GCA_025055335.1 Acetobacteraceae bacterium
CTTGCCGAAGAGGATATCGCCCGGCCGGAAGGCGACGCCATCGCCATCAAGCTCAGTTTCCGCCTCGATCAAGCGGCCCGTCCAGCTTTCGATGTGTTCGAGGCCGACCGGAAAGCTTCGGTCCTCAGCGCGATCGGTGCATAGACGAGCCGCCCGCTTTAGCCGCTTCACCTCCCAATGCGCCGGCACCTGCCCCAGCCACGGCACGCCGCTGTCGCGATAGGCCGGATAGGCAGGAAGGCTCATGCCGCAGACGACCCAAGCCAGCCCTGGTCGCGCAGCCGGTCCAGCGCCAAGCGGATCTGCCGGTCGGAGAAGGCCCGCTTGCGCGGCCCCCAGGCGTGCACGCGCGCGATCACCTCGGCCTCCGGCAGCGCCCCACCCTCGCTCGCCACCCAATGCACCGTGGCCAGAAGCTCGAGCCCGATCGGCGTCTCGAACCCTTCCACCAGCCGGGCGACGCGATCGAAGCGCCCGCGCGTCGCCTCCGCCCCGGCCAGCACCGCTTCGGCATCCTCGGCCGCGCCCGGCAGGATTGCGATCTCCTTCTCGGGCGCATCCCCGCCGTCGCGATAGCCAGAGAGGAAGTGCCCCTCCACCGCCCGCAAGACCGGGGCGAGATTCTCGGCGAACGGCCCGGCCGGGGCGCGGGCGAAGCGCAGCCGCAAGGGCTCTCCCGCCGCCTGCAGGAAGTACATCAGCTTGTGAACCTCGAGCAGCGTCACGAAGGGCTCCCCCACCCCCGCCAGATAGCGGCGCATCAGTCCGATCAGCGCGGCGCGCCCGGGCGTCATGCGCGGCGGCTCGGCGGCGGCCATACCGCGGCCGCGCTCCGGTGCGCCGGCGGGTTCGAACACCGTCACCGCCACCTCGGGAAGCGCGGCCAGCGCGGCCACGATGCGCGGCCGCACCTCGGCCCAATCAAGCCCGCCCAGGCCGCAGCCGAGCGGCGGAATGGCGACGGAGCGGATGTTGCGGATACGGATCGCCTCGACCAGCGCGGCCAGGCCCGCCTCGATATCGGCCATGCGGCTTCGCCCCCGCCAGTGGCGCTTGGTGGGGAAGTTGATGATCCAACGCGGCGCATCCAATGCCTGGCGCTCGAAAACGAACATGCGGCCGGGCTGCACCTCTCCGCGCGCACAGGCGGCTTCATAGGCCTTGAAGTTGTCCGGGAAGGCATGGCGGAACTGCAGCGCGATGCCCCGCCCCATCACACCGACGCAATTGACGGTGTTGACCAGAGCCTCGGCAGGTTCGGCGAGGATGTCGCCCGTCTTCAGGGTGATCACGGCTCCTTCTCCCCTTCGCCTCAGTAATACCAGTCCGGCAGGAGCCGGACAGGCGGGCTGTGCGCGGCACCGGCAAGGCAGTCCAGCACCTTCTGGCGGGTCGCAGCATTCTCCACCCCGATGCGCTCGACCAAGCGCCAGGGGAAGCGGCCATGGAACAGGAATTCGGCCTGCTTGGCTTCCTTCACCTCCCGCCTGCGGAAGTCCTGCGCCGTGATCGCCGCCCAGTCGAGCTCCGCGAGCCCCTCGGGCGTGGCGCGGAAGGAGGCATAGGCGGTTCCGGCATTCTGCAGGCTGATCGCCCAGGGGCTTCCGGCCTTCACGGCCTCCGCGACGGCGGTGTGGAAATCAGCCTCCAGGGTGATGATCGGCCCTTGCCCGCCGCGGTAGGTGAGTTCCGGGTGGTTCGCCTGCTCGATGACGTAGAGCATCACTGATCGCGGGCAGAAGTAGAAGGGCACATAGTCCCCGACAAAGGTACGCGGATGGCAATGTACGGGCAGATGCAGACGGCGCGCCTTGATCGTGGACATGCCGATGGTGGTGCCGCAACCGACGCGGCGCTGCATCGCCGCGTCGCTGAACAGGAAGCCGTCGGCAAGGACCGAGGGCAGCCGGTCAACGTGCAGGATGTGGTAGATCTTGGGCCGTGCGGGAACCGTCCCGCTCACGCCGCGAGCCCTTCCAGCATCGCCTTGATGCGTGCCGTCACCTCGCGCAGCTCGGCGTCGATCGCCGCGAGCGGCCGCGGCGGCTCGAACACGTAGAAGAAGCGGTTGAACGGGATCTCGTAGCCGATCTTCGTCTTCTCCTCGTCCACCCAGGCATCGGGGGCGTGCGGCAGCACCTCGCGCGCGAAATACGCCTCGACATCCTCGGTAAGCGGCACGTTCTCAGTGTCGCGCAGCGCGGGGTCGGGCAGCGGCTTGCCCTTCTGCCTGCCCTTGGTGCCGAGAACGATGCGTCCCGCCTCGTCGCGCAAGGGGCGTTCGACCGTGATCTGCCGGTAGCCAAACGCGTCGTTGCGCACCAGGCGCGAGAGCGGCGCGAGCTTCACGGTGCCGCCCTCGGGTGCCGGCGGCGGCGCCTCGCCCGCGCGTACCACGAGCCGCGTCACCTTGCCCGCGGCGTCGGTGATGGTGGCAAGATCGGCTTCGACACACTCGCCGAACAACCGCGTGACCTCCGCGATATCCGCTTCGCCCATCTCCTTGCGCTTGGAACCGAGGCTCTTGCGCATCTTCTGCCACAGCGACGAGGCGTCGATGAGCTGCACCAGGCCGCTCCGATGTGCTGGCTTGCGGTTGGTCAGGATCCAGACATAGGTGGCGATGCCGGTGTTGAAGAACATGTCGGTGGGCAGCGCGATGATCGCCTCTACCAAGTCGTTCTCTAGCACATGGCGGCGGATCTCGCTCTCGCCCGACCCCGCCGCGCCGGTGAAGAGCGGCGAGCCGTTCAGCACGATGCCGATGCGGCTGCCGCCCTCCTGCGCCGGCCGCATCTTCGAGAGCAGATGCAGCAGGAACAGCAGCGAGCCGTCCGAGATGCGCGGCAGACCAGGCCCGAAGCGCCCCGCGTGGCCCAGCTGCTCGTGCTCACGCCGCAACTCCTTCTCGACCTTCTTCCACTCCACCCCGAAGGGCGGGTTGGAGAGCATGTAGTCGAACTTCTGCGTCGGGTGTCCGTCGTCCGAGAGCGTGTTGCCGGGGACGATGTTGCGCACGTCCTGGCCCTTGATGAGCATGTCCGCCTTGCAGATGGCGTAGCTCTCGTCGTTCAGCTCCTGGCCGAACATGGTCAGCCGCGCGGCCGGGTTGTGCGCCAGCAGATGCTCGCCAGCGACGGAGAGCATGCCGCCGGTGCCGGCGGTGGGGTCGTAGATGGTGCGGACGGCGGGATTGCCCGGGGTAAGGATGTCGCTGTCCTCGATGAACAGCAGGTTGACCATCAGCTTGATGACGTCGCGCGGCGTGAAGTGCTCGCCGGCGGTCTCGTTGGAGATCTCGGCGAACTTGCGGATCAGCTCCTCGAAGGCGAGGCCCATGTCGTGGTTGCTGACGGCGGCGGGGCTCAAGTCGAAGCCGGCAAAGCGCTCGGTCACCTGATAGAGCAGCCCGGCCTTCTGCAGCCGGTCGGTCTGCTCGGCGAAGCGGAAGCGCTCGAAGATGTCGCGGACGGGGGCAGAGAAGCCCTGGATGTAGGCGGCGAGGTTCGGGCCGATATGGTCCGGGTCGCCCATCAGGCGGGCGAGGTCGAGGGAGGAGGTATTGGCGAAGGGCACGCCGGTGATGCGCGTGAGGAAAGGTTCCGGGTTGAGGCCCCGCTTCTCGCATTCCGCCTTCTTCGCCAGCACCTCGGCCTTGGTGGGCGCCAGCACGCAGTCGAGCCGGCGCAGTACGGTGAAGGGCAGGATGACGCGGCCGTATTCTGAAGGCTTGTAGTCGCCGCGCAGCAGATCGGCGACGGACCAGATCAGGGAGGAGAGGCTGGCATAACTCATGCGGTAGGCTCTAGGGGGGCTCCAGGCGGACCGGGACGGGTGCGGGAGCGATTCGGCGGGCCATGACTGTGCCCGGGCATTGCCGTTCTGTCATCCGCGCCCCAAGGCCCACGGCCGACCTGCGCCGCGGTGCCGGCGCCGGCCAGCGCCACTCGCTGGGCCTCCCAGGCGTCAGGGAAGCCGCGGCGGAAGGACGCAACGGAGGGGGCGAGCGGCTCGCGGCCATCGAGGATGGCTTCCACGATGTCGGGCGCGAGCAGGGTGAGGCCGAGGGTTCGGGCGACGAGGGTACGCTCCGTCTGCTCCGCGGCGGCAAGCTCCCGGATCGACCCATACCGCCCCTCCTCCAGCATGCGCCGCCACCGGAACGCCCGCGCCAGCGCCTTCACCAGGGCGGGATCTCCGCGGGTGGTCGCGACGCCCGCTGCGTCCCCGCCCGCCCGCACCGGCGCCCCGTCCGGCCCGATGATCTGCTTCCGCCCGCCGCGGCGCCGGATGGTCATCGGCACCACCACCGTCACGCTCGTCATGCTGCCATCGCCTCCCGCGGCTGTTGCGTCGCCATGTCCCGCGCCAAGCCGGCAAGCCCTTCCAGGTTCAGCCGGATCTCCGCCCCGGCGTCGCCGACCGTCACGCGCTCGACCAGCAGCCGCACGATCCGCTCCCGCTCGCCGGGGAACAGCTCGTCCCAGACCGGATCGAGCCGCCCGAGCGCCTCGCGCACCTCCGCCTCTGTCAGGTCCGGCGCCTCCGCCCGCGCCGCCCGCCAGGTGCCGACGACGACCTCCGGCTGGCGCAGCAGGGCACGGACCTGCGCCATCACCAGCCCCTCGATCTCCCCGGCCGGCAGGCGGCGATACGGCGCGTCGTTGGGGCCGCCCTGCAGCACCGCCTGGCTGACGTAGTAGCGGTAGAGCCGCCCCTCCTTCCGGGTGTGGGTGGGCGACATCGCCCGCCCGTCCGGCCCGAACAGCAGGCCGCGCAGCAGCGCCGGCGCCTGGGCGCGGTTCTTCGCCGCGCGGGCGCGCGGGCTCTCGGCCAGGATGGCGTGCGCCCGGTCCCAGAGGTCCCGAGGGATGATGGCGGCGTGCTCGCCGGGGTAGGATTTCCCCTTGTGCACCGCCTCGCCGAGATAGGTCCGGTTCATCAGCAGCTTGTAGACCGCCCCCTTGTCGAAGGGCCGTCCGGTCCTGGTGACGAGGCCCTCCGCCCGCAGGACAGGCAGCAGCCGGGTGGCGGAGCCGAGCTCCGCGAAGCCCTCGAACACCCGCCGCACCGTCGCGGCGCCGGCCTCCTCGACCACCAGCTTGCGGTTCTCGACCCGGTAGCCGAGCGGCACGGGGCCGCCCATCCACATGCCCCGCGCGCGCGAGGCGGCGATCTTGTCGCGCACCCGCTCGCCGATCACCTCGCGCTCGAACTGCGCGAAGCTGAGCAGGATGTTCAGCGTCAGCCGCCCCATGCTGGTGGTGGTGTTGAAGGACTGCGTCACCGAGACGAAGGTCACGTCGTGCGTGTCGAAGGTCTGCACCAGCCTGGCGGAGTCCATCAGCGAGCCGGAGAGACGGTCGATCTTGTAGACCACGACCACGTCGACCAGCCCGGCCTCGATGTCGGCCAGCAGGCGCTTCAGGGCGGGGCGATCGAGGGTGCCGCCCGAGACGCCGCCGTCGTCGTAGCGGTCGTGCACCAGCACCCAGCCCTCGGACCGCTGCGAGGCGATGAAGGCCTCGCAGGCCTCGCGCTGGGCGTCGAGGGAGTTGAACGCCTGCTCCAGCCCCTCCTCGGTGGATTTCCGGGTGTAGACCGCGCAGCGGAGCTTGCGGACCTTGGCGGGCATTGGGGCGGCGTCGCGGCGGCTCATGCGCCAGGCTTCCGCAGGCCGAAGAACACCCAGCCGTTCCAGCACGTGCCGGTGATGGCGCGGGCGATGGCCGAGAGCGACCGGTAGGGCCGGCCCTGCCATTCGTAGCCGTCGCGGGTGACGGTGACGACATGCTCGACGCCCTGGTACTCGCGGATCAGGCGGGTGCCGGCGATCGGGCGCTGCGCGTGGCGGATGCGGCGGAGGGTGATGTTCTTCCCGTCGATCTGCTCGCCGAGCGCCTCGAGGCGCTCCAGCGTCTCGCGCTTCAGCCCGCCATAGGCGAGTTCCTGGATGCGGTAGGCGAGCCGGCTTTCGAGGAAGCGCCGGTTGTAGGGCGGCGGCTCGGTGCCGAACAGCCGGCGCCACTCGGCCTTCAGCTCGCCGATCGGCAGGCCGGGGAGCGCGGCGAGGCGCGCCGGCACGTCCGGCTTCGGGATGGCGGGGATGGAGGGTGCCGGCGCTGGGGATGCGGCCGGCTTCTGCTGCTTCATGCGGGTCATGCGTCTCCCTCTCTGTCGGGGTTCGCATGACGGCGCTGGGTGGGGATGAAGTGTAGGCGAGGCTCTCCCACCGCCGCGGCCTCGCGCGCCGCTTCCTGCGCAGCGCGGCTCCGCAGCCGCAGCAGGCCCCGGGCGAGGAGATCGCAGACCTCGCGCAGGTGGGGTGGGAGATGGAGGTTGCCGGCGATGAGAGGGCTCATCCCCATCATTACCCGCGCCGGCGCCGATCCGTCTCACCCGACTCGGCCTTTGGATTCGACTCCGGGTCTGTCTCTTAGTAGAACGGATTAGGAACAGCGCCGGGATATTCGCTGGATGGCCAACGACCTGCGGAAGTTCGTCAATCCGAAGTTCCTCAAGACCATCGACCTCGCCCTGTTGCGCCGCCTGTTCGAGCGCCAGCCCCCGCCGCCCGCCGCGGCGGCCGGGCGCGGCTTCGACCTGGCGGTGTTCGACGGCGGCGACGACGCCGCGGTCCGCGCCGCGCTCGCCGCGTTCTTCGAGGGGCCCGAAGACGAGCTCCCGCCCGGCCTCGTCGCCGACCTCCACCACATCGCCGAGCTCGGCACCGAGCATGGCATGAACCTGCTGCTGGAGCGCGCACGGCGCCGCCAGGTCGTCATCGAGGTCCCGCTGGACGCACAAGGCGAGCCGCTGCCGGTCGACCCGAAGCATTTCGCCCTGCTCGCCTTCCTCGACCACCGCCCGGTCTTCGACGCGGCCTCCGACATGCTCGCCAAGGAGCTGCGCAGCTCCTTCGCCGAGTACGTCGGGCGCGACGAGGGCGTCGAACCGCGCCTCGACATCGTCGCCCGGGCGGCGTTCGAGGCCGCCGCCGCCGAGATGTTCCGCCGCGACCACCGCGGCGCGCACTGCCGCGTCGGCTGGTACGAGGACGGCGACCAGGTCAACCTGATCGTCACGCACGGCGCCCCGGTCTCGACCGTGCCGGTGATCGAGGCGGGCCAGGAGCGGGTCATCAGCTTCCGCAGCCTCGAACACGCCGTGCTCTCCTACCACGCCGGCTCCGGGCGGCTGGGCGTCGCGGGCATCAGCAAGGCCCGCCGCGCCGACCTGGCCGAAGCCTTCGCCGCCCACCTGCTCGGCCGGCCCGGCTTCTTCACCGGCGAGGACTGCCAGGACCTCTACACGCTGGAGCGGATCGAGCGGACCGGCCTCGGCTTCGAGGTCGACCACGCCTTCGACCCGGGCATCCTGCGGGTCGACATCGTCGAGGTGGCGCTCGACCGCCTCGGCGCGCCCGGTCGCGCCGGCGATCCGCCGGTGGTCGAGGCCTGCCACGTCACGCGGGACTTCGGCGCGCGGACCAACGCGCTGCGGCGCATCGGCGAGCACACCGACCGGGTCGCGTTCGGCCCCGGCCGCTACCGCATCGGGCACGCCGTGTTCCGGGTGCTGTGCGAGGCCCGGCGCGGGCGCCGGCCGGCCAGCGTGACGGTCAAGGTCAAGCCGCCCTCGATCGCCGCCTTCAAGCGGCAGCGCTACGAGGCGCGCGTGATGGAGCTGCTGCGGAGGAACCGGTTCTGCCGTGAGCGAGAGCCTGCCGAAGCTGCTGTTGCGGCGGAGTGAGGCCGGGCGCGGCGCGGCGCTTTGGGGCTGCGACGCGCAGCCGCATTTCGGCCGGGCGTTCGATCGGCTGCTCGCCGACCGCGTGCTCACGGAGCGCGCGCCGGCGACGACCTGGCCGCCCTGCCGGACCTGCGACGCCGGCTGCGGGCCGCGCGCCATCGCCGAGATCGACGGCCGCCTCGTCGCGGAGTGCCCGGAGGACCACGCCTGCGACACCGTGCTGGCGCCGCACGAGGTGCGCAGCTTTGCGATCGACCCGGAGGCGCTGGTCCGCCTGATCGCCGCGGCCACGGGGCTGCCGGGGACCCCCTTCATGGTGACCGAGGGGACATGGATGCCGGGGCGGACGCCAACAACCGGCCGCGCCATCGTCCTTGTCCTCGACCCGGTCGCCGGCCACGTTCCCAATCTCGTCGCACTGGTGCGCGCCGAGGCGCCGATCGGCTGCCCGGTCACGGTCCTGCTGCCGTCCGGCATGGAGCATGCGGACACGCGGCGGCTCACCACGGCCGGCTTCCACGCGATCCCCGCGCTGGACGCCCTGGCGGGGGCCGCCGGGTCGGCCTTCGCGCTCGACGGCGCATCGCTGGAGCCGACGCCGGCACGCGAACCGAAGGTCATCCTCCGGGCGGGGGCGCGCTCGATCGTTCTCTTCGGCCGCACGGTGAAGCTGTCGCAGCGGCGCTTCCTCGTCGCCCAGACGATCGCGGCCGCGGCCAGCCGCCGGGCCATCGCGTCCCGGCGGGACATCGAGCGCGCGCTCTACGGCAACCGGTCGGTCGACGATCGGCTGGTCGCCGACGCCGTGCGCGACCTGCGGGAGGCGATCGCACCGGCCCTGCCGGACGGCATCGCGCCCGCCGACTTCGTGCAGACCCGGTCGAACCAGGGCTACGCCCTCGGGGTCGAGCACGACCTGATCCGGCTCGACCCGTGAGCCGGGGGGCGGGGTCGGCGGACCGCCCGTAACCCGCCCACGCCACGCCCAACCCTATGGGCGCCGGTTTCGCCGAGGCTCCGTCCACCGCCACCCGACGATGGACCGGACCTGCCGATGACCGCCGCCTCACCCACGCTCGCCGACCTCGACCCGCTGTGCCGCCTCGCCGACGCCGCCGCGCGCCGCCTCTGCCGCGCCCTGCGGCTGCCCGCCCAGGAGCGCGAGGACATCCGCCAGGACCTGGTCTGCGACCTCCTGCACCGGCTGCGCCGCTTCGACCCCGCCCGCGGCGACCTGCGCGCCTTCGCGGCGGTCGCCTTCCGCCACCGGGCCGCGCGACTCGCCGAGCAGCTCCGGCGCGAGCGCGCCGGGCGCGCCGGCGTGTCGCTCGACGACCCGCTCCCCGGCGGCGGCGGGCTGACCGTCGGCGACGCGCTCCTGGAGGAGGACGGCTACGGCGCCTGGTGCGGGCAGAGCGTTGACCGCATCGGGGCGCTGGAGCGCCGCCTCGACCTGGAGCACGCGGCGGCGGCGGCCATCGCCCCCGAAGACCTCCCGCTCTGCGCCGCCCTGGCCGCCGACACCCCCCACGCGGTCGCCAAGCAGGGGCCGCTTCCGCGCGCCGTCCTTTATCGCCGCCTCCGCGAGATGCGGCTGCGCCTGCTCGCGGCCGGCATCGCCGCGGCGGCGTGAGACGGATTCGAGGGCCGCTGGGTAATGATG
>JANWXJ010000116.1 GCA_025055335.1 Acetobacteraceae bacterium
CCTTGAGCGCGCCGTCGAGGGCGGCGTCCGCCTTCTGGCGCCACTGCTCAAGCTTGAAGATGGGAACGCTGAGCTCTCGGGAGAGCAGTTCCACGCTCTCACCCCGCAGCAGGCGCAGGACGACCTCGCGCTTGCGTGCGATGCTCCAGCGCTGGCCCGGCGCCAGAGGGCCGACTTTCGGCATCGGCATCGCGGTCGGCGCCGCGGACGGGACAGCCAGCGCCTGGCCCGTGGACAGCATGGACGGGCTGCGCCCGCCCTCGCCGACCGCCGGCCCATCGACAGCTGCAGGATGATCGATCTTCTTCCTACTGGACATCATCGTCCCCGTCTCTCCTGGGACAATTGGGTGTCCAGAGGAACCGGGGGCAGCTCACGGACACTTACGCCCCCCAAGGCGCCGGCCTGCAAGCGCGCGAGACGACGCCCATGGCCGGTTGGCGGATCGTCCGAGGAACAGGCGCCGCTGCAACGGGCCATCGCGATTCCACCCGGGACCACCCGGTGGGGCCGATCCGTCGTCGCGACGCCGTCCCGCCACGCGACCGCGGCGGACCTCCGTCCGGAGCCGCGGCGTCGCGCCGCGTGGCGCGCAGGATGGCAGCGCTGCCCGAGGCCTGGGCAGATGCAAGTCTCGGCCGCCTCCCGCGCGGCCCGTCCAGGGTGACCGGCGGCTGCGCCGACACCTGCGGGCTGCTAGCCTTCTGCCTCGCCAACCGGAAGGGCCGACAGATGCTCGTCACCCGCCAGCCCGTGCTGAAGCGCTTCTGGTACCCGGTCATGCCGGCCGCGAAGCTGCCGGCGGAGAAGCCGGTGCCTTTCCGCCTGCTCGGGCAGGACATCGTGCTGTTCCGCGCCGCAGGCGGGGCGCCCGCGGCGCTGACCGACCGCTGCCCGCACCGCGCGGCGGCGCTCTCCCTCGGCTTCCTCGACCACGACCTGCCCGACGGCCCCGCACTCGCCTGCCCGTATCACGGCTGGGCCTTCGGGCCCGACGGCCGCTGCCGCAAGGTGCCGCAGGCGCACGATCCGCTGCGCGGCATGACCAGGGGCGCCCGCGCCCACCACGCCGCCGAACGCTACGGCTGGATCTGGGTGGCGCTCGAGGATCCGATCGCCGGCATCCCGCACATCCCCGAGGCCGAGGATCCGGCCTTCCGGCAGATCGACGAGTTCCACGAGGAATGGGCCGTCTCGGGCCTGCGCTTCATGGAGAACTCCTTCGACATGGCGCATCTGTCCTATGTGCACGCGAACACCTTCGGCATCCTGGCCGAGCCGCGGCCCGCCCCCGTGCGGATCGAGGACACGCCCTGGGGCTTCATCATGCGCGGCGAGGCGCCGGTGGCGAACAAGGGGATCAGCCAGGAGCTGCTGCGCGATTCCAACGCCCGCACGCTGCGCATCATCGAGGGGCGCTGGTTCCTGCCCTTCTTCCGCGCGAGCCGCATAGACTACCCCTCGGGCCTCACGCATGTGCTCTGCACCGGTGCGACGCCGATCGACGACCGGCGTTCCATGATGTGCCAGTGGGTGTACCGCAACGACACCGAGGAGGATGCGCCGGCCGAGAAGGTGATCGCCTTCGACCGCGAGGTGACGAACGAGGACAGGCGCGTGCTGGAGACCACCACCTGGGACGTGCCGCTCGACATGGCGGAGGAGCTGCACATGCCCTCCGACAAGCCCGGCATCGAGATGCGCCGGCGCTTCGCCGCGCTGCTCGCCGCCCACGGCGAGACCGAGGCGCGGCTGCCCGCCGAGGCGTGAGGCGGCCGGCTCAGCCGGCGCGGATATTCGCCTCCCGCACCAGCGTCCGGGCGGCGGCGCGGGCCTCGGCCAGGAAGGCGGCGAAGGCTTCCGGGGTGCTGCCCAGAGGCTCGGCGCCGATCGCATCCAGCCTGCGGCGCACCTCGGCATCGCCGAGGACCTGCGCGATCGCCTGCTGCATCCGGGCCACGATCTCGCGCGGCGTGCCCGTCGGCGCGAACAACCCGACCCATTCCTCCATCGCGAAGCCGGGCACCGCAACCTCCGCCACCGTCGGCACCTCGGGGAAGATGGCGCTGCGGCGCGGGCCGGTGGCGGCGATCAGGCGGATTCGCGGGGGCGAGAGCAGCGGCCGCACCGCGGCGATGGACAGCACCCCTGCATTCAGCACCCCGGCGGCGAGATCGCGCGCCGCCTCCGACCCGCCGCGGTAGGCGACATCGGTGATCTGGACGCGCGCGCGGCTCTGCAGCAGGGCGGCGGCGAAATGGCCGGCGGTGGCGTTGCCGGCGTGCCCCACGGTCACGCTGCCCGGCGCTCGGCGCGCCGCCTCGATCAGGCCGGCCATGTCGCGGATCGGGCTCGCCTCGGGCACGGCGAACATCAGCGGCAGGGTGGCGATCTGCGTCACCGGGACGAAATCCCGCTCCTCGTCGTAGGGGATGCCGTCCTGGATCATCGGCACGACGATGTGCGAGAGGGTGTTGAACAGGAACACCGACCCGTCGGGTGCCGAGCGTGCGACCGCGAGCGCGCCGATCGAGGATCCGCCGCCGGGCCGGTTCTCGACGATGATGTTCTGGCCGAGCACCTCGCCCAGGCGGTCGGAGATGGCGCGGGCGGAGGTGTCGGTCAGCCCGCCCGGGGCGAAGGGCACGAGGATGCGCACCGGGCGCGAGGGCCAGGCCGGCTGCGCGCGACCCTGCGCCGGAAGGGCGAGCAGCGGCAGCGCAAGCGCCGCACGTCGGGCGATGGTCATGCGGATCCTCCCGTCGGCATGGTACAGGGCAAGCCTAGCAGGCAAAGGATTGCCACAAAAGCCGGTCCGGCGCTTGCGCCGGGCTTCCCCCTCGGCCATAGAGGTGTGGGGAGAACGCCGGGCGCCAGGACGACGGGAGACCGGCTTGAACATGATTTCGCCGCGCAGGGCGGCGTCCCGGGCCATCATCGCATGACGCCGGTGCTCGACGTCGCCGGCCTGACGATCCGCTTCCCCAACGGGCTTGCGGCGGTGGACGGCGTGTCGCTGCGGGCGATGCCCGGCGAGACGCTGGCGCTCGTCGGCGAATCCGGCTGCGGCAAGTCGGCGACCGCGCTCGCCATCATCGGCCTGCTGGCGGAGGGCACGGAGGTCGGCGGCGCGGTGCGGCTTGCCGGCACCGACCTGCTCGGGCTGTCGGCCGAGGAGATGCGCCGGCTGCGCGGCAGCGACGTCGCGATGATCTTCCAGGAGCCGATGACAAGCCTGAACCCCGCCTTCACCGCAGGCGACCAGGTGGCCGAGGCGATCCGCGCGCACCGCCCCATCGGCAGGCGCGCCGCCTTCGACGAGGCGGTGGCGATGCTCGAGCGCGTCCGCATCCCCGACGCGGCGCGCCGCGCGCGGCAGTATCCGCACGAGATGTCCGGCGGCATGCGCCAGCGGGTGATGATCGCGATGGCGCTCGCCTGCCGCCCGAAGCTGCTGATCGCGGACGAGCCGACGACCGCGCTCGACGTCACGGTCCAGGCGCAGATCCTGTCCCTGCTCGACGAGCTGAAGCGGGAGACCGGCACCGCCGTCCTGCTCATCACCCACGACCTCGGCGTGGTGGCCGACCACGCCGACCGCGTGGCGGTGATGTACGCCGGCCGCATCGTGGAGAGCGCGCCGGCCGGGGAGCTGTTCGCGCGGCCCGGGCATCCCTACACCATCGGGCTTCTCGGCGCGCGGCCCTCCGCCGCCGGCCGCACGGCGCGGCTCGCCTCCATCGAGGGCACGGTGCCCGACCTGCGCTCGCCGCCGCCGG
>JANWXJ010000119.1 GCA_025055335.1 Acetobacteraceae bacterium
AGCGCCGGCGCCAGCACCGGGCGGAAGCCGAGGGCGGCGACGCGCGCCGCCGTGTCCGCCGCGCCCGGCTCCGGGCGGGTGATCAGGACGCCTGCGGCGTCGCCGGCGCCCGGCCGCCTCACGCCAGGAAGATGTCCGGCGGGCTGTCGGCCCGCAGCGCCCGGCCGAGTTCCCGCCCCATCCGCTCGGCGTCGGCCGCCGCGCCGGTGATGCTGCGCTTGAGCAGGAAGCTGCCGTCGGCCCGCGCGACGAGGCCCGTCAGGTGCAGCCGCCCGTCCGGCAGCAGCCGCCCGTAGCCGCCGATCGGGGTGCGGCAGGAACCGTCGAGCGCCGCGAGCAGCGCCCGTTCGGCGCGGGAGACGGCGCGCGCCTCCGGGTCCTCGATGGCGGCGAGCAGTTCGTGCAACTCGGTGTCGGCGGCCCGCACCGTCACGCCCACGATGCCCTGGCCCGCGGCAGGCACCATGGCTTCGGGATCGAGCACCACATCGGCCCGGTGCCCGAGCCCGAGGCGGCGCAGCCCGGCAAGCGCGAGCAGCGTCGCCTCGGCCTCGCCGCGGTCGATCTTCTCGAGCCGCGTCGCGACATTGCCGCGCAGCAGCACGATGCGCAGATCCGGCCGGGCGTGCAGGAGCTGGGCGGCGCGGCGGGCCGAGGAGGTGCCGATGCGCGCCCCCTCCGGCAACGCGGCATAGGGATCGGCGGGATCGGCCGGGCCGCAGCCGGGGCCGAGCACCAGCGCATCGCGCGCATCCTCCCGCGCCAGCGTGCAGGCGAGCACGATGCCCTCGGGCAGGTCGGTCTCGAGGTCCTTCAGGCTGTGGACGGCGAAATCCACCCGCCCCTCCGCCAGCGCCTCGTGGATCTCCTTGGCGAACAGGCCCTTGCCGCCGATCTCGGCGAGCAGCCGGTCCTGCACGCGGTCGCCCGTGGTGGTGATCGGGTGCTCCTCGAAGGCCTTGGCGTCGCGCAGCACCGGGCAGAAGCTGGTGACGAGGGCGAGGAACAGCCGCGTCTGCGCGAGCGCAAGCGGCGAGGCCCGGGTGCCGACGCGCAGCGGCAGGCTCCGCCCGCCATGGGGTGCCGACTTGCGTGCGGCGGGAGCGACTGCCCCGGCCGGGGAACCGGCCAGCGCCGGGGTGGGGTGGTCGAGCGACATGGCGGCGTCATAGAACCCGCGACCGGTGAAGGGAATTGCACCCATGGCGGGGCAGGGTTGGGCGCCGGGGCCGGTGCTCGGCATCGAGACGAGCTGCGACGAGACGGCGGCCGCCGTGCTCGCCCCGGATGGCGCCGTGCTGGCCGAGGCGGTGCTGAGCCAGGAGCGGGAGCATGCGCGCTTCGGCGGCGTGGTGCCCGAGATCGCGGCGCGGGCGCATCTGGCGCATCTGCCCGGCATGGTCGCGCGGGTGCTCGATCGGGCGGGGGTGGCGCCGCGCGGTCTGGCCGGCATCGCCGCCACCTCGGGGCCCGGGCTGATCGGCGGGCTGATCGTCGGCTCGGGCTTCGGCAAGGGGCTGGCGCTCGCGCACGGGATCCCCTTCGTCGCGGTGAACCACCTCGAGGCGCATGCGCTCTCGGCCACCCTGCCCTGGCTGGCGGAGGGGCCGGCCGAGCCGCCCTATCTCCTGCTGCTGGTCTCGGGCGGGCATTCCCAGTGCGTGGCCGTCGCGGGGCTCGGGCGCTACCGGCTGCTCGGCACCACGCTCGACGACGCGGTGGGCGAGGCCTTCGACAAGGCGGCGAAGCTGCTCGGCCTGCCCTGGCCGGGCGGGCCGGCGCTCGAGCGGCTGGCGGAGGGAGGCGATCCGGCGGCGGTGCCGCTGCCGCGGCCGATGGCGGGCCGCGAAGGGTGCGACTTCTCCTTCAGCGGCCTCAAGACCGCCGTGGCCCAGGCGGTGGCGAAGGGCTTCGCGGCGGCCGACATCGCCGCCTCCTTCCAGGCGGCCGCCGCCGCCGCCCTGGCTGACCGGGCGGGGCGCGCGGCGGCGATGGTGCCGGAGGCGACGGCGCTGGTGGTTGCAGGCGGGGTGGCGGCGAACCGCCGCGTGCGGGCGGCGCTTGAGCAGGTGGCGGCGGCTGCGGGTCTCCGCTTCCTCGCCCCGCCGCCGAGGCTGTGCACCGACAACGCGGTGATGGTGGCCTGGGCGGGCATCCGGCGGCTCTCGGCGGGGCTGTCCGATCCGCTCGACCACGCGCCGCGGCCGCGCTGGCCGCTCGCGGAGCTCGGGGCGCCGTGAACTACCGCCACGCCTTCCACGCCGGGAACTTCGCCGATTGCGTGAAGCACGCCCTCCTCGTCGCGCTCGTCTCGGCGCTCTGCCGCAAGCCCGCGCCCTTCGCCGTGCTCGATACCCATGCCGGGCGCGGCCGCTACGACCTCTCGGCCGAGGCGGCCGGCCGCACGGGCGAATGGCGCGCGGGGATCGGGCGGCTTTGCGGGATCGGCGAAGGCCCGCTTTCGCCCTGGCTCGGCCTCGTCCGCGCCGCGGGCTTCCCGCCGCTCTATCCGGGTTCGCCGCTGCTCCTCCGCGCGCTCCTGCGCGAGCAGGACCGGCTGATCCTGTGCGAGAAGCACCCCGAGGAGGCGGCGGCACTCCGCGCCGCCATGGGGCGGGACCGGCGGGTGGCGGTGCATGAGCGGGACGGGTGGGAGGCGATCGGCGCGCTGACGCCCTTCGCCGAGCGCCGCGGCCTCGTGCTGATCGATCCGCCCTTCGAACAGCCGGGCGAGTTCGCCCGCATCGCCGGGGCCTTCCGCCTGCTGCGCCGGCGCTTCCGCGCCGCCGTGGCGGCCGCCTGGTATCCGCTGAAGCACCGCGCGCCGCTCCGCGAGTTCGAGGAGTTGCTGCGCGAGGCGGGGCTGACCGACATTGTGGCTGCGGAACTGACCCTGCGCGAGCCGACCGACCCGGCGCGTCTGAACGGCTGCGGCATGGTGGTGATGAACCCGCCCTTCGGCTTCGGCGGAGAGGCGCAGGCGATCCTGGACGCGCTGCTCCCCCGCCTCGCGCAGCAAGAGCCGGGGGCCGGGGCGGAGGTGAGGGTGGTTGCCGATGAGTGAGCCGATCGCCGTGCTCGGCGCCGGCGCCTGGGGCACCGCCCTTGCCATCGCCGCCGCCGCCCGGGGCCCGGTGCGGCTGTGGGCGCGCGATCCGGCGCGCGCGGCCGCCATCGCCGCCGCGCGGGAGAACGCGCGGCTGCTGCCCGGCGCGAGGCTGCCGGCAGGGGTGGAGGTGACGGCCGATGCCCGCGCCGCACTCTCCGGCGCCGCCTTCGCCATCCTGGCGGTGCCGGCGCAGCCGCTCGCCTCGGTCCTGGCCGGTCTGCCCGCGGCGCTGCCGCCGCTGATCGTCGCCGCCAAGGGGGTGGAGCAGGGGACGCTGCGGCTGCCGCTCGAGACGGTGTCGGCACTTCGCCCCGGCCTGCCGGCGGGAGTGCTGACGGGGCCGACCTTCGCCCACGAGGTGGCGGCCGGCCTGCCGGCGGCGGCGCTGGTCGCCTCGGCCGATCCCGCGGTTCCGGCACTGGTGCTGCCCCGTCTCGGGTCGGGGCTGTTCCGTCTTTATGCCGGCGACGATCCGGTGGGCGCCCAGGTGGGCGGGGCGGCCAAGAACGTGGTGGCGATCGCCGCCGGGGCGGTGATCGGCGCCGGCTTCGGGGAGAACGCGCGCGCCGCCCTCGTCACCCGCGGGCTGGCCGAGATCGGGCGGCTGGCGGCCGCACTCGGCGGCAGGCGGGAGACGGTGGCCGGGCTGTCCGGCCTCGGCGATCTGCTCCTCACCTGCACCGGAGAGGGGAGCCGGAACTATTCGCTCGGCGTCGCGCTCGGCCGCGGACTCGGCCTGGCCGAGACGCTCGCGGCGCGGACCGGCGTGACCGAGGGCGTGCCGACCGCCCCGGCGCTCCTGGCCCGGGCGAGCGCCGCCGGGGTGGAGATGCCGATCGTCTCAGCCGTCGCCGCCGTTCTGGCGGGCGAGGCGAGCGTGGCGGAGGCGATGCGGGCCCTGATGGCGCGGCCGCCGAAGGCCGAGGGCTGAGCGGCCGGCGGGGATTGCCCGCGCCGCCCTCAGCCGAGGCCGAGCGCGCGGAGTTCGCGCAGCAGCCGCGGCGGCAACCCGGGCGCGGACGCCGCCTCCTCGGCATCCGGCGGCGCCTCGGCCGCCTCGAGGTAGCGCCAGCCCTGGAACGGGCGCATCGGCCGAGGCGCGACCGCAACCAGCCGCGGATCCACATGGATCTCGGCGCAGGGGGTGGAATCGTCCCACATCCCGTGCTCGATCGCGAGGATCCTCTGGCGGCAGCGGATCGCCCCGCCCACCACCCAGTAGAGCGAGCCGCCCTCCAGCACCTCGGCGGCGCGGCGCGGCCAGCTTCGGGTCGAGACGCGCAGCGGCGGTTCGGCGGCGGCGCGCGCCGCTTGGCGTTCGGCCAGCGCCGCCGGATCGGCGCAGCCGACGGCGACCTTCATCAGATGCAGCATCGCCGGAGCAGAGTGTCCCTGCGCGAGCGGGCCGCAAGGGGGGCGCGGCCTTGCCCGGCGCGACGGGGGCTGGCTAGGCTTTCCCCGCAACCGAACGAACAGACGGGGAGGAACCATGTCGCTCCGCTTCCGCCGCCGCGGCCTGCTTGCCGCCTCCGCCGCGCTGCCGGCCCTCGCGCTGACCGGCGGCGCGGCCGCGCAGCCCCGCAACCCCGCCTGGCCGCGCGCCCTCACCATGGGCACCGCCGCCCCGGGCGGCACCTACGCCATCTACGGACCCGCCTGGGGCCAGCTCGTGCAGGCCGCGACCGGCGTGCAGATCAGCTACCGCACCACCCAGGGACCGAACCAGAACATCATCCTGGTCGAGCGGCGGGAGATCGAGCTCGGCATGGTCACGATGGGCGTTGCGCTGCAGGCCTGGAACGGCGATGGGGCGTGGACGCAGGGCACGCGTTTCCGCTCGATCCGCGCGCTGTTCCCGATGTATGATACGCCCTTCCACGGCATCGCGCTGCGCCGCTCCGGCATCGCGCGGCTGGCCGACCTGAATGGCCGCACCGTCGGCGTGGGCCCGCGCGGCGGCACCCCCGGAACCTACTGGCCGATGATGTTCGAGGTTCTGGGCATACGCCCCTCGGCCATCCGCTACGGGTCGAACTCCGACCTGATCGGCCAGATGGTGGACGGGCTGCTCGACGCCTCGCTCTTCGCCTCGGGCGTGCCGGTGCCCTCCTACTCGGAGGTGGAGGCGCAGCACCAGGTCAACTGGCTCGACTTCACCGAGGAGGAGGTGCGGCGCCTGACCCAGCGCTTCCCGGAACTCTCGCCGGGCAGCATCCCGCGCGGGGTGTACCGGACGACGGAGCGGGATCTGCGGGTGGTCGGGATGTTCAACTTCGCGATCGGCCACCAGAGCCTGCCCGCCGATTTCGTGTACGAGGCGGTGAAGGCCGTGCTGGAGAACAACGCCCAGCTCCGCCAGGCGATCGCGGCGGGGGCCGAGACGGTGCCGGAGAACGCTGCGAAGAACACCTTCCTGCCCTTTCACCCGGGCGCGGCGCGCTTCTACCGGGAGAAGGGGATCGCGATCCCGGACGGCCTCGTCGCGGCGTGAGGCGGCGGGCGGCGGGCGGCCATCGCCGCCCGGCCCCGCTCAGAACAGGTCCTGCAGGCGGCGGAACAGGTCGGGCAGGCTGAAGCCAGGGGGTGCTTCGGGCACGCTTCTTCCGGGCGTGGCGCGGGCGCGCAGCCGTCCGATCGCCTCCTCGATCCCGTCCATCTGCAGCTCGACCGGAGGCGCGTCGGCGCCAGCGCCGCCCAGCCCGACGAGGCGGACGAGCACCGTGCGGGACCGCAGCATCTCCTCCGCGGCGCGCGCGGAGTCCTCCGGCCGCGGGGCGCAGAGCACCGAACGGCCGGCGAGGCCGCAGGGCATCTCGAACAGCCGCGCCGGCGGGAAGCGCATCTGCGCCGTGGCGGTCAGCGCCGTCAGCACGCGGGCGGCGCCCTCCAGCGTCACGTCGCGCGCAACCAGCACCGGCAGGTAGCGTCCGCCGCGCTCGACGATCTCGAGATGCAGCGGCGCGTCGCCGCCCTCGACGGGATCGCGATGCCTGAGGCGGCATTCGGTGCGGTCGGTCATGCGGTCCGTCATGCAGGTCAGCAGCCAGGCGCCGATCCGCTCGGTGGCGGGCTGCGCGGCGGCGGGAGGTGCGAGAACGAGGGCGAGAGCGAGCAGGGGACCGATGCGCATGGGCATGACACTACCCTCCTCCGGCGACTGGCTCCATGGCCTTGCGATGGCGGCATGGTGGCAGAGGATACCCTCCCGCGCGGCCGGGCATCGCCGCGGCGCGAGTGCTCCCGGCGTGGCGCCGGGATCCGGGGGGCTGTTCTCCGCCCTCTTCCCTTCGGCCGGGTTCTCCGGCGATGCCCCGCCCCATGCGCCGGCCGGAGGGCACGCGGCCCTGGGGCGGCTGATCTCGCGAGCGGTGCCCTGCGCCTTCGGGCCGCGGACCCGCCGGCTCCGGGGGACGGATCGCGGCCCCGTCCCCGTCCTCTCTCACACGCCGGCGGCGAAATCAGCGATCAGGTCGGCAAGCCGCGCCACGAGATCGGGCCGCCCGGAGAGATAGTGATCCCCGCCCGGCAGGGCCTC
>JANWXJ010000148.1 GCA_025055335.1 Acetobacteraceae bacterium
GGGGCGAAAGGATTGCCCTCGATATTGAACTCCACCCCGGCGGGCAGGGCGGCGGCGATGGCCTGCACGTCCTCGGCGGTGATGTGGCGGCGGTCGGGCCGCGGATGCACGGTGATGCCCCGGGCCCCGGCCTCGACGCAGTGCAGGGCCAGGGCCCGCGGGCAGGGCAGGGTGCCGCCGCGCGAGTTGCGCAGCACGGCGATCTTGTTGACGTTGACGCTGAGCAGGGTCATCGGGGCGGGACGGGCGTGACGGCGCCCGGCATCCTAGCGGAAGCGGGCATGCGCATAATCGCCCCATGCCCGGCCTGTCCGCCCTTGCCCGCCGTCTTGCCTGCCTTGCCTGGCTCGGGCTGCTGGCGGCCCCGTGGCCCGCCCCTGCCCCGGCCGCCGCCCTGCCGCAACTCGTCCTCGACATCACCGACCTGCTCGACCATTTCCGGCGCCGCCGCACGCCGACCGGCATCCAGCGGGTGCAGATCCGCCTGTCGGCCGAGCTCATGGCCGCCCCGCCCGCCGGGACGGAACTCCGCCTCGCCGCCTTCGACCCGGCCCGTCTCGGCTGGGTCCGCATCCCCGAGGAGCCCTGCCGCCGCCTGCTCGACCTCTCCGCCGCCGGCGCCGAGGAGGCCGACCCCGACTGGGCCGAGGCGGTCGAGGCGATGGAGCGTATCCGCGCCCAGGCGCCGCCGCTGCGCTTCCTCGATGGCGCGGTGCTCTGCCCGCTCGGCGCCACCTGGGGCTATCCCGACTGGTTCCGCGCGCTCGCCGAGGCGCGGCGCGGCGTGGCCCTGCGCTTCATCCCCTTCGTGCACGACTGCGTGCCGCTCTTGCTGCCGGAGACCTGCGAGGACGGGACCGCCGCCGCCTATGCCGCCTGGTTCGCCGGCTTCGCCGCCGCCGCCGACGGCTTCGTCTGCAACAGCGAGGCGACGCGGCGGGACGTCCTGGCAGAGCTCGCGGCGCTGGCCCCCGGCCTCGCCCTGCCCGGCCGCGCGGTCAGGCTCGACGCCGATCCGCGCCCGGCGGTGCCGGCCCTCGCACCGGCGGAGATCCCGGGCCTCGCCCCGGGCGAAGCCTATGTGCTGACGGTCGGGACCATCGAGCCGCGCAAGGACCACGCCAGCCTGTTCCGCGCCTGGCGCAGCCTGCTTCGCCGGCACGGCCCCTCCGCCATCCCGCGCCTCGTCTGCGCCGGCCGGATCGGCTGGCAGGCGGAGCCGGCGCTCGCGCTGCTCGCCGGCTCGCCGGAGCTGCGGCGGCATGTCCTGCTGCTCGAGCGGGTGTCGGACTCCGACCTCGCCCGGCTGTACCGCGGCGCGCTGTTCACGGTGTACAACAGCCTGCACGAGGGATGGGGCCTGCCGGTGACGGAGAGCCTCGCCTACGGGAAGCTGCCGCTCGTGCCGCGCGTCGGCGCCCTGCCGGAGGCGGGCGGCGAGGCGGCGGCCTATTTCGCCCCCGGCAGCGAGCCGGAGCTCCTTGCCGCGCTGGAACGCCTGATCCTCGATCCGGCGGCGCGCGCCGCGGAGGAGGCGGCGATCCCCGCCCGCGTTCGGCTGCGCGGCTGGGACGCGGTGGCGCGCGATCTCGTCGCCTCGCTCGCCGCCGTCGCCGCCGAGGGGGCGCCTGAGGCGCGCGGGCTGCCGGCGGGCGGCCCGCTGTGGGAGTTCGCCCGCCCTGCGGCGACGCGGCCCGATCCGGCCCGGGCGGCCGCCCTGCTCTGCCGCGAAGGGCCGCTCTGGCAGCCGCCGGAGCCCTGGGGCGTGCGCAGCCGCCCCGGCCCCGCGCGGCTTTCGCTGCCCCTGCCGCCGGACGCGGCAGGCGCGCCGCTCCGGCTTGCGCTCGACCTCCGCGCCCCCCCGGAGGGTGCGTCGCTCACGCTGCGCGTCCTCGCCGAAGGCGCCCCGCCGATCGAGGCGGAGGCGGCCTTCGCCCCCGGCGCCTTTGAGGTGGCGACGCTCGATCTGCCGCCCACCCGAGGCGCCGCCGTCCAGGTGGTGCTGGAAACGCCGCCGGGGTCGGCGGGGATCGGCGTCGTCGCGGCGCTGCTCTGCCGGCAGGACGACCTCGCCGCGCGCCTTCAGTTCCTGGAAGGACGGGTGTTCCGGCGGGGCGGCGCCCCGGCATGACGGCCCATTCGCCCGGGGCGGGAATGGTGCCGACACCCGGATTTGAACCGGGGGCCTACTGATTACGAATCAGTTGCTCTACCGCTGAGCTATGTCGGCGCCGGGGGCGACATAGCCCCCTCCGCCCCGCGCCGCAAGCATGCCGCGCGCCCCTGTGTTGCGGCGCCGGAGGCGGCGGGATGTCCCGCCCCGTGCTAGGCAGTCCGGCATGCGCTGGTTCCGCCTCCTCTGGCTGCTGCTGCTGCTTCTCCCGGCGGGCGGCCTCCTCGCCTGGCGCGCCCTGCCGCCGGCCGTCGCCATCGCGATCGCCGTCCAGGGCCCGGCGGTCGAGGCGATCTACGCCACCGGTGCCGTGGAGCCGGTGCACCTCGCCCGCGTCGGGCCGGCGGTGCGCGCGCGCCTCGTCGCCGTGCTGGCCGAGGAGGGGCAGCGCGTCGTCCAGGGCCAGCCGCTTGCCCGGCTCGACGACCGCGAGGCCCGCGCCCGGCTCGAGGAGGCGGAGGCGCGCGCCGGCTTCGCCGAGGAGGAGGCGGCGCGGCTGCGCACCCTCGTCGTCCGCGACATCGCCGCCCGCACGACCGCCGACCGCGCCGAGAGCGAGGCGCGCGCCGCCCGCGCCGCCGCCGTCGCCGCCGCCCGCCGGCTGGATGACTACGTGGTGCGCGCCCCGGCCGACGGGGTGGTGCTGCGCCGCGACGCCGAGGTGGGCGAGATCGTGGACGTGCCGAACACCCTGTTCTGGATCGGGGAGCCGCGGCCCTTGCGCGCCACCGTCGAGGTGGACGAGGAGGACATCGCCCGTGTGCGCCCCGGCCAGCGGGCGCTGCTGCGGGCCGACGCCTTCGCCGGCCGCCCGCTTCCGGCCGAGGTCTCGCACATCACCCCGCGCGGGGACGCGACGCGCAAGTCCTTCCGCGTGCGCCTCGCCCTGCCGGACGACACGCCGCTGATGATCGGCATGACGGTCGAGGCCAACATCATCCTGCGCGAGACGGCGGAGGCGGTGCTCGTGCCGGCCGCTGCGCTGCGCGGCGGCGCGGTGTTCGTGGTCGAGCGCGAGACGGCGCGGCGGCGCGAGGTGACGGTGGGCGTGCAGGGGCCGGAGCGGGTCGAGATCCGCCGCGGCGTCTCGGCCGGGGAGGCGGTGATCCTCGACCCGCCCGCCCGGCTCGCCGACGGGGATGCGGTGCGGCTCAGGCGATGAGCCTCGTCTTCGACCTCGCGCGCGGGATGCTGCGGCGGCGACGGCGCCAGACGCTCGTCTCGGTGCTCGGCGTGGCGCTCGGCGTGGCGTTCTTCATCGCCATCGCCGCGCTGATGCGGGGCTTCCACGGCTTCTTCATCAGCCAGGTGATAGACGTCGCCCCGCACATCACCATCAAGGACGAACCCCGCCATCCCTCGCCGCAGCCGGCGGCGGTGGAGTTCGCGGGCGGCGCGGTGGCGGTGCGCGGCATCCGCCCGCGGGAGGCGGTGCGCGGCATCCGCGCCGCGTCCGAGAAGCTCGCGATCCTCGAGGCGATGCCGGGCGTGGCGGCGGCGCCGATCCTGACGGGCCAGCTGCTGCTGCGCTACGGCGGGCGGGAGGTGGCGGCCTCCGTCACCGGCATGGAGCCGGCGCGCTACGCGCGCGTCTCCAACCTCGGGAAGGACATGCGGGAGGGCTCGCTGTCCGACCTGCTGCGCACGGCGAACGGCATCGTGATCGGCTCGGGCCTTTCGCAGCGGCTCGGCGCGGGGGTGGGGGATTCGGTCGTGGCCGTCTCGCCGCGCGGGGTGAGCCTGACGATGCGCATCGTCGGCATCTTCCACACCGGCATCGCCACCTTCGACCAGGGCCAGGCCTACACCCTGCTGACCACGATGCAGATCGCGCAGGACCGGCCGAACGTGGTGAACCAGATCGTCATCCGCCTCGCCGACGTGAGAGAGGCCGAGCCGCTCGCCCGCGCGATCGAGGCGCGCTTCGGCGACCGCACCGAGAGCTGGGAGGAGCAGGCGGCCAACATCCTGACGGTGTTCACCATCCAGAACGCCATCATGTACAGCGTGACCGGGGCGATCCTGCTGGTCGCCGCCTTCGGCATCTACAACATCATCTCGACGGTGGTGTTCGAGAAGACGCGCGACATCGCCATCCTGAAGTCGCTCGGCTTCACCGAGCGGGACATCCAGCGCCTGTTCCTGCTGCAGGGGCTGTTCGCCGGCGCGCTCGGGGCGCTGGCCGGCTTCGCGCTCGGTGCGCTGATGATCGAGGGGCTGGCGCAGGTGCGCTTCGGCATCGCCACACCGGGCGGGCAGGACGGCTTCATCCTCGACCGCGACTGGCGCATCTACGCGGTCGCCGGCGTGTTCGCCGTGGCGGCGGCGGTGCTCGCGGCGGTGATCCCGGCCCGCCGCGCGGCGCGGCTCGATCCGGTGCAGATCGTGCGCGGGGCGGGATGAGCGCGCTGCTGGCGGCGGAAGGCGTCGGGCGGCGGCTGCCGGCGGAGAACGTGACGCTCGTCTCGGACGTCACGCTGTCCTTCGCGGCCGGGGAGTTCGTCGCGATCACCGGCCCCTCGGGCTCCGGCAAGTCCTCGCTGCTCTATCTGCTCGGGCTGCTCGATCGCCCGACCGAGGGGCGGGTGCTGCTCGAGGGGCGCGACACGGCGAGGCTCTCGCCCGCCGATCTCGCGGCGCTGCGGCTCGCCCGCCTCGGCTTCGTGTTCCAGTTCCACTTCCTGCTGCCGGAGTTCTCGGCGCTCGATAACGTGCTGATCCCGATCCGCCGCCGCGGCGCGCTGGAAGGGCGCGCGGCGAGGGAGCGGGCGATGGCGCTGCTCGATTCCCTCGGCCTTGCGGATGCCGCGCAGAAGCTCCCCGAACAGCTCTCGGGCGGGATGCGGCAGCGGGTGGCGGTGGCGCGCGCGCTCGCGAACGACCCGGCGCTGATCCTCGCCGACGAGCCGACCGGCAACCTCGACACGCGGAACGCCGCCCAGGTGTTCGACATCTTCGCCCGCCTCGTCGCCGAGCAGAAGCGCACCGTGATCGTGGTGACGCACGATGCCGATCTCGCGGCGCGGGCGGCCCGCCGCGTGCACCTCGTGGACGGGCGGGTGGTGAGCGACGAGGCCCAGCGCTGAGCGGCCGGCGGCAGAGGCGCGAGCGGCCAGGCGGAGGGACGCACGCCCCCTCCGGCGGCGGCGAGCGTGGCGGCGAGGGCGCCGCCGGGCTCCGCCGCCGCCTCGCGCCGCAGGTCCCCGGGCGTCATGGCGCCTCGGGCGGCGCATCGGCCGCGCGGGCGAGCGCGATCAGGCTGCGGCGCAGCCAGGCATGGCCGGCGTCGGCCTCGCAGCGGCGATGGAACACGAGCGAAAGCCGCGTGTGGCGGATCGGCACCGGGCAGGGCCGCAGCACGAGGCCGTGCGCATCCGCAAGCAGCCGCGCGAGCCGCCCCGAAAGCGTCATCACCATGTCGGTCCGCTTCAGGATGCCCGGCACCGCCGACAGATGCGCGACCACGGCGCCGATCCGGCGCGGGTGGCCCGCCGCGCGCAGCGGCTCGTCGAGCGCCCCGTCGCGCGAGCCGTTCGGCGAATGGAGCAGGTGCGGGAAGGCGGTGAAGCGCTCGAGCGTGAGCTCGCCTTCGGCCAGCGGATGGCCGGGGCGGACGAGCACCAGGAACGCCTCGGGCAGCAGGCGGATGCGCGTGTAGAGGGCGGGCGGTTCGGGCAGCACGGCGATCGCGAGTTCGATCGCGTCCTGCTCGAGCAGCGCCTCGGCGTTGGTGCGGTCGGCGTGGCGTATGGCGAGGACGACGCCCGGCGCCTCGCGCGAGAGGCGTTCGAGCAGCGGCGGCGCCAGCACGGCTTCCGCGTATTCCGAAAGCCCGAGGCGGAAGATTCGCGTGCTGGTCGCCGGATCGAAGGGCGCGTGGGCGGCGAGCGTGTCGCGCAGCCGGTCCAGCACCTCGGCCACCGGGCGCGTCAGGGCGGCGGCGAGTGCCGTGGGTTCGACGCCGCCCGGGCGGCGGAGGAACAGCTCGTCGTTCAGCGCCGCGCGCAGCCGGGCAAGCGCGTTCGACACCGCCGGCTGCGACAGGCCGAGCCTCGCCGCGGCGCGCGTGACGTGCCGCTCGCGCGCCACCGCGTCGAACACGCGGAGGAGGTTGAGGTCGAGCTGCGAGAGGTCGGTCATTCCCGGGGGTGATGATGGCCGCCGGCCGCGCCGCCGGGAAGCCCGGGCGGCGCGGAAGGCGCTTCACCCCGCGGCCAGTTCCTCCGGCGTCGCGCACAGCTTCCGCTCGCGCAGCCAGGCGGAGAGCCGGGGCGAGGAGGTGACGACGCAGAACGGGATCGAGAGCACCATCGAGAGCGTCCAGGGCAGCATCAGCAGCCCGGCGACGACGGAGGCCGAGACGGCGAGCACGGTGACCAGCAGCCCGACCAGCGTGTGCAGCCACAGAAGCCGCGCGGCATCCGCCCAGGACACCCCGCGGTCGGCGCGGTTCTGCGGCGCCCAGCCCGCCTTCACGCCGAAGGCGAGGAGCAGGAGGAACATCGCCTGGTTCAGCACCCGCACCGGCTCGAACAGCTGGGTGAACAGGAGTTCCAGCCCCGCGCCCTTGGCGAACTGCGCCCGCCCGCCGTAGCGCGCGGCGAGCGCCGGCTTGAGCAGCACCTCGGCGTAGCCCGGCAGCTTCGAACCCACATAGGCCGCCTGCAGGAGCAGCAGCAGCAGCAGCGTCTGGCCGATCGGCGTGCCCTCCGCCCCGCCCGTCAGCACGTTCATCGTCGCCCCCAGCAGCACGAGAAGCCACAGCGGCGCGCCGAAGAACAGCAGGATCGCCTGCAGCAGCTGCCAGCGGCCCATCGCCGTCATGCCGGGCAGCCGCAGCAGGGCGAAATACTGCATGTTGCCCGCGGCCCAGCGCTGGTCGCGGCGGAGGAACTCCGGCATCGCGGGCGGGTTGCCTTCCATGCTGCCCTCCTCCTCCGGCAGGCAGCGCACCTTCCAGCCGGCGGCGTGCAGGCGCACCGCCTCCACCTGGTCGTGCGAGAGGATCATCGAGCCGTCGGGCAGGCGTTCCAGCCGGCAATGGGCGCGGAAGGGGGCGATGCGGATCAGGGCGTTGTGGCCCCAGTAGGGGCCTTCGTCCGCCTGCCACCAGGCCTGCCCGGTGGCCCAGGCGCGCATGGCGGCGCGCATGCCGAACTGGAACAGGCGCGGGAAGGCGGCGGAGGCCGGGCGGCCGACGATCAGCTGCTGCAGGATGGCAAGCTTCGGATCCGCCTCCATCGCGGTGACGAGGCGGAGCACGGCCTCGGCCGTCATCTCCGAATCGGCGTCGAGGCAGAGGAGGAACTCGGCCTCGCCCGCGTGGTGGTCGAGGAACTCCATCACGTTGCCGGCCTTGAAGCCGGTGTTGTCGGCCCGCCGCCGCCAGCGCACCGGGATCGGGCGGCCGGCGCGCGATGCGGCGAAGGCCGCGAGGGCGGCCTCCTCGGCCGCGGCATGCGCGGGGTCCTGCGTGTCGGAGAGGAACCACAGCACGAAGCGGTGGCCGGCCCCGGCCGCCTCCAGCCCATCCAGCAGCCGTGCGAGCGGCGGCAGCACCGCCGCCATGTCCTCGTTGCGGATGCACACGCCGATCGCCGTAAGCCCCCGCGGCGGGGGCGGCGCGGCCGCCTCGAGCTGCGGCGTGACATAGGCGGCCGGCCGCTTCGCCAGCAGCAGGATGGCCAGCCCGATGAGGCCGTTGGCCGCCGAGATGGCAAGCCAGGGCAGGTTGCCCGCGATTCCGAGGAGGATCAGCGCCTCCCACAGCGTCCAGCCGCCGCCCGCGAGCACGGCGACGGCCAGCCACAGCAGCCCGACCGCGACGGCAAGGCAGAGCAGGAGGAACAGGAGGCGGCGGAGAAGGACGGGTTCCTTGCGCATGGGCGCTGCTTCTCCGCCCGCTCCGTGGCGGGATTGCGTCAGGCCGCGGCAACCCCCATGGCGCGGCGGGCGAAGAAGCGCTTGAGCGCCGGCATCCGGTCCACCGCCGCGATGCCGAGGCGGCGGGCCAGCCGCAGCGGCGCGATGTCGTTGCCGAACAGCGCCTCGAGCCCGTGGGTCGCGCCGAGCATCAGCAGCCCGTCCGGCCGGCGGGCGCGCTGGTAGCGCCGCAGCACCTCGGGCGCCCCGGGGTCGGCCGCGCCGATCACCGCTTCCGCCAGCGCCGCCGCGTCGCGGAAGCCGAGATTGAGGCCCTGCCCCGCGATCGGGTGAATGCCGTGCGCCGCATCGCCGACGAGGGCGAGCCGCACATCGACGTAGCGCGCCACATGCAGCGCCGAGAGGGGATAGGACCACCGCCGCCCGACCGGCGCGATCCGCCCGAGATGCCCGCCCATGCGGCGGGCGATCTCCCGCCCGAAGGCCGCATCCGGCAGGCGCAGCGCGGCCTCGGCGATCTCCCGCCGCTCCGACCAGACGAAGGCGGAGAGGTGCGGATGCTCCGGCGTGCCGCGCATCGGCAGCTGCGCGAAGGGGCCGTTCGGCAGGAACAGCTCGAGGGCGCGGTCGTGGTGCGGCCGCTCATGCGCCACCGCGCCGACGATGCCGGTCTGCCCGTAGTCGTGCTGGAGTTCCGGGATGCCGGCGGCGCGGCGGGAGGGCGAGGCGCGCCCCTCCGCGCCGACGAGAAGCCGTGCCGTGATGGCGGTGCCGTCCTCGAGCCTGACGCGCACGCCCTCCGCATCGCGCTCGGCGGTGGCGCGGGCGGGGGCGAACACCGCCAGGTTCGGCAGCAGCGGCAGGCGGGCGTTCAGCGCCACCCGCAGGGCGCGGGCCTCGAGCATCCAGCCGAAGGCCTCTACCCCCGTCTCCTCGGCGGAAAAGTCGAGCTTCAGGCGGGACGCAGGCTCGCCCGGCCGGCCGTCGGCCACGCGGATGGCGCGGATCGGGTTCGGCTCGGCCGGCAGCCGCTCCCACACCCCCGCCTGCTCGAGCAGGGCGCGGCTGCCCGCGGCGATGGCGTAGGCGCGGCCGTCGAACTCCGGCAGCTCCATCGGCGGCAGCGGCGCGGCGTCCAGGATGGCGGTCGGCACCCCGGCGGCGGCGAGCCGCGCGGCCAGCGTCGCGCCGACCGGCCCGGCGCCCAGGATGCAGACGGCGACGTCGAGGGAGTGGCTCATGCCCCCCTTCTGCCCGAAGCCGCGGCGTCGCGGGAGGGGTGCGCTGCCCAAATCTTGTGCAGGGGCCTTGCCGCAACGGGGCGGGGCGCCGGGAAAGCCGCGTTCCGCGCCGTGGCGCGCCCGCTGGCACGGGCTTCGCTTTCCGCCCGGGCACGGCCGGAAGGGGGGCCGCTCGATGAAGCTCGTGATGGCGATCATCAAGCCGTTCAAGCTGGACGAGGTGCGCGAGGCGCTCACCCCGCTCGGGGTGCAGGGCCTGACGGTGACGGAGGTGAAGGGGTTCGGCCGGCAGAAGGGCCAGACCGAGATCTACCGCGGCGCCGAATACCACGTCTCGTTCCTGCCCAAGCTGAAGATCGAGGTCGTCGTGCCGGACGAGCTCGCCGACCAGGTGGTGGAGGCGATCGCCGCCTCCGCCCGCACCGGCAAGATCGGCGACGGGAAGGTGTTCGTGCTGGATGTGGAGCGCGCCTTGCGCATCCGCACCGGCGAGACCGACGCCGCCGCGATCTGACGCCGCCATGACGCGAACCCAGAACAGGATGGAACCGACAACGATGCGAACCCTGCTGCGCGGCCTGGCTGCGCTGCCCGCCGCGATGCTGCTCGCGGGCCCGGCCCTCGCCGGCGACGAGCCGGCCCTGAACTCGGGCGACACCGCCTGGATGATCGTCGCCACCACCCTCGTGCTGATGATGACGATCCCGGGGGTGGCGCTGTTCTACGCCGGCATGGTCCGGAAGAAGAACGTGCTGTCCACCATGATGCAGTCGTTCTTCATCGCCGCGCTGATCGGCGTGACGTGGATGGTGATCGGCTACTCGATCGCCTTCGGCAACGGCGGCCCCTATTTCGGGGACCTTTCGAAGGTGTTCTTCCAGGGCATCACCTGGAACGGCCCCTTCATCCTCGGCTACGGCCTGGGCGGCGACTCGGAGGTGGCGACCACCATCCCCGAGACGGTGTTCGCCATGTTCCAGATGACCTTCGCCATCATCACCGCCGCCCTCATCACCGGCGCGGTGGCCGACCGGGTGAAGTTCTCCGGGCTGTGCGTGTTCATCGTGCTGTGGTCGGTGCTCGTGTATTCGCCGATCGCGCATGCCGTGTGGCACCCGGCGGGGCTGATCTTCGGCTGGGGCGCGCTCGACTTCGCGGGCGGCACGGTCGTGCACATCAACGCCGGCGTGGCGGGCCTCGTCTTCGCCCTGGTGATCGGCAAGCGGCTCGGCTACGGCACCGAGAACATGGCGCCCTACAACCTGGCGCTCGCCATGATCGGCGCCTCGCTGCTGTGGGTGGGGTGGATGGGCTTCAACGCCGGCTCGGCGCTCACGGCCGACGGGCGGTCCGGCATGGCCATGCTGGTGACGATGGTCGCCACCTCGGCCGGCGTGGTGGCCTGGGTGCTGGTCGAGTGGATGGTCAAGGGCAAGCCCTCCGCGCTCGGTGCGATCTCGGGCGCGGTGGCGGGGCTTGTCGCCATCACCCCGGCGGCGGGCTGGGTGTTCCCGGGTGCGGCGCTCGCGATCGGCGCGATCTCGGGCGTGCTGTGCTTCTGGGCCGTCACCTCGCTCAAGAAGGCGCTGGGCTACGACGACAGCCTCGATGCCTTCGGCGTGCACGGGGTGGGCGGCATCGTCGGCGCGCTGCTGACCGGCGTGTTCGCCTATGGCGGGCTCTACAAGACGGACGATCCGGTGAAGGCCGTGGAGTATTCCGGCCTGCTCTACGGCAATCCGGAGATGCTCTGGATCCAGATCAAGGCCGTGGCGGTCACCATCGCCTACTGCGCCATCGCCACCTTCATCCTGCTCAAGATCGTGGACGTGATCGTCGGCCTCCGCGTGAGCGAGGAGGAGGAGGTCGAGGGCCTCGACGTCACCCAGCACGGCGAGCGCCTGGGCTGACCCTCCCGCCCAGGGGCCTCGCCCTCCGGGGGCGGCGGGAGCGATCCCGCCGCCCCTTCGCTTGCGCGCCTGCCCCGTCGCGCTATCGTTTTCCCGCACCACACGGGGGAAGCGCCATGCCGGACGCGCCGAAGCGCCGATGACCGACGCCGCCGACTGGCCCGAACGGCCCGAACCCTCCGCCGGCAACAGCGTCTTCGGCTCGGACGCCATCGCCGAACTCGTGCGCGCCCAGGGCTACCGCTGGATCGCCCTCAATCCCGGCGCCTCCTTCCGCGGCCTGCACGACAGCCTGGTGAACCACCTCGGCAACGAGGCGCCGCGCATCCTGCTCTGCCTGCACGAGAACATCGCCGTCTCGCTCGCCCAGGGCTACGCCAAGGCCTGCGAGGAGCCGATGGCGGTGGCGCTGCATTCCAATGTCGGGCTGCTCAACGGCGCGATGGCGATCTTCAACGCCTGGTGCGACCGGGTGCCGATGCTGATCCTCGGCGCCACCGGCCCGGTGGACGCGGCGAAGCGCCGCCCCTGGATAGACTGGCTGCACACCGTGCAGGACCAGGGCGCGCTGGTGCGCCACTTCGTCAAGTGGGACGCCCAGCCCGCCAGCATCGAGGCCGCCTTCGAGGCGCTGCTCCGCGCCGACATCCTGCTGCGCGCCGCCCCGCGCGCGCCCGTCTACGTCACGCTCGACGCGGCGCTGCAGGAACAGCCCCTCCCGGGGATGCCGCCCATCCCCGATCCGCGCCGCTTCGCCGGCCCCTCTCCGGCGGTGCCGGCGCCGGCGGATGCGGCGCGCGCCGCCCGCTGGCTGCAAGAGGCGCGCCGGCCCGTGATCCTCGCCGGCCGGGTCTCGCGCGATCCGGCGGCCTGGGCGCGGCGGGTGGCGCTGGCCGAGGCGCTCGGGGCGCGGGTGCTGACGAGCGGCAATCTCGCCGCCGCCTTCCCGACCGACCATCCGCTCTGCCCCGCCCGCCCCGGCGCCTTCCTCGATGCCGCATCGGCGGCGCTGCTGCGCGAGGCGGACGTGGTGCTCTCGCTCGATTTCCTCGACCTCGCCGGCACGCTCAGGCAGGCGGGCGAGGTGGCGGCGCGGGTGATCCACTGCTCGCTCGACCATCTGCTGCACAACGGCTTCGGGGCCGAACACCAGGCGCTGCCCCGGCTCGATCTGCACCTCGCCTGCGAGCCGGACATCGCCGCCGCGGCGATCGCCGATGCCCTCGGCGTGGGCCCCGGCACGCCCCCTCCGGCGCTGCCGGCGAAACCGGCCGACCCGATGCCGCCCGAGGACGCGCCGCTCGATGTGCGGCGCCTGGCGGCGGCGATGGGGGCGGCCCTCGCCGGGGATCCGGTCTGCCTCGTGCGGGTGCCCCTGGGCTGGCACCACGAGTCCTGGCACTTCCGCCACCCGCTCGATGCGCTCGGCAACGATGGCGGCGCCGGGATCGGCGGCGGGCCCGGCATGCTGGTCGGCGCCGCCCTGGCGCTCAAGGGAAGCGGGCGCATCCCCGTCGGCGTGCTCGGGGATGGGGATACGCTCATGGGCATCCAGGCCTTCTGGACCGCGGCGCGCTACCGGATCCCGCTGCTCGCGGTGGTGGCCAACAACCGCTCCTTCTTCAACGACGAGGTGCACCAGGAGAGGGTCGCGCGCCAGCGCGGCCGCCCCGTCGGCAACAAGTGGATCGGCCAGGCGATCACCGGCCCCGACATCGACATCGCCGCCCTCGCCCGCGCGCAGGGGATCGAGGGAATCGGCCCCGTGCACACGGCGGGCGAACTGCGCGCGGCGGTGGCGGAGGGCGTGGCGCTCCTGAAGCGGGGCCGCGCCGTGCTGGTGGATGCCCGCGTGGCCCCGGGCTACTCCGCCGCCATGACGGCGGGGCTCACGCGCGAAGCAGGGAGGGGAAGCGCATGATCCGTCGTCGTCACGCCCTGGCCGCGGCCGCAGCACTGGCGCTGCCGCGCGCCGCCCGGGCCCAGGCTTGGCCCACCCAGCCCGTGCGGATCATCGTGCCCTATCCGCCCGGCGGCTCGAACGACGTGATGGGCCGCTACCTCGCCGACCGCATCTCTCCCCGCGTCGGCCAGCCCTTCGTGGTGGAGAACCGCCCCGGCGCCGGCGGCAATCTGGGGGCGGAGGCGGTGGCGCGCTCCGCCCCCGACGGCCACACCTGGGCGGTGGTGTCGAACTCGCTGCTCACCGCCAATCCGCATGTGCTGCGCTCCTCCTTCGATCCGCTGCGCGAACTCGTGGTGGTGGCGCGGATGGTGCGCCCCGCCACCATGCTCGTCGTCACGCCGGGCCTGCCGGCGCAGAACGTGCGGGAACTGGTGGCGCTGGCGAATGCCCGGCGCGGGCAGTTCTCCTACCCCTCCTCGGGGGTCGGGTCGTTCCAGCACATCGGGGTGGCGGCGCTGGTCGGGGATGCGATGGAGCATGTGCCCTATCGCGGCGCCCAGGCGCTGCTGCCGGATCTGCTCGCCGGGCGGGTGCACGCCTTCGTCGGCGCCGCCAACAGCCTGATCCCGCATGTGCGGGAGGGGCGGCTGCGCGCGCTTGCCATCATGGGGCCGGAACGCCTGCCCCAGCTGCCCGAGGTGCCGACGATCGCCGAAGCGGGCTTCCCCGGGAAGGAGGTGCCGATCTGGCTCGGTGTCGCCCTGCCGGCCGCCACCCCCGCCCCGCTGCTCGCGCGGATCGAGGCCGAGATCCTCGCCGTGATGGCCGATCCGGAGGGCCGCGCCGGGCTCGAACGCCAGGGCATCCTGCCCGATCCGCTCGGCTCGGCGGCGATCATGGAGATCACCCGCGCCGAGCACCGGGAGACGGGGGAGCTGCTCCGCCGCCTCGGGATCGAGCCGTCCTGAGCCGGATCTAGCCCCGGCCCCGCCCCGCCCCGCCGGCCGCACCCCCCTCGCCCGCCCAGCCGATGGCGGCAAGGGCGGCCTCCAGCGCCGCCGTCGGCAGGCCGAACTCGAGCGTCCCGGCGCGGCAGCGGGCGACGTAGTCCGGCGCAGGCGGCGGCGGGCGATGCGCGATCTCGAGGTAGATCCACGCCTCGCCGCCCTCGGGCAGGGGCACGCTGCGGCGTTCGTAGGCATGCGGCCCCTCGAAGCGGTCGAGGGCGGCAAGATGCGCCTCCGTCACCCGCCACAGCCCGACGGGAAGCCGCGCCGAGGCATCCGGCACGGCGGAGGCGAAGCGGTTCATCACCAGCCGGAAGCCGGGCAGAAGCAGGCTGCCCGCGCGCAGGGCGCCCGGGCAGCGGGCGGCCATCTGCGCGGCCAGCAGGTTGCTGCCATAGGCGGCGTAGAGCATCCCCTCCCCCCCCTCAGGCGGCGAGCCGCCGCGCAAGTTCGGGGATGTGCCCGCGGAAGGCGAAGAAGCCCCGCGTGGCGAGCGGCCAGCAGGCCTCGTCCCACGCCCGCCGCAGCCGCACGAGGCGGAGGCCCCGCTCCGCCAGCGCCGCCTCGATGCGGGCGAGCGCCTCTGCCGTCCAGCCCGCCGGGGCCTCGGGCGTCAGCACGGTGCGCACCCCGGCCTCTTTGGCCCAGTCGGGCACCGCATCGGGCAGGACCTGCCCGGCCGGCGCCCCGAACCGCGCCTCTGCGCGGGCGAGCCCGTCGGAGAGGGCGGCGGCGAGATGCCGGGCCACCGCAGGCGAAACGAGCAGCGGAGAGCGCGCCTCGGGCAGCACGAAGCCGCCGGCCGCGACGATCCGCGCCGGGCCGACATCCAGGCTCTCGACGCCGAGATCCTCCTCGTGCAGCAGGAGCGCGGCGGGCCCGGGCGGCGGCTCCTCGCGCGGGGGCAGGCGGCCCGGCGCGGGCAGCGGCTCGGGCGGCAGCGGCGCCGCCTGCTCCTCGAGCTCGCCCCTCGGGTCGAAGCGCCCCTCCGTCCAGCGGGCGATGTTCTCCGCCCGCGCGAGGTAGTGCTTGCCCGGCGTCTGCAGCCCGCCCACCCAGCGCCAGGAGAGGGTGTTGGAGGCGGGATCGCCGTCGCGCAGCTGGCGCAGGAACAGGTCGGCGCCGAGTTCCCAGGGCAGGCGCAGGGTGAAGATCCAGATCGAGGCGAACCACATCCGCGCGTGGTTGTGCAGGTAGCCCGTCGCCGCCAGTTCGCGCGCCCAGGCATCGAAGCAGGCGATGCCCGTCTCGCCCCGGCAGGCCGCCGCATGCGCCTTGCGCAGCCCGCCACGGGTGGCCAGCGCCTGGACCTGCCGCGCAAGCCCGGCGCGATAGGCCGCCCACACCGAGGGCCGGAGCTCGAGCCAGCCCTTCCAGTAGCTCCGCCAGAACACCTCCTCGACGAACTTGCCCGCCGCCTCCGGCCCATGGGCGGCGAGTGCTGTGCCGACCACCTCGGCCTCCGTCAGCAGACGGTGGCGGATGGCGGGCGAGAGGCGGGAGACCGCCTCGTGCCGCCCGGGCCCGAGATCGGCGTTGCGCCGGGCGGCATAGGCGCGGCCCATGCGGGGGGCGAAGGCGGCAAGCCGCGCCAGCGCCTCCGAGCGGGTGGTCGGGAACTCCGGCATGGCGGGCGATGTGGCGCCGCCGGGCGCAGCGCCAAGCCTCAGGCGGCGAGGAACGCCTCCACCACCGCGCGGAACGCCTCCGGCTGGTCGGCATGCACCCAGTGCCCCGCGCCCTTCACGGTGGCGAAGCGCGCGCGCGGGAACAGGGCGCGGATCAGCGGCCGGTCGGCCGGCGTGATGTAGTCCGACCGTTCGCCCGAGACGAACAGCGCCGGCCCCTCGTAGCGCGTGGCGAAATCGGGGAAGCCGAGGATGTCGGCCATGCCGGCGCCGATCTGCTCGAGCCCGACGCGCCAGGAGGGCGGCTCGGTGTCGAAGCGGAGCGAATGCAGCAGGAAGGCGCGCACCGCGGGATCCGGCACGGCGGGGGCGAGTGCGGCATCCGCCGCCGCGCGCGTCAGGCCGGGGGCGAGCGGCAGGGCGCGCATCGCCTCGGCGTAGCGCGCGAGCGTGCCGGCATAGGGCCGCGGCGCGATGTCGGAAATCAGCAGCCGCGAGACGCGCGCGGGCTGCGCAAGCGCGAGCGCCATCGCCACCTTGCCGCCCATCGAGTGGCCGATCACCGCCGCCTCGGCCACGCCCTCGGCCTCCATCGTCTCGGCCACGTCGGCCGCCATGTCGGGGTAGGCCATGCCGGGGGCGTGCGAGCTCGATCCGTGGTTGCGCAGGTCGGGCAGCAGCACCCGGGCGCGTGCGGCGAGCGGGCGCGCGATGGCGGCGAAGTTCCGCCCCTGGCCGAACAGCCCGTGCAGGAACACGACCGGCGGGCCCTCGCCCATCGTGGTGCAGGCCAGCCTCATCGCCGCGCCGCCCACCACATGCCGAGCGCGATCAGCACACCGCCCGCCACCAGGTCCCAGGTGATCGCCTCGCCGAGCCAGAGCGCGGCGAGCGTCACGCCGATCGCCGGCACCAGCAGGAAGCCTGCGGAGGCGACGGCCGAGGGCAGCCGCCGCCCGGCTTCCACCACCGCCCAGGTGCCGACCGGCGCCGCCACCAGCGCGACGAACAGCGCCTGCCAGAGCGCCCCCGCCCCGATGCCGCCCGAAGGCTCCCGCCACGCTGCCAGCGCCCCGAGCAGCAGCGCGCCGAGGCCGAAGGAGAAGGGCAGCAGCTCGAAGACCGGCCGGCGCGGCGGGAAGCGCCGGACGATCACGATCGCCACACTCCAGGACAGCCCGGCGCCGAGCAGCAGCGCATGGCCGAGCACGGCGCCCCGGTCGCTCCAGTCCACCGCCCAGGGCCCCGTCAGCAGCACCACCCCGGCAAGCCCGGCGGCGACGGAGGCGAGCCTTGCGGCCGAAAGCCGCTCGGCGAACAGCCACACGCCGAGCGGGATGAGCCAGATGGCGGTGACGTTGGAGAGCACCGCCGTCCGCCCCGCCGGCACGAGCGCGAGCGCGAGATGCGTGAGCGCGAAGAAGCCGCCGAGCTGGAACAGGGCGAGCGCGAGCACCGTCGGCCACTCCGCCGCCCCGGGCGGCCTGAGCCGGCCGAGCCAGAGCATCAGCAGCCCGGTGACGAGCGCCCCGCCCGCCCCGCGCGCGAACGCGAACCACAGCGGCGAGGCGTCCCGCAGCGCATCCTTGCTGATCGGCCAGGTGACGCCGAACAGCACCACCGCAAGCAGCAGCAGGCGCAGATCGCGCGGGGCGACATCGGCGGCGACACTCACCCGAAGGCCGCTTCCATCTCGGCGCGGATCGCAACCGCGGGATCGGCCGGATCGAGCAAGACATCGGCCCGCGTCAGCACCGCCCCCGCAGCCACGCCGCGCCTCAGCCGCACGCCATGGGCAAGCCCGATCGGCAGCGCGCCGAGGGCGCGGGAGCGGGCGGCGGGGATGCATCTGCCCCACACCGTCTCGCCGCCCTCGCCGTCCAGCACCTCGCCGGCGGAAAGGGCGCGCTTGGCCACCGCCACCGCATCGGCGTTCCACGCCGCGGCCACCCCCGTCGGCTCGCGCCGCAGCGCCGCCGAGGCGACGGAGACGCCGAGCTCGAACCCGATGAAGTGGTAGGGCCGCCACAGCGCGGCGTAGCGGCCGGAGGGATCGGTGGCCACGCCGTATTCGGCGAAGCAGCGTCGGGCGTACTCCGTCTCGCCCTCGAACACGGCATAGACGCCCCAGCGCAGGTCGTCCGGGATCGGGCTGCCGTCGCGCCGGAGCGAGGACACCACCTCCACCATCCCCGCCCGTTCCAGCACCCCGCCCGCCGCGCGCGGCCGCAGCACGGAGGGCAGGTCGGAGGTGCCGGCGGGCGGGAAGAGCAGCCCCTCCTCCGGCGCGGCAAGGCCGGTGGCGTTGGCGATCGCCGCCATCTCGATCGCGGATTTCGTGCCGTCGAGGAAGGAGTTGAACATGCGCGGGTTCATCCCGCCCGCGCGCGCCGCCTCCTCGGTCAGGCCGTAGTGGCGCCAGACCGTCGCGGGGGTGGAGGCGTGGTACTCGGGCAGGTATTTCGTGCCCTTGCCGGCGGCGACGACGGGAAAGCCGCTCGCGCGCAGGCTGTCCACGAGGTCGCACACGAGCGCCGGCTGGTCGCCGTAGGCCATGGAATAGACGACGCCCTTCGCCGCCGCCTCGCGCGCGAGCAGCGGCCCGGCGAGAACGTCGGCCTCGACATTCACCATCACCACATGCTTGCCGGCGGCGATCGCCGCGCGCGCGTGCGACAGCCCGGCGGCGGGGTCGCCTGTCGCCTCCACCAGCAGCTCGATCCGCGGGTCGGCGATCAGCGGGGCGGCGTCCTCGGTGATCCAGGTCGCGCCTCGCGCCAGCGCCTCGTCGAGGCCGCGGGCGGCGAAGGCCTCCTCCGGCCAGTGCACGCGGCGGAGCGCGGCGCGCGCACGCTCGGGCGCGAGATCGGCGATGCCCGCCACATGCAGCCCCGGCGTGCGCGGCACCTGATGGAGGAACATCGAGGCGAACTTGCCGCAGCCGACGAGGCCGATCCGCACCGGATCGGCAGCGCGGGCGCGCAGCAGGCGATGGAGGTTCATGCCGCCACCTTCAGCACGATCTTGCCCACATGGGCGCTGCTCTCCATCAGCCGGTGGGCGTCGGCGGCGCGCTCGAGCGGGAACTCCGCCGCCATCACCGGGGCGATGCGCCCGGCCGAGAGCAGCGGCCACACCTTCTCCTCGAGGGCGGCGGCGATCGCCGCCTTCTCGGCGCTGCTGCGCGGGCGCATGGTGCTGCCCGTCACGGTCAGGCGCTTCACCATGATGGGGCGCAGGTCCACGCTCTCCGCCACCTCGCCGCCGAGGAAGGCGATCAGCACGAGCCGCCCGTCCTGCGCCAGAACGCGCAGGTTGCGGGCGAAATAGGGGGCGCCGACCATGTCGAGCACCACATCCACCCCGCGCCGGCCCGTCGCCGCGCGCACCGCCTCGACGAAATCCTCTTCGCGGTAGTTGATCGCGGCCTCCGCGCCGAGGCGGAGGCATTCGGCGCATTTCGCCGCCGTCCCGGCGGTGGCGAACACCCGCCCGCCGAAGGCCCTGGCGAGCTGGATGGCGGTGGTGCCGATGCCGGAGGTGCCGCCGTGCACCAGCACGCTCTCGCCCGCCCGGAAGCGGCCGTGGCCGAACAGGTTCGCCCAGACGGTGAAGAAGGTCTCGGGCAGGGCGGCGGCGCGGGCGGAATCGTAGCCCTCGGGCCAGGGCAGGCACTGGCCCTCGGGCACCGCGACGTATTCGGCATAGGCCCCGCCATTGGTCAGCGCCGTCACGCGGTCGCCGATCCGCCAGCGGCGCACGCCGGGGCCGAGCGCCACCACCTCGCCGGCCGCCTCCAGCCCGAGGATCGGCGAGGCGCCGGGCGGCGGCGGGTAGCGGCCCTCGCGCTGCGCCACGTCGGGGCGGTTCACCCCGGCATGCAGCACGCGGATCAGCACCTCCTCCGCGGCGGGCACGGGCAGCGGCACGCGCGCCGGACCCATCACCTCGGGCGGGCCGCCCGCGCCGTGGGCGATGCAGGTCATGCTGTCGGGAAGGGGGGGCATGGCGGTGGTCCTCTCGCCCGGGCACCGTTCGGCCGGGCGGGGCGCCGCGTCAAGCGGGGCGGGCTTGCGCGGGGGCAGGGCGCGCGCGACTCTCGCGCCCCGTGATCCCGCCCGCCCGTCCTTCCGCCGGAGCCCGAGCGGCCCCGTTCGGCCGCCGCGCCGCGCTCGGCCTCGGCGCGGCGCTCT
>JANWXJ010000150.1 GCA_025055335.1 Acetobacteraceae bacterium
CACCGCCAGGGCGGCCGCCTTGCGGAGCAGCGAGGACCGCGTCACGAAGTTGTTGTCATTCTCCATGTTCTCGCTCCAGAGGATGTTCGGAATCCCAACACGCGCGATGTAATGCCAAGGAACCCGATCCTGTCAAACCGCCGTGTGCCTCCGCCGATGCGCCGAAACCCCGCCTGCGCGCCCATGACGACCGGCCGCCCCGCCCCAGCCGCAGCCGGGCGGCTGACGCGCCGCGCCTGCCTGCTGGCCGCGACGGCCGGTTTCGGCGCGCTGCTCCAGGGCTGCGCGGCGCCGGAGCCCTCGCACAGCGCGGCACCGATCGAGGGGGAGGCGCTGCCCGGCCTGCACGCGGGGGACCCCCCGCGCGTCGCCGGCGAGCCGCTGGACGGCGCGCTGCTGCGGCGGTTCTACGCGCGACGCGGCTTCCGTCCCGTCTGGGCCGACCGCCCCGCCCAGGCGGCAGCACTCGCCAACGCCGTGCTCCAGGCCGGCAGCCACGGCCTCGACCCGGAACTGTTCCACGCCTCGCTGCTGCGCCGGGCGGCGACCTTCCCGCCCACCCACCGGGAGCTGCTGCTGTCGCACGCCGTCCTCTCCTATGCCGAGGCGCTGGCCCACGGCGCCGTGCCTGCCGCCCGGCGCGAGGAGCGCCAATCCCTCGCCCCGGAGCCCGTGGACGTGGCGGCCGTGCTCGACCGGGCGCTCGAGGGGCCGGATGCGGTGGCGGAGATCGAATCGCTCGCGCCGCGCACCCAGGCCTATGCGGCGCTCCGCGAGGCGCTGCGCCGGCCGCCCGCCCGCGCCCGCCCGGACCAGGCGGCGGCGGCCCGGCGGCTCGTGCTGGCCAATCTGGAACGCCAGCGCTGGCTGCCGCGGCAACTGCCGCCCGAGCGGGTGTGGGTGGACATCACGGCGCAGCGGCTCACGCTCTACCGCGAGGACCGGCCGGTGGTCGCCACCCGCGTCGTCGTCGGCAGGGAGACCGACCGCACGCAGAGCCCGGAGCTGCACACCCTGATCGAGGGCGCCTTCTTCAACCCGCCCTGGGTCATCCCGGCCGACATCGTCGCGGCGCAGATCATGCCGCGCATCGTGCGCGATCCGGAGTTCCTCGCCCGCGCCAACATCGTGCTGCATCCGAACGGGGAGGCGGAGCAGGCGCCGGGGCCGCTTGCCGGCCTTGGCGTGGTGATGTTCGACATGCCGAACCGCTTCGACGTGTTCCTGCACGACACGCCGGACAAGGGCGCCTTCGCCCGCGAGAACCGCAGGATCAGCAACGGCTGCATCCGCGTCGAGAACCCGCTCGGGCTCGCGGCGCTGCTGATGGAGCGGCCGCTCGCCGAGATCGAGGCGCGGGTGGCGGAGGGCCGCACCGTCCGCGACGAGCTGCCGCGGCCCGTGCCCGTGTTCCTCGTCTATCACACCCTCGTGCCGGGGCCGGACGGCTCGCTCTCGGCCCGGCCCGACTTCTACGGCCGCGACGAGGGCCTCTGGCGCGCCCTGCACAAGCATCCGCCGGAGCCGCCCGCCGCGCCGGAGGCGGGCCGGGGAGCATCGCTGCGCCGCTGAGGCCTCCTGCCGGCCGGATGCCCGCGGGGATCCCGCCCTGTCGCGTCCGCCGCGCGGCGGCCCGGGCCGCGGCCCTCAATGCGCCTCGGCCCAGGTGGCGCCGAAGCCGACATCCACCTTGAGCGGCACGCGCAGCGTCGCGACCGATTCCATCACCTGCCGCACCAGGGCGGCGGTGGCCTCGCGCTCGGCCTCGGGCACCTCGAACACCAGCTCGTCGTGCACCTGCAGCAGCATGCGGGCGGACAGCCCCGCCTGCCGCAGCGCGCGCGGCATGCGCACCATGGCGCGCTTGATGATCTCGGCCGCGCCGCCCTGGAAGGGCGCGTTGATCGCGGCGCGTTCGGCGTTGCCGCGCTCGGCCATGTTCTTCGAGTCGATGCCTGGGATCCAGATCCGCCGGCCGAAGGGCGTGCGCACGAACCCCTGGCTGCGCGCCTCCTCCTTCAGCCGCTCCATCTCGGCGCGGATCCCGGGGTATTGGCGGAAATAGGCGTCGATGATCGCCTTCGCCTCGCCGGCCGGGATGGACAGCCGCGAAGCGAGGCCGAAGGCGCTCATGCCGTAGATGATGCCGAAGTTGATCGTCTTGGCGCGGCGGCGGGCCTCCTTGTCCACCTTGTCGGGCGGGATGCCGAAGATCTCGGAGGCGGTGCGGGCGTGGATGTCCTCGCCCCTGGCGAAGGCCTCGCGCAGGGTGGGCACCTCCGCCACATGCGCAAGCAGCCGGAGCTCGATCTGGCTGTAGTCGGCGCTCATCAGCACATGGCCGGGATCGGGCAGGAACGCCTCGCGGATCCGCTGGCCCTCCGGCGTGCGCACGGGGATGTTCTGCAGGTTGGGCTCGGTCGAGGAGAGGCGCCCCGTCGAGGCCACCGCCATGGTGTAGTCGGTGTGCACGCGCCCGTCGGCGGCGATCGCCTTCGACAGCCCCTCGACATAGGTGGAGACGAGCTTCTGGAGCTGCCGCCAGTCCAGCACCCGCTGCGCGAGCTCCACCCCTTGGGCGGCGAGCTCCTCGAGCACCGAGGCGTCGGTGGACCAGGCGCCGGACTTGCCGCGCCTGCCGCCCTTGAGCCCCATCTCCTCGAACAGGATCTCGCCGAGCTGCTTCGGCGAGCCGACATTGAAGGCGCGGCCGGCAAGGCGGTGGATGTCGCGCTGGATCTCCGCCATGCGGGCCAGGAACTCCTCGCCCGTGCGGCGGAGCGCAGCGCCGTCCACCCGGATGCCGAAGCGCTCCATCTCCACCAGCACGGCGATCATGCGCCGTTCCACCTGCTCGTAGAGCGCGAGCGCCCCTTCGGGCCGCAGACGCGCAGACAGCACCCGCCAGAGCCTGAGCGTCACGTCGGCGTCCTCGGCGGCATAGGCGGTGGCGCGGGCGAGCGGCACGCGCGCAAAGGGCAGCCGCGCCTTGCCGCTGCCCGTCACCTCGTCATAGGCGATCGGCCGGTGGCCGAGATGGCGGAGCGACAGCTCGTCCATCCCGTGGCCGTGGCGCCCGGCATCCAGCGCATAGGAGGCGAGCATGGAATCCCCGACCGGAGAGACCGCGAGTCCGCCGTTCTCCGGCCGCGCCAGCACCTCGAGATCGTATTTCGCGTTGTGCAGCACCTTGAGCACGGAGGCGTCGGACAGCAGCGGCCGCAGCGCGGCGATCGCCTCCGCGAAGGGGATCTGCGCCGGCGGCTCGGCCCCGCCGTCCGCGAGATCCCCCGCCGCCTCGTGCCGCAGCGGGATGTAGCAGGCGCGCCCCGCCGCGGTGGCGAGCGAGACGCCGAGGAGCCGCGCGCGCAGCGCATCCAGGCTGTCCGTCTCGGTGTCGAGGCCGATCACGCCCGCCTCGCGCGCTTCCGCCACCCAGCGGGCGAGGGTGTCGGCGTCGGTCACCGTCTCGTAGGGGCCGAAGGGGGCGGAGTCCGGCCTCGGCGCGGGGGGCGCGGCGGCGGCCTCGACGGCGCGGCGGGCGGCGCGCGCCGCGGCCTCTGCGGCCTCGGCGTTCGCCGGCTCGAGCCCGAGGCGATGCAGGATCGAGCGGAAGCCCTGGGCGCGCAGGAAGGCGGCAAGCCGCGCCTCGGGCGGGGGGCGGGCGGCGAGGGCGGCGATCGGCGCGGGCAGCGGCGCCTGTTCGTCGAGCAGCACGAGGCGGCGGGAGATGCGCGCCTTCCCGGCGTTCGCAAGCAGCGCCTCGCGCCGCTTCGGCTGCCGGATCTCCGCGGCGCGGGCGAGGAGCGTCTCGACATCGCCGTATTCGGCGATGAGCTGGGCGGCGGTCTTGACGCCGATGCCGGGCACACCCGGCACGTTGTCGGTCGAATCGCCGGCCAGCGCCTGCACCTCCACGACCTTCGCCGGCGGCACGCCGAACTTCTCGATCACCTCCGCCTCGCCGATCGGCTTCTGCCTGATCGGATCGAGCAGCGACACGCCGGGGCGGATCAGCTGCATCAGGTCCTTGTCGGAGGAGACGACCACCACCTCGCCCTCCGGGTATTCGGCCAGGAAGGCGCGGGCGTAGGAGGCGATCAGGTCGTCCGCCTCCCAGCCTTCGGCCTCGATCGCGGGCACGCCGAAGGCCTCCGTCGCCTCGCGGATCAGCGGGAACTGCGGCACGAGCTCGGGCGGCGGATCGGGGCGGTGGGCCTTGTAGTCGGGGTAGATGCCGTTGCGGAAGCTGCGGCGCCCGGCATCGAACACCACCGCAAGATGCGAGGGGCTGTCCTTCGTCAGCAGGTTGGCGAGCATCTGGGTGAAGCCGAACACGGCATTCACCGGCACGCCGTCGGCGGGCCGCGTCATCGGCGGCAGGGCATGGAAGGCCCGGAAGATGTAGCCCGAGCCGTCCACCAGCACGAGCCGGGGCTTCGCCTCAGTGATGGTCGGCCTCCCCCGCGGCGTCCTCGGCCAGGCGAAAGCTGCGCGAGCAGTAGGGGCAGGTGACCTCGCCGCCCTCGATCCTGAGCGCGACCGCGGGGTGGCCGAGCGCGCCGCCGCCGCCGTCGCACATCACGACGCGGCTCCTTCCCTCGAGGATCTCCTCCGGCGTGACGCCCGGGGTTCGGCGCGGGGTGTAGCCTGTCATGGCGCGGTCGCGCATCGGTCTGGCCCTCCTGCCCTGCCTTCTACGCGGGCCGGGGGCGGCTGCGAAGGCTTCCGCCCGGGCCGCGGCGGGCCTATCTCGGCCCGCGATGAAGCGCTTCTGGGACAGGGCGGAGCCCTGCGCGGCGGGCGACGGCTTCGCGGTGCTGCTGGATGGCCGGCCGGTGCGCCTGCCGGGCGGGACGGCGCTTGCAGTCGGCTCCCGCCCGCTTGCCGAGGCGCTGGCCGAGGAATGGGACAGGGCGGGCGGGGGGAAGGGGGCCGAGGTGCGGTGGGAGGAGCTCGGCCTCACGCGGCTTGTCGGCACCGCGATCGAGCGGATCGCGCCGGATCCCTCGCCGACGGTCGCCGCACTCGCGGCCTATGCGGAGACGGATCTGCTCTGCTACCGCGCCGAGGATGCGCGGCTTGCCGAACGCCAGGCGCGGGAGTGGCAGCCCCTCCTCGACTGGGCCGCGCTTGCGCTCGATGCGCCGCTCCGCGTGACGGTCGGGCTGATGCCGGTGCCGCAGCCGGCGGGGTCGGTCGGGGCGATCCGCGCGGTACTCGCCGCCCGCCCGCCCCTCATGCTCGCCGCGCTCGGCGCAGCGGTGCCGGCGCTCGGGTCGGTCGTGCTCGGGCTGGCGCTGGCCGAGGGGCGGCTCGATGCGGCGGAGGCCGCGCGGCTTGCGATGCTGGACGAGACGTTCCAGGCCGAGCTCTGGGGCGAGGACGCCGAGGCCGCCGCCCGACGCGCCGCCATCCGCGCCGATTTGGCGCTGGCCGCGCGGCTGATGGCGCTTGCCGCATGATCGCGCGGCGGCTTGCGATCGCGGGGCGCGTGCAGGGGGTCGGCTTCCGCGACTGGCTGGTGGCCGAGGCGACGGCGGCCGGCCTCTCCGGCTGGGTGCGCAACCGCACGGACGGCACGGTGGAAGCGCTGCTCGCCGGGGAGGCCGAGGCGGTCGCCCGCGTGGCCGAGGCCTGCCGGCGCGGGCCGCCCGCCGCGCGGGTGGAGCGGGTGGCCGAGGAGCC
>JANWXJ010000166.1 GCA_025055335.1 Acetobacteraceae bacterium
ATCGCCGAGCCGGCCTCGCTCCCGCCCGCTGCCGCGCCGCCGGTTGCCGCGGCCCCGCCCATCGTGGTGCCGGCCCTCCCCCCGCCCCCCGCGCGGCCAGGCCCGGGCCCGCCGCCCGATCCTGCCCTGCTGGAGCCGAGCCGCCACGGCCCGCTGCCGCGGATCGCGCCGGACGGCACCACCCCCGCCCGCTACTACGCCCGCGGCTTCGACCGGGAGGACCGGCGCCCGCGAATCGCCATCCTGGTCGGCGGCATCGGCATGTCGGCGCGCCTTGCGCAGGAGGCGATCGCCACCCTGCCCCCCGAGGTGTCGCTCGCCCTCTCGCCCTACGCCCCGGCGCCGGAACCGATCCTCGCCGCCGCCCGCGCGCGCGGCATGGAGACGCTGGTGGCCCTGCCCTTCGAGCCGAGAGGCTGGCCTCTGCACGACCCAGGTGACCGCGCGCTGCTGACCGGCCTGCCGATGGCGGAAAACCTCGACCGGCTGTTCTGGGCTCTCTCCCGCATGAGCGGGCAGGTCGGCGCGGTCGGCGCGCTCGGGCCGCTGCTCGGCGAGCGCCTCGCCGCCCAGCCCGGCGCGCTCGAGGCGGTGCAGCGGATCCTCGCCAGCCGCGGACTTCTCTACGTGGATCCGCGCCCCGGCGCGCCGCCGCCGGGCTTCGCCTGGGGCGCCGCGACCGACCTCCTGCTCGACGACCCGCCGGGCGCCGCCGCCATCGAGGCGCGCCTCGCGGCGCTCGAGAGGCTCGCGCAGCAGCGCGGCAGCGCCCTCGGCTACGCGGGGGAGGCAAGCCCGGTGCTGGTCGGCCGCATCGCCGCCTGGGCGGAGGGGCTTGCGCGACGGGGGGCGGTTCTGGTTCCCGTCTCGGCGCTGACCCGCCGCCCAGAGCCGAGATGACCCTTCCCTACCGCCGGAATGTCGGCGCCTGCCTGTTCGACCGGCGCGGCCTCGTGCTGATGTGCCGCCGCGCCGACGTGCCGAACGCAGAGGGGCCGGCCGGCGGCTGGCAACTGCCGCAGGGCGGCATGGACGAGGGCGAGGATCCCCGCGCCGCCGTGCTGCGCGAACTGGCCGAGGAGATCGGCACCGACAAGGCGGAGATCCTCGCCGAACATCCGGACTGGCTGGCGTACGACCTGCCGGAGCATCTGGTCGGAAAGGCGCTCGGCGGGCGCTACCGCGGCCAGACGCAGCGCTGGTTCGCGCTGCGCTTCACCGGGCGCGACGAGGACATCCGGCTCGACGCCGACCCGCATCCGGAGTTCGACGCTTGGCGCTGGGTGCCGCTGGCCGAGATCCCGTCGTTGATCGTGCCGTTCAAGCGGCCGATCTACGAGGTGCTGGCGCGGGATTTCGCGCGCTTCGCGGTGCCGGCCTAGAACGGCCTCCGGCCGCCCCGGCTGCGGCGGCAGCCGACGCCGCCCTGGCCTCAGGCCGCCGCCGGCGCGGCCCCCCTGGCGTTCTCGTTCGCCGCCTTCAGCAGCGCATTGCGGTAGCGCGCGTAGCGCCATTGCAGCAGCCGCCACGCCCCGCGCGCGGCCAGCGCCGAGAGCCGCCCGCGCGGCTCGAGCCCGATCGCCTTGAACATCATGCCCATGCCGCGCTCGACATGATGGAAGCGGTAGAACCCCATCGCCCGGCCCATATAGCCGGCAAGGCAGCGGTCATGCTCGTAGGACACGCCGGGTGGATCGTTGCTGCAATGGAAGGCGAAGGCGAGTTCGTCGTCCTCCGTCTCTCCCACCCGACCGAGGGCGATGCGCAGGCGCTGGAGGTGGGAGATGTTCTCGCGCCCGAGGTAGCGCCGCAGGTGGTCGTAGAACAGCTTGAAGTGGCGGTACTCGTCGGCGGCGATCTGCCGGCAGATCTGCTTCAGCACCGGCTCCTCGGTCGCCTCGCCGAGGGCGGTGTAGTAGGAGGAGGTGCCGATCTCGACCATGCAGCGGGAGACGAGCTCGCCGCTGCGGCTGCCGCGCCAGGAGATGGTGCGGTCGGTCTCGATCCGGAAGCCGCTGCGGTAGCGGTCGAAGGCGGAGAGGAAGTCCCAGCCCGAGTCGGCAAGCGTCGCCCAGCGGCCGAGCGCGTCGCCGTGCTGGATCTCCTCGACCGCCCAGCGGTCGGCGGCGGCGCGGAAGTCCGGGTCGTCGGCGAACACCGAGTTGAGATAGAGCCCGTAGTCGCCGCCGTTCCGCTCGACCATGGCCGCGGCCTTGACCAGCGGGACCACCTCGGGGTCCACCTTCGACGCGTCGAAGCTGTCCCAGGCGATGTCGTCGATGTGCCAGTGCTTCATCGCAGCCTCCCGGAAAGCATCGGGCGCGGGGGACTCGCCGTCCCCTTCCTTCCTGTCCCAATGGGGCTTCACGGGCGCCGGCGCAAGGGCGCGGCGCCCGCACGCCGGTCCTCGCCGGCACCGTGGCGGGACGCAGGAGGCAGGACGCGCCGCGCTGCGACGGGGCAGCGCGGGCCGGCGGCGCGGCTCAGCCCGCCGCGACAGCCTCCATCCGGCGGGCGGCGATGGCGCGGTCCATCGCCACCTCCCGTGCGGCGTTGTCGCCGGCGGCGACGGCGGCGGCATAGGCGGCCTCCGCCTCGGCCACACGCTTCGCGGCCTCCGCCCGGGTGATCTCGGCGACCGGCAGCGCCTCCTCGGCCAGCACGGTCACGCGCGTCGGCGTCACCTCGGCGAAGCCCCCCATCACGAACAGGCGCTCCGTCACCTGCCCGCCCTCGTACACGCTGATCACCCCGCCCGCGAGGGAGAGGATCATCGGCGCGTGGCCCGGCAGGATGCCCATCTCGCCGAGGGCGGCCGGGATCACCGCCATCTCGACGGGGCGGGAGAGCAGCAGCCGCTCGGGGCTGACGATCTCGAAGGCGAAGGTCGCGGCCATCGCCTCACGCCGCCTGCTTCAGCGTCTCGGCCTTCTTCACCGCGTCCTCGATGGTGCCGACCATGTAGAACGCGGCTTCCGGCAGGTGGTCGTACTCGCCGCGGCAGATCGCGGCGAACGAGCGGATGTTGTCCTCGAGCTTCACGAACACGCCGGGCGTGCCGGTGAACACCTCGGCCACGTGGAAGGGCTGGGAGAGGAAGCGTTGGATCTTGCGCGCGCGCGCGACGATCAGCTTGTCCTCCTCCGACAGCTCGTCCATGCCGAGGATGGCGATGATGTCCTGCAGGCTCTTGTAGGTCTGCAGGATGCGCTGCACCTCGCGCGCGGTGTTGTAGTGCTCCTCGCCGACGATGCGCGGATCGAGCGCGCGGGAGGTGGAATCGAGCGGGTCCACCGCCGGGTAGATGCCGAGCTCGGCGATCTGGCGCGAGAGCACGGTGGTGGCGTCGAGGTGGGCGAAGGAGGTGGCAGGCGCAGGGTCCGTCAGGTCGTCGGCCGGCACGTAGATCGCCTGCACCGAGGTGATCGAGCCCTTCTTCGTCGAGGTGATCCGCTCCTGCAGCGCGCCCATGTCGGTGGCGAGAGTCGGCTGGTAGCCGACCGCGGACGGGATGCGGCCCAAGAGCGCCGACACCTCCGCCCCCGCCTGGGTGAAGCGGAAGATGTTGTCCACGAAGAACAGCACGTCCTGGCCCTGCTCGTCGCGGAAGTATTCCGCGATCGAAAGCCCGGTGAGCCCGACGCGCGCGCGCGCCCCCGGCGGCTCGTTCATCTGGCCGTACACCAGCGCCACCTTGGAGCCGTCGGTCGAACCATCCGGGTTGAGCTTGATGACGCCGGCGTCGATCATCTCGTGGTAGAGGTCGTTGCCCTCGCGCGTGCGCTCGCCCACACCCGCGAACACCGACACGCCGCCATGCGCCTTGGCGATGTTGTTGATCAGCTCCTGGATCGTCACGGTCTTGCCGACGCCGGCGCCGCCGAACAGCCCGATCTTGCCGCCCTTGAGGTAGGGGGCGAGCAGGTCGATCACCTTGATGCCCGTCACCAGGATCTGGGCGGCGGTCGCCTGCTCCTCGAAGGGCGGGGCCTCGCGGTGGATGGAGTAGTACTTCTCCGCCTTCACCGGGCCGCGCTCGTCGATCGGCTCGCCGATCACGTTCAGGATGCGCCCGAGCGTGCCCGGGCCTACGGGCACGGCGATGCCCGCGCCGGTGTCCGTCACCTCCTGGCCGCGGACGAGGCCGTCCGTCGTGTCCATGGCGATGCAGCGCACCGTCCGCTCGCCGAGGTGCTGCGCCACCTCAAGCACCAGCGTGCGGTCCTCGACCCTGGTGTGCAGGGCGTTGAGGATGGCCGGCAGCTCCTCGGGGAACTGCACGTCCACGACGGCGCCAAGCACCTGCGTGATCCTGCCGACGTTGTTCTTCATGCGCGTGGTTCCCTCAGACCGCCTCGGCACCGGAGATGATCTCGATCAGCTCCTTCGTGATGTTGGCCTGGCGCGTGCGGTTGTAGTTGAGCGTGAGCTTCCTGATCATCTCGCCCGCGTTGCGGGTGGCGTTGTCCATCGCCGTCATCCGCGCCCCCTGCTCGCCGGCGGCGGATTCGAGCAGCGCGCGGTAGATCTGCACCGAAAGGTTCCGCGGCAGCAGCGCCGCCAGGATCGCCTCCTCGTCCGGCTCGTATTCCACCACGGGCCGGAGTTCGCCGGACTGCTCCGCGGCCTCCGGGATCGGCGCCGGGATCAGCCGCTGCTCGGTCGGAACCTGGGCGATCACGCTGCGGAAGCGGTTGCAGATGAGGCTGCAGACGTCGAACTCGCCGGCGGCCAGCATCCCGCGGATGCGCTCGGCGATGGCGTCGGCATCCTCGAAGCCGATGCGCTTCTTCCCCTGGAAGGTGATCTCGGCGACGTAGCGGCCGCCGAACTCCCGCCGCAGGAAGGCCGCCCCCTTGCGGCCCACCATCAGCAGCTTGACCGTCCTGCCCTCGGCCTCGAGGGCGCGGATACGCGCCCGCGCGAAGCGCGCGACGTTGGTGTTGAACGGGCCGCAGAGGCCGCGGTCGGCGGTGACCACCACGAGCAGATGCACCTGCTCGCGCCCCGTGCCGGCAAGCAGCACCGGCGCGTCGGGCGCACCCTTCACCGCCGCGCCGAGGGCCGCGAGCATGCGCTCCATCCGCTCGGCGTAGGGGCGGGCCGCCTCCGCCTGGCTCTGCGCCCGGCGCAGCTTGGCGGCCGCCACCATCTTCATCGCCTGCGTGATCTTCCGCGTGGATTTCACGCTGTTGATCCGCGTGCGCAGGTCCTTGAGGCTCGGCATGGCGCTCCGCTCAGCCGAAGGCCTTGGCGAAACGGTCGAGGAAGGCGACGAGTCGCTGCTCGGTCTCGGCCGAGATCTGCTTCTCCTCCCGGATCGCGCGCAGGATCTCGGGCGCATCGGCCCGCATCTCCGACAGCAGCCGCCGCTCGAACTCGCCCACCTGGTTCACCGCGATCCTGTCGAGGTAGCCGCGGGTGCCGGCGAAGATGGCCACCACCTGCTCCTCGACCGGCACGGGGCGGAACTGCGGCTGCTTGAGCAGCTCCGTCAGCCGCGCGCCGCGCGCGAGCAGCGCCTGGGTGGCGGCATCCAGGTCGGAGGCGAACTGCGCGAAGGCCGCCATCTCGCGGTACTGCGCGAGCTCGAGCTTGATCCTGCCGGCCACCTGCTTCATCGCCTTGATCTGCGCCGCCGACCCGACGCGCGAGACCGAGATGCCGACGTTCACCGCCGGGCGGATGCCCTTGTAGAACAGCTCCGTCTCGAGGAAGATCTGCCCGTCGGTGATGGAGATGACGTTCGTCGGGATGTAGGCCGACACGTCGCCCGCCTGGGTCTCGATCACCGGCAGCGCCGTCAGCGAGCCCGCGCCGAAATCGTCGTTCATCTTCGCCGCCCGCTCGAGCAGGCGGGAATGCAGGTAGAACACGTCGCCCGGATAGGCCTCGCGCCCCGGCGGGCGGCGCAGCAGCAGCGACATCTGGCGGTAGGCGACGGCCTGCTTCGACAGGTCGTCGTAGAAGATCACGGCGTGCATGCCGTTGTCGCGGAAGAACTCGCCCATCGTGCAGCCGGCATAGGGGGCGAGGAACTGCATCGGCGCCGGGTCCGACGCCGTGGCCGCGACGATGATCGTGTATTCCAGCGCGCCCCGCTCCTCGAGCTGCTTGACAAGCTGCGCGACCGTCGAGCGCTTCTGCCCGCAGGCGACATAGATGCAATAGAGCTTCTGCTTCTCGTCGCCGGAGGCGTTGACCTCCTTCTGGTTGATGATCGTGTCCACGATCACCGCCGTCTTGCCGGTCTGGCGGTCGCCGATGATCAGCTCGCGCTGGCCGCGGCCGATCGGGATCAGCGCGTCGATCGCCTTGATGCCGGTCTGCATCGGCTCATGCACCGACCGGCGCGGGATGATTCCGGGCGCCTTCACCTCGACGCGGCGGCGGGGGATCGGCGCGCCGTCGGGCGAGACGAGCGGCCCCTTGCCGTCGATCGGGTTGCCGAGCGCATCCACCACGCGGCCGAGCAGCGCCTTGCCGACCGGCACGTCCACGATGGACTTGCCGCGCGCCACCGTGTCGCCTTCCTTGATGGCGCGGTCGTCGCCGAAGATCACGACGCCGACATTGTCCGTCTCGAGGTTCAGCGCCATGCCCTTGAGGCCGGCGGAGGGGAACTCCACGAGCTCCCCGGCCATCACGCTCGCGAGGCCATAGACGCGGGCGATGCCGTCGCCCACCGTGAGCACCGTGCCGACCTCGGCGACATCCGCCTCGGTGTCGAAGCTCTCGATCTGCTTCTTGAGGATGTCCGAGATCTCGGCGGGACGGATCTCCATATCAGGCGGCCCCCTTCATGGCGAACTGCAGGCGCTGCAGCTTGGACTTGATCGACGAATCGTAGAGGCGCGAGCCGATCCGCACGATCAGCCCGCCGAGGATCCCGGGGTCAACCCGCTCCGACAGGCGCAGGTTGGAGAAGCCCGCCTCCGTCAGCCGCGCGAGGAGCGCGGCGCGCTGGGTGTCCGACAGCGGGACGGCGGAGACGACATGCGCCGTCTCGACGCCGCGGCGGGCGGCGAGCCGCGCGCCGAAGGCGGCGGCCACCGCCGGCAGGATGGCAAGCCGGCGGTTCATGATCAGCACGCCGACGAGGTTGCGCACCTCCGTCCCCGTGCCGAGCCGCCCGAGGATCTCGAAGGCGACGGCGCGCTGCTGGCGGGCGTCGCGCCGCGGATCGCGCAGGAAGGCGGCGAAGGTCGCGTCCTCGGCGGCGAGCTTCGCGAGCGCCTCGATGTCGGCGGCGATGCGGTCGGTCACCCCCGGATCGGCGGCGCGCCTGTCGTCGGCGAGCGCGAGCAGCGCCAGCGCGTAGCGGTCGGCAAGGCCCGTGGGGTTCGGCGCCTGCGGCGAGGCGGAGGCGATGTCGGACGTGTCGGCCACGGCAATCCCGTCCTGGTTGACCCGGCGCCCTTCCCGGGCGGCAGAAAGCGCCAGGGTCGGCCCCCCGGTCGCGGCGCGCGCCCCTTAGCAGGTGTGTTGCGGCGCGGCAACCGGCCCCGCGCTACAGGAACCCGACCGGATCCACATCCACCTGCACCCGCACCTCCCGCGGCAGGTGCACCTTCGCCAGCCACTCGCGCACAAGGCGCTGCACCGGCACCTCCCGCCGCGCCTTCACCAGCAGCCGCCGCCGGTGGCGCCCGCGCAGCAGAGCGAGCGGCGCCGGCGCCGGGCCCAGCACCTCAACCCCCTCGGCGCGCGGCGCGGCAAGCCCGAGGTCGCGCGCCGCGCGGTCCGCCGCCGCCTCGCTCTCGGCCGACACGACCAGCCCGACCAGCCGCCCGAAGGGCGGCCAGCCGCCCGGCCGACGCGCCTCCGACTCGGCGGCCATGAAGCCATCGAGGTCGCCCGACACCAGCGCCTGCATCACCGGATGCGCGGGATCGAAGGACTGCAGCAGCACCCGCCCCGGCGCCTCGGCCCGCCCGGCGCGCCCGGCCACCTGGTGCAGCAGCTGCACCGTGCGTTCGGCGGCGCGCAGATCCCCCCCCGCGAGCCCGAGATCGGCATCCACCACCCCGACCAGCGTCAGGTGCGGGAAGTGCCACCCCTTCGCCACCACCTGGGTGCCGATGATCAGGTCCACCTCGCGGGCCTCGATCGCCCGCGCCGCGGCCTCGGCGGCCTTCGGGCCCGGCAGCGTGTCGGAGGCCATCACCAGCACCCGCGCGGCGGGGAACAGCGCCGCCGCCTCCTCCTGCACGCGCTCCACGCCCGGCCCGACGGCGGCGAGGCTGTCGGCCGCGCCGCACTCCGGGCAGGCGGGCGGGATCGGCTCGGCATGGCCGCAATGGTGGCATTGCAGCCGCTTCTCGGCGCGGTGTTCCACGAGCCAGGCGGTGCAGTTCGGGCAGCGCAGCCGGTGGCCGCAGGCGCGGCAGAGCGTGAGAGGCGCATAGCCCCGGCGGTTGAGGAACAGCATCGCCTGTTCCCCGCGCGCGAGGGTCTCGGCCACGGCCTGCACCAGCAAGGGCGAGAGGAACCGCCCGCGCGGCGGCATGTGCCGCCGCAGGTCCACCACCTGCACCTCCGGCATTCCTGCCGCGCCGTGGCGCGTGGGCAGATGGAGTTCGGCGTAGCGGCCGGCCTGCACGTTGAACCGCGTCTCGAGGCTCGGCGTCGCGCTCGCCAGCACGCAGGGGGCGGAGGCGAGGCGAGCGCGCACCACCGCCATGTCGCGCGCGTGGTAGGTCACGCCCTCCTCCTGCTTGAAGGCGGTCTCGTGCTCCTCGTCCACCACGATCAGGCCGAGATCGGGGAAGGGCAGGAACAGCGCCGATCGCGCGCCCACCAGCACCGGCGCCTCTCCCTCCGCCACCGCCCGCCAGGTGATGCGCCGCGTCCTCCCGCCGAGTTCGGAGTGCCACAGCGCCGGCGCAACCCCGAAGCGGGTGCGGAAGCGTTCGAGCCACTGGGCGGAGAGCGCGATCTCCGGCAGCAGCACCAGCGCCTGCCGGCCCTGGCGGAGGCATTCGGCGACGGCATCCAGATACACCTCCGTCTTGCCCGAGCCGGTGACACCCGACAGCAGCGTGACGGAAAAGGCCCGCGCCGCCACCTTGGCGCGGAGTGCCGCCGCCGCCTCGGCCTGGGCGGCGCTCAGCACCGGGCGGGCGGCGTGGTCGGGGTCGGGCGTCTCGAAGGGCGGCGCCTTCGGCAGCAGGGCGGGTTCGATCAGCCCGGCCTCGGCGGCGCCG
>JANWXJ010000174.1 GCA_025055335.1 Acetobacteraceae bacterium
CGCCGCCCCCGCCCGCCCCGCGCCCGACCCGGCGGCGCTCGCCGAGGCGCTCGCGTCCGCCATCCTGTCCGGGCGGCGCCCGCGCGCCGGCGAGACCGTCTCCGGCATCTGGCCGCTGCCGGGAGAGCCCGACCTGCGCCCCGCCCTGCACGCGCTGGCCGCGGCCGGGGCGCGGATCGCCCTGCCGGTGACGCCGCGGCGCGGCGAGCCGCTCTCCTTCCGGCTCTGGCGCCCCGGCGAGCCCTTGCGCGACGGCCCGTTCGGGACGAAGGAACCGGTCGCCGGCGCGCCCGTCGCGCCGGACTGGCTGCTCGTGCCGCTGCTCGCCTTCGATGCCGCGGGGCGGAGGCTCGGCTGGGGGGCGGGCTACTACGACCGCACGCTGGCGTCGCTGCCCGGCCGGGCCGTGCTCGGGGTCGGCTTCGCCTGCCAGCGGATGGCGCGCGTCCCGGCCGGCCCGCACGATGTGCCGCTGCCGGCGGTGGCGACCGAGGCCGGCGTGATGGAGGCGCGACGGGCGTGAGACTTCTGTTCCTCGGCGATGTCGTCGGCCGCGCCGGCCGCGAGGCGGTGTGCGACGCCCTGCCCGGGTTGCGCGAGCGCCTGCGGCTCGATTGCGTCGTGGTGAACGCCGAGAACGCCTCGCACGGATTCGGCCTCGCCCCCGAGATGGCGCGCGCCCTGTTCGCCGCCGGGGCGGATGCCATCACGCTCGGCAACCACGCCTTCGACCGCAAGGAGATCATCCCCTTCCTCGAGCAGGAGCCGCGGGTGATCCGGCCGCTGAACTACCCGCCGGGCACGCCCGGCAAGGGCGCGATGGTGGTGGAGGTTTCGGGCAACCGCCGCGTGCTGGTGCTGCAGGCGATGGGCCGGCTGTTCATGGAACCGCTGGATGATCCGTTCCGCGCCGTGCAGGCGGAACTGGCCAGGCACCGCATGGGGAAGGATGGCACGGTGCAGGCCATCGTGCTCGACGTTCATGCCGAGGCGACGAGCGAGAAGCAGGCCTTCGGCCATTCCTTCGACGGGCATGTGTCGCTGGTGGTCGGCACCCACACCCATGTGCCGACGGCCGACCATCGCGTGCTGGAGGGCGGCACCGCCTACTGCACCGATGCCGGCATGTGCGGCGACTACGACAGCGTGATCGGCATGCAGAAGGGCCCGGCCACGCTGCGCTTCTGGCGCAAGGTGCCGGCCGAGCGTCTGGCCCCGGCGGAAGGCGCGGCGACGCTCGCCGGCGTGTTCGTCGAGACCGACGACGCGACGGGCCTCGCTCTGCGCTGCCTGCCGCTGCGGATGGGCGGGGGCTTGGCGCAGGCGATGCCGGACGCCTGACGCGCCCGGCGCTGGCGCGGCTCAGTTCGGCTCGGCGCCGCTCGCCCGCACCACCGGCGCCCAGCGCGCCGTCTCGCGGTTGACGAAGTCCTGGATCTCGGCCGGCGAGGGGTCGCCCATGTCCGCGAGGCCGAGCGCCGCGACGCGCGCCGCCGCAGCCTCGTCGGCCTTGGCGGCGGCGAAGGCGGCGCGGATGCGCTGCACGATCTCGGCCGGGATGCCGGGGGGCCCGGCCAGCACGAACCAGTTGATGGCGACCGCGTTCGGGAAGCCCGCCTCGACGATCGAGGGGATGTCCGGGAAGGAGGGCACGCGGCGGTCGGCCGTCTGTGCCAGGGCGCGGATGGTGCCGCCGCGCACGCTGCCGGCATGGGCGCCGAGCGTGTTCCACAGAGACCCCAGGCTGCCGCCGAGCATCGCCGCCTCGGCCTCGCCGCCGCCGCGGAAGGGCACGTGCAGCAGTTCCCACCCCCGCCTCCCGGGCCCAGAGCAGCCCGGCGAGATGCCCGACCGACCCCACCCCGGCCGAGCCGTAGCTCATCGCCTCCGGCCGCCGGGCGGCGGCGGCGCGGTAGTCGGCCAGCGTGCGGATCGGGCCCGCGGGGTTCACGCCGCAGACGATCGGCGCGCCGCCGACCAGCGTGATGTAGGTGAAGGAGCTGGCCACGTTGTAGGGCAGGCGCGGGAACATCGTCTGCGCGATGGCGAGCGGGCCGGCGTTGGCGAGCACGAGCGAATAGCCGTCCGGCCGTTCCCCGGCGATGTGCGCCGTGCCGACGGTGCCGCCGGCGCCAGGCCGGTTGTCCACCACCATGGCGTGGCCGAGCACGCGCTCGAGCACCGGGTTCATCGCGCGGATGGCGCCGTCCGAGGTGCCGCCCGGCGCGAAGGGGGACACCACGCGGATCGGCCGGTTCGGGAAGGCGCCCTGCGCGCGGGCGACCGCCGGGGCGACAAGGCTGCCCAAGGCAGCGGCAAGAAGGGGGCGGCGGCGCATCGGCGGCTGCCGGGGACAAAGAGGTGGTGGACGGCTCTTCGGCGGCCATGGGGTGCTCGGGAGCAATCGCCGCGCCATGCGCCCCGGGCTTCCGCGCGGGCCGGGCTGCGGCTATGTCCGCCGCCTCCCCGACACTCCGCGGATCGTCCCCGATGGCCGGCCATTCCCAGTTCAAGAACATCATGCACCGCAAGGGCGGGCAGGACGCCAAGCGCGCCCGCACCTTCGCCAAGCTCGCGCGCGAGATCACGGTGGCGGCGAAGCAGGGCCTGCCCGACCCGGCGCACAACCCCCGCCTGCGCGCCGCCGTCGCCGCCGCCCGCCAGGCCAACATGACGAAGGAGGCGGTCGAGCGCGCCATCAAGAAGGCCACCGGCAGCGGCCCGGGCGAGGACTACGCCGAGATCCGCTACGAGGGCCGCGGGCCGTTCGGCGTTGCGATCATCGTCGAGGCGCTGACCGACAACCGCAACCGGACCGCAGGCGATTTGCGCTCGATCTTCGCCAAGAACGGCGGCGCGCTCGGCGAGACGGTGGCGTTCCAGTTCGACCGCCTGGGCGCGATACGCTACCCGGCCGCCGCGGCGGATGCGGAGGCCATGCTGGAAGCGGCGATCGAGGCCGGGGCGCAGGACGTGGCGTCCGGCCCCGACGGCCACGAGGTGATTACCGCGCCGGCCGACCTGTTCGCCGTGCGCGACGCGCTGGAAGCGCGCTTCGGCCCGGCCGAAAGCGCGCGGCTCGAGTGGCGGCCGAACGTGACGGTGCCGCTCGACGAGGAGCAGGCCGCCGCCGTGCTCAAGCTCTTGGACGCGCTCGAGGACCACGACGACGTGCAGAGCGTGACGGCGAACTTCGAGGTGAGCGAGGAGGTGCTGGCGAGGCTCGCCGGCTGACTACCCCGGCGGCCCGTGCAGGCGGATGTGCTCGGCCTTCTCGGCCTCGATGAAGGCGGCGATCATCGCCCGCCAGGTCGCCTCCACCACCCGCTCGTCCGCCCCGTGTTCGCGCGCGAGGCGCCTGACGTTGCCGACCACCTGCTCGACGCGGTCGGGCGCGGGCACCTCGGCGAAGGACTTGAAGCGCGCGGCGGCCAGCACCGCCTGCCCGCGCGCCGCGACCAGCGGCACGAGCAGCCGATCCAGGCGGTCTATCTCGGCCCGCACCTCGGCGAGCGAGGCGTAGTCCTCCGCCCGCTTCATCACAGCTCGAGCCGGATGCCGAGGCGGTCGATCAGCCCGCCCCAGTCGCGCCGCTCGGCCTCCACGAAGGCCTGGAACTCGGCGGCGGTGGTGCCCATCACCTCGAAGCCCGCGTTCTCGAGCCGCGCGCGCGTCTCCGCCACGCCGAGCGCGGCGATCGCCTCCCGCTCGAGCCGCGCGCGGATCGCGGCCGGCAGCCCGGCGGGCGAGACCAGCCCGATCCAGGCATAGGATTCGAGGCCGCCGACGCCCTGCTCGGCCAGGGTCGGGATCTCGGGGGCGCGGGGGAAGCGCGCGGCGGCGGTGACGCCGAGCGCCCGCATCCGCCCCTCCCGCACCGGGCCGAGCACGGCGGCGACGATCGCGAACATCGCCTGCACCCGGCCGGCGATCAGGTCCACGCTCGCCTCGGGAAAGCCGCGATAGGCGACATGGGTGATGTCGAGGTTCTCGCGCGCCTTCAGCGCCTCCATCGCAAGGTGGCTCGCGCTGCCCGTCCCGGTCGAGGCGTAGGAGAGGCGGCCCGGCTCGGCGCGGGCGCGGGCGATGAACTCGGCCGGGCTTGCCACGCCGAGCTGCGGCGCCGCCACCAGAAGCTGCGGGGCGCGCACGAGCAGGCTGATCAGCGCGATGTCGCGCTGCGGGTTGTAGGGCAGGCGGGGATAGAGCCGGTCGGCGGTCGCGATCGGCGCGTTGATCGAGACGCCGATGGTGTGGTCGTCCGTCGCCTTGGCGATTGCATCGGTGCCGGTGGTGCCGCCGCCGCCCGAGCGGTTCTCGACCACGAAGGGCTGGCCGAACACCGAGGCGAAATGCGAGGCGACCGCCCGGCCCGCGATGTCGGGCGTGGAGCCGGGCGGGAAGGGCACGATCACCCGCACCGGGCGCGCGGGCCAGCCTTGCGCGCGGGCGGCGCCGGGCAGGGCGAGAAGGGCGGGAGCTGCGAGCAGCAGCGGGCGGCGGCGGATCATCTTCGGCGGTCCTCCCCTCATCCGGCGCATCTAGGCAGGGGGTGAGGGGCGCGGCAACCCCGCCCGGCCCCTCCGCCGCAACGCCGCGTCGCAAGGGCGGCGCCG
>JANWXJ010000234.1 GCA_025055335.1 Acetobacteraceae bacterium
TCCGCAGCACGGTCGCGGCGGCGAGCGCGGCGGCTGGGCTGTCCTCCACCAGCAGCACGCGCCGGCGGGCGGGAAGCGGGCGCGCGGCGAGGGGGGCGCTGGGGGGCGGGGGATCGGCCGCCTCGGCCGGCGTCAGCGGCAGCTCCACGAGGAAGCGCGCGCCGCCTCCCGGCGCGGCGTCGAGCACGATGCGCCCGCCCATCAGCCGCACCAGCCGCCGGCAGATGGTGAGGCCGAGCCCGGCCCCCCGCTCCGCCCCCTCCCCCTGGACATGGCGGCGGAACAGGCGGCGGCGCAGCGCGGGCGGGATGCCGGGGCCGGTATCGGCGACCTCGGCCGTGAGCCGCGCGCCCGACGCCGAGAGGCGGATCGCGACGCCGCCCTCGGCCGTCGCCTTCACCGCGTTGTCGCCGAGGTTCAGCAGCACCTGCCGCAGCCGCGCCGGGTCCCCGCGGATCGCCCCCGGCACAGCCGCCGCGGCGGAGACGGACAGGCGCAGGCCCTTGGCCTCGGCCGCGGGCGCGAGCGTCGCTGCCACCTCCTCCAGCACGCGGCGCGGATCGAAGGAGACATCGGCCAGCGCGAGCCGCCCCGCCTCGGCGCGGGAGAGGTCGAGGATGTCCTCGAGCGTCGTGCGCATCGCCTCCCCGGCCATGCGGGCGGTGTCCAGCAGCCGGCGCTGCGCCGGCGACAGCCCGGTGTCGGCAAGCAGCGCCAGCGCGCCGAGGCTGCCGGCGAGCGGGGTGCGTATCTCGTGCGCCACGAAGGCGAGAAGGTCGGACTTCGCGGCGTTCGCCCGCTCGGCGGCGCGGCGGGCGCGGCGCGTCGCGGCGATGGCGCTGGCGCGCTCGGTCACGTCGTGCTGGATGCCGATGAAGGCGGCGAGCGCGCCGGAGGCGTCGTACACCGGCCCGACATGCAGCTCGTTGACGAAGGGGCGGCCGTCCTTGCGGTGGTTCGTCAGCTCGAGCGTGATCGGCCGGCGCTCGGCGATCGCCTCGCGCAGCATGGCGACCGCCTTCGGGTCGGTGCGCGGGCCCTGCAGGAAGCGGCAGTTGCGGCCGAGGACCTCCGCCTCCTCGTAGCCCGTCATCCGCAGGAAGGCGGGGTTGACGAAGACGAGCGGGCAGTCCGGCAGGCGCGGATCGGCGATGACGATGCCGGTCGGCGCCGCCGCCACCGCCGCGGCGAGCGCCTGGGGCCAGGGATCACTCCTCGTAGGCGAGGAGGGAGGCGAAGGGCACATCGAGCTTCGCCCGCCCGCCGAGGGCGACGAGTTCGATCAGCGCCGCGGCGAGCGGCACCTCGGCCCCGACATGCCGCAGCAGCCTGACGCCGGCGGCCATGGTGCCGCCGGTGGCGAGCAGGTCGTCGAGCAGCACGATGCGCTGCCCGGGCTTTACCGCATCCGCCTGGATCTCGATGCGGTCCACCCCGTATTCGAGCGCGTAGTCGAGCCCGATCGTCTCGCCCGGCAGCTTGCGCGGCTTGCGCAGCATGACGAAGCCCAGGCCCAGTTCGAGCGCGAGCGGCGCCGCCAGCAGGAAGCCGCGGCTTTCGATGCCGGCGAGCAGATCTGGGCGCGCCGGGCGCACGAGATCGGCCATCTGCACCATCGCCGCCCGCCAGGCCGGGCCGTGCCGGAGCAGCGTCGAGATGTCGTAGAACAGGATCCCGGGCTTCGGGAAATCGGGGATGCCGCGGATCTCCTTCTTGAGGTCGAAGGAGCGGGGATCGGGGTCGAGCGCGTCGGTCATGCTGCGTCCTGCGGCGGGGTGGCGGGACGGACGGTAGAGCAGAGGCGGCGGGAGGGAAACGGGCGGGGCTTGGCGCCGGGGCGGGGCTGCGCCATCTCGCCCCCATGTCGCGCCCCCTCATTGCCTTCCTGGTCGGCACCGCCGGCTTCATCGCCTATGTGATGATCGTCACGGCGCTCGCCGATCCGCTGGTGGAGGAGCATTGGCTCCTGCAGCTCCTGTTCTACGCCTTGGCGGGGGTGGCCTGGGTGGTGCCGGTGGTGCGGCTGATGCGTTGGGGGGCGGGGCGCTCCGGCCCCGCCCGCCCGGTCAGAAGGCGGCCGTGAGGGAGGCGAGCACCCGCGGGCGGCAGAGCTGCGCGCCGCCGAAGCATTCCGACCGCGAGATGCTGGTGCCGTAGAACCCGACCGAGGCCGACAGCGGCCCGATGACCGGGCGCGACAGGGCGATGCCCCAGTTCCAGTAGTCCGGCGCGCCGAAGCGGTCGTTGCGCTCGATGAACTGGTAGCCGAGCGTGCCCTTCAGCGTGAAGTCGAACGGCAGCGCCACCTCGATCCCGCCCTGGACGTAGAAGCCCTGGCCGGTGCCGCCGGTGAAGCGCGGCGAGAAATACACCCCGGCCGAGAGCGTGACCGGCTCGAACTCTCGCTTCGCCGTCAGCGCGAACTCGACGTAGTCGAGGCCGGGCGGGCCGGTGTAGCCGGGATAGGTGTAGAAGATCACGCCCGCGTCCCAGTTGATGCCGGCGGCCTCGAAGCGCCAGCCGACCAGGAAATCCACCTCCTGCCGGGCATTGGTGCCGGCGAAGGCGACGTTCGACACGAACGCCCCGATGTAGAGGCCGGAGGAGTGCTCGAGGTCGAAGGCGCCCTGCACGGCGAAGCGCTCGCGCGTCTGGCTGATGCCGCGGAACAGGTAGTCGGTCGCCACGGTGAGGGAGGCGTTCAGCGTCAGCCCCGCCTGCGGCATCTCGAGCTGCGCGCGCGCAGGGGTTGCGGCGGCGAGCAGCCCGCCGACCAGGAGTGCTGCCAGAAGTCGTCTCATGCGTCTTGTCCTTCCGCATCGCGGCAGGGCCGGGTGCCCTGCCCGCCGTGATGCGTTGCAACAATGACGCCACGGACAGCTTGGCGGCCGGAGACGGAAACGCCCCGCCGGAGCGATCCGGCGGGGCGCGCCGCTGGTCGGAGAGAGAGGATTCGAACCTCCGGCCCCTGCGTCCCGAACACAGTGCTCTACCAGGCTGAGCTACTCTCCGTCGGCCGGGATGGGGCGTATAGCCGGGGCCCGCGCCCCGCACAAGCGGCCCGGCCCCGCTACGCCGCGAGCGGCTGCGGCGATGTGGGCTGCTGCGGCGGCGCAGGCGCGAGCACGCGGTGCCGCGGCAGCCACAGCCAGCAGCGCGAGCCGATGCCCTCTACCGCCTCCACCGTCAGGTCGCCGCCATGGGCGCGCAGCAGGTCCCGCGCGACCGAAAGGCCGAGCGGCAGCCCGCGCGTGCCCCCCGCCGGCGCCCCGCCCTCGCCCCAGGGAATCATGAGATCCCCCATGCCCTGCCCCGCACCCTCGTCCTCGACGACGAGTGCGATGCCCTGCGGGCCGTCCTCCAGCCGGATATCGACAACCTCCCCGGGCGTGGTGCCGCGCGCGGCACGCAGCAGCACCCGCGCCAGCGCCCCGGCCAGCGCGCGCGAGTCGGCCCGCAGCATCACGCGCGACAGCGCCGGGTCGGCGCGGAACACCCGGCGGGCGGGGGCGATCTCCACCGAGACCTCGGCGATCGCGCGCGCAACGAGCGGCCCGAGCGGCACCCGCCCTTCGGCAACCCGGCGCGGCCCGGCGCCGGCGCCGAGCTTCTCCTCGATGTCGTCGGCGATGCGCAGCAGGCGGCGGGCTTGGCCCGCGATCTCCTCGCCCTGCTCGCCGAGCGGGAAGGCGGCTTCCAGCAGCGCGAGCCCGGCCCCCTGCAGATCCCGCATGGCGAGGGAGAGCAGCCGCTCGCGCTCGGCGAGCTGGGCCGCCGCCTCGGCCCGCGCGGCGGACAGCCGCAGCAGCGCAACCAGCGCCACAGCGGCGCCGGCGAGGGCGAGGACGAACAGCAGCAGAAGGGCAAGCGCGCTTTCCATGGGGCGGAGACTGCCCCCGGAAGCGTTCACGAAGGGTTGACCGCCCGCCCGCGCGGGGCCGGCCGGGCGTCAGGCCGCGGCGGCGGCCTTCTTCGCCTGCGCCCGGGCGATCCGCCGCTTCAGCGCGCGCGCCTCCGCGGGCAGGTTGCGGTCCGGCGTGCCCAGCAGGAAGGCATCGATCCCGCCATTGTGCTCGACCGTGCGGATGCCCGTCGTCGTCAGACGCAGCTGCACCGCGGTGCCGAGCACCTCGGAGTAGAACGACGTCTCCTGCAGGTTGGGCAGGAAGCGCCGGCGCGTCTTGTTGTTGGCGTGGCTGACATTGTTGCCGGCCATCACGCCCTTGCCGGTGATGCCGCAGCGGCGGGCCATGTGCTCGATCCTCGGGTCGCGGAACGGGGCGCGGCAGGCAAGGCCCGCCGCGGGAGTGCGCGCCTATGCCGCGAAGCGGCGCGCCGGTCAAGGCCGCGGGCGACGGCCGCCGACATCCGCCCCCGCATCGGCCGGCATGCGCGCGAAGATCGGCGCGGCCGAGGCGGCGACGATCCCCGCCACCACGAAGGCCGCCGCGAAATCCTCGGGCGCGAGTGCCGCCCCGGCACGCCCGGAAAGCGCGGCACTGGCCTCGAGCGTCGCGGTCGCGAGCACGACGCCGAGCGCAGGGGAGAACTGCTGCAGCGTCTGCGACAACGCGGTGGCGGCGGCCAGCCGCTCGGGCGGCAGGTCGGCGACCGACAGCACGCCGAGCGAGGTGAACAACAGGCTCCGCACGAGGCCGCCCGCCGCGAGCAGCAGGAACACCGCGAACCACGGCCAGCCCGGCCCGATCAGCGCGCAGGCGGCGATGGAGGCGCCGGCCAGCAGCGCGCCCGCGACGATCACGCTGCGGAAACCGAACCGGCCGAGGAGAGGCCGCACCAGCGGCTTCATCCCGAAGGCGCCGAGCGCGGTGGCGAAGGAGAGGAAGCCCGCTTCCGTCGCGCCGTGGCCGAGGCCGATCTGCAGCACCGTCGGCACGAGGAAGGGCGAGGCGCCGGCGCCGACGCGGAACAGCGTCGCCGGCACGGCGCTGTGGAAGTAGCTCGGCACCCTAAGCAGCGACAGGTCGAGCGCCGGGCGCGGCGCGGAGAGGCAATGCCGCACCGCCAGCGCGGCGAACACCCCGCCCGCGGCCAGCCCGAGGAGGGGCAGCGGCGACGGCACCACCCCGCGCCCGACCGTCTCGAGCCCGAACATCGAAAGCCCGAGGGCAAGCCCGACCAGCACGAGACCGAGCACATCGGGCGCCCCCGGATCGCGCGCCGGGATCGGCGGCACCTTCCACACCGCAAGCAGGATGCCGAGGGCTGCGACCGGCAGGTTGACGAGGAACACCGCGCGCCAGCCGAAGACGTCCGTCAGCAGCCCGCCGACCGGCGGCCCGGCGATGGGGCCGAGCAGCGCGGGCATGGTGAGCCACGTCATGGCGCGGATCATCTCGTCCTTGCGCGCCTGCCGCAGCACGAGCAGCCGCGCGACCGGCAGCATCATCGCCCCCGCCATGCCCTGCACGAACCGCGCGCCGACAAGCCAGCCGAGCCCGCCCGCCATGGCGCAGGCGGCGGAAGCGGCGGCGAACAGCGCCAGCGCGGCGAGGAACAGCCGCTTCGCCCCCACCCTGTCCCCGAGCCAGGCGGAGGCCGGGATGAACACCGTGAGCGCGACGAGATAGGCGGTCACGGCCGCGCCCATGCGCGCGGGCGGCTCCCCGAGGTCGCGCGCCATCGCCGGCAGCGCGGTGAACACCGCCGCGCTGTCGAGATTCTGCATGAACAGGGCGGATGCCACGATCGCCGCGATCAAACGCGGATCGGTGCGGGGGGCCGCGGTGCCTGAATCTGCCGTCATCTGCCGGGGGCGCGCCTCTGCCCGGTAGGATGGCGGCGGGCGCGGGGGCTGGGAAGCGCGGCCCGCGCGGGGCAGACGCACCGCCGGGGCAGAGGGCGCGTCGCGCGCCCAGCGGCAGCCGCAGCCGGCGCGGCGGTCAGCCTCGGGTGGTGGTGGGCGGGCGCATGGCGGCGAGCTCGCCGCTCTCGACCGAGCGCAGCGCCGAGCGCAGGACGGCCGCGATCGCCCGGTCGTCCATGCTGCGGGCGAGCAGCCCGAGCGCGCCGCCGAGCAGGGCGGAAGCGACCGACAGCTCGCCGATCCCCTGCTCCATCATGTACTCGATCGCCTTGTCCACGACCGAGCCGGCGTGGCTCAGGTCCTCGGGCACGGTGCCGTCGGGGTCGAACTGCATGGCTCAGCCTTCTCCTCGCGCCGGTAGATGGGTCGGGCGCCGCGGGGCGGAAGCCCCCGTCACGCGGGTTCGCCGGGGCGCGCCGGGATGCGGTCGAGGTCGGCCGCGGCGCGGGCGGCGGCGGCGGCCTCGGCGGCGGCGATCGCCTCGGCCTGCCGCCGCCACATGTCGGCATAGAGCCCGCCCTTGGCGATGAGCGAGGGATGGTCGCCGCGTTCGGCGATCCGCCCCTCCTGCAGCACGATGATCTCGTCCGCCTCGACCACGGTGGACAGGCGATGCGCGATGACGAGGGTGGTGCGCCCGGCCGCGGCACTCTTCAGCGCCGACTGGATCTCCTGCTCGGTGCGGGTGTCGAGCGCGCTCGTCGCCTCGTCGAGGATCAGGATCCGCGGGTTCTTGAGGATGGTGCGCGCGATCGCGACGCGCTGCTTCTCGCCGCCCGAGAGCTTGAGGCCGCGTTCGCCCACGATGGTGTCGTAGCCCTGCGGCAGGCGCAGCACGAAGTCGTGCACCTGGGCGAGCTTCGCGGCCTCGACGATCTCCTCCTCGGTGGCGTCGGGGCGGCCGTAGGCGATGTTGTAGCGGATCGTGTCGTTGAACAGCACGGTGTCCTGCGGCACCACACCGATCGCGGCGCGCAGGCTCTGCTGCGTCACGCCGCGGATGTCCTGCCCGTCGACCAGGATGCGCCCGGCGGTCGCGTCGTAGAAGCGGAACAGCAGGCGCGAAATCGTGGATTTCCCCGCCCCCGTCGGGCCGACGATGGCGAGAGTCCGCCCGGGCGGCACGGTGAAGGAGACGCCGTGCAGGATCTCCCGGTCGGGGCGGTAGCCGAAGCGCACCTCCTCGAAGCGCACCTCGCCCGGTCCGGGGGCGAGCGGCGGAGCGCCCGGCGCGTCGGCCACCTCCTGCCGCTGGTCGAGCAGGGCGAACATCTCCTCCATGTCCGTCAGGCCCTGGCGCAGTTCGCGGTACATGAAGCCGAGCACGTTGAGCGGCAGGTAGAGCTGGATGAGATAGGTGTTCACCAGCACGAAGTCGCCGACCGTCATCGTGCCCCGCGCCACGCCGGCGCCGGCCATCAGCATCACCGCCGTCAGGCCGATCGCGATGATCGTCGCCTGGCCCGCGTTCAGCATGTTGAGCGTCTGCTCGCTGCGGGCGTAGGCCTGCTCGTAGCGCGCGAGGGAGGCGTCGTAGCGGCGCGCCTCGTGCGCCTCGTTGCCGAAGTACTTCACCGTCTCGAAGTTCAGCAGGCTGTCCACCGCCTTGGTGTTGGCCTCCTGGTCGGTCTCGTTCATCCGCCGGCGGAAGCGCAGCCGCCAGTTGGTGAACATCAGGGTGAAGGCGACATAGGCGGCGATGGTGCCGAGGGTGACGAGGGCGAAGGAGACGTCGAACAGCGCCCACAGCACGAGGGCGACGAAGAGGATCTCGAGGATCGTCGGCCCGATCGAGAACAGCAGGATGCTGAGGACGAAGGTGATCGCCTTGGTGCCGCGCTCGACGATGCGGGAGAGGCCGCCGGTCTGCCGGTCGAGGTGGAAGCGGAGCGAGAGCGCGTGCAGGTGGCGGAACACCGCAAGCGACAGCCGCCGCGCCGCCCGCGCCTGCACCTTGACGAACACGACGTTGCGCAGTTCCCCGAACAGCGAGGCCGAGATGCGGAGCAGCCCGTAGCCGAGGATGAGGGCGACCGGCACCGCCGCCACCGCCGCCGCACCCTCGGCCGGGGCGAGCGCATCCACCGCCCGCGCGTAGAGCAGCGGCACCGCCACATTCGCCACCTTCGCCGCGACAAGCAGGCAGAGCGCGGCCACCACGCGCACCTTCACCCCCGTCTCGCCCGGCGGCCAGAGATGGGGCAGCAGCGTGCGCAGCGTGCGGGCGTGGGAGGGCGGGCCGGAGGAGGGCCGGGCGGCGGGCGGCGGGGTCATGGCCGCGGCATGTAGCCGCAACCCGGGCGATTGCGATCCCCCCGGAGTTGCGGGACGGGGTTGCGCGGTTCACCGAAGATTCACCGGAAATGGAACATTCAGCCCCCCGGTCCGGATTGGCGCGCCCCGGTCCGGCTGTGCCGCAACACGCAACGCCGGGTAGGGAATCATGGCTTTCCGCAACCTCAAGGTTTTCCAGAAGGGGCTCCTTGCCGTCGTGGCCGTCGCCGCCGCCGCTGCGGTGGCAGGCGGCATCGCCTTGTACGAGAAGAAGATCGCCGACCACGCCTATTCCTCGGCCCTGACGCACGACGTGCCCGCGGCGGTGGCGCTCGCGCGCGCGAACCGCCAGATCACCGAACTCGGCCTGCAGACCTACCGGAGCATCCTCTCCGCGCAGGACGGGACGATGCGGGACATCGTCGAGGAAGCCCGGCGCGCCGCCGACCGCGGCATCCACACCCACCTGCAGCAGGCCGAGACGGCTCTGCCCGCGCTCGCCCCCGCGCTGCGCGGCATCACCGAGCAGTCGCGCCAGGTGTTCGAGATCTCGAGCCGCGCCGTGGCGCTTGCCGCAACCGACCAGAACGCCGCCCGCGCCTTCATGCGCGAGACCTTCCTGCCCGCCTACCAGCGCCTGCGAGAGACGATCCAGAACCTGACGGAAGAGCGGCTGCGCGCGCTCGACGCCAAGAACGACGAGCTCTCCGCCAAGGCCGAGCGGACGTGGCTCATCGTGGTCGCGGCGCTGGTCGGCGGGATCGCGCTCGGCGCGGGGCTCGCCGCGTGGCTGCTGCTGTTCGGCGTGGCGCGGCCGATGGCGCGGCTTGCCGCCGCCACCCGCTCGCTCGCCGAAGGGCGGCTCGACACCGAGGTGCCCGAGGCCGGCCGCCGCGACGAGGTGGGCCAGCTCGCCGATGCCGTGCT
>JANWXJ010000059.1 GCA_025055335.1 Acetobacteraceae bacterium
GCGCCGAGCGCGCTCGCCGCGTCGCCGCCTTCCGCCCCGCCCCCGGCGCGCCGGTGATCCGCCTCGCGGAGGTGCGGGGGGCGCCGGGCGACGGCAACGCCGCGCTGACGCGGCGGATGCGTGCGAGCCTGTCGGCCGCCGGCTACGTGCTGCAGGAACGGGCCGAGGGCGCGGCCTACGGCCTCTCGGGCGAGGTCAGCGTGGCGCCCGCAGGGCCGCGCACCGAGCGCGTCGAGATCGTCTGGATCGTCACCCGCTCCGACGGGCGGGAACTCGGCCGCATCGTGCAGCTGAACGAGGTGCCGGCGCGGAGCCTCGGCGGGCTGTGGGGCGATGTGGCGGTGGTGGTGGCCGAGGAGGCGGCCGGCGGCGTCCGGCAGGTGCTGGACAACGCCGGGGCGCCGCCGCCCGGGGCCGCAACGCCTGTCCGCTAGCCCGGAGGTCGGGGCCACAGCCCGGGCGCGGCAAGCGACCGCTCGACATAGGCGAGGCCGGTCGCCGGCAGCCGCGCCGCCGGATCCTCCCCGGCCGCGTCCCGCGCCTCTCGCGTCGCCCCCGCCAGGCGGGCGAAGCCCTGGGCGGAAAGCGCCGCCAGCAGCCTCGACGCCGAGCCGAAATGGTGCGCCGGCGCCGGGTTGGAGACGCAGATCCGCCGCCCGCAATCGCGCGGCGAAAACAATCGCGCAGCGAAAAGGCGCCGGGCCCGAGCGCCCCGATCATCGCCGCGGCGGCGTCGGGCAGGGCGCGGCGGAGGTCGCCGTGGCGGTAGGGTCTTGCGGGGATCGGGCGAGGGTCGCCCGGCGTCTTGACGGCGGCCAGTTGCAGGGCGGCGCGGCGCCCGGCGCATGACGACCGGCTGTCCGGCGCGATGGACAGGGGCTTCCGCCATTGCTACCCACCCGCCGCCTTCCTCCCCGCCGCGAGGCCCCCCCGGCATGAAGATCGTCGCCTGCAACAGCAACCGCGCGCTCGCCGAAGCGGTGGCCGCCGCCCTCAACATGCCGCTGACCAACGCCTCGGTCCGCCGCTTCGCCGACATGGAGGTGTTCGTCGAGATCCACGAGAACGTCCGCGGCGAGGACGTGTTCGTGATCCAGTCCACCTCCTATCCGGCGAACGACAACCTGATGGAGCTGCTGATCACGCTGGATGCGCTCCGCCGCGGCAGCGCGCGGCGAGTCACCGCCGTGATCCCGTATTTCGGCTACGCCCGGCAGGACCGGAAATCGGGGCCCCGCACGCCGATCAGCGCGAAGCTGGTCGCCAACCTGATCACCACCGCCGGCGCCGACCGGGTGCTGACGATGGACCTGCACGCGGCCCAGATCCAGGGCTTCTTCGACATCCCGGTGGACAACCTCTTCGCCGCCCCCCTCTTCGCGCGCGACATCCAGGACCGCTACCAGGGGCGGGAGATCATGATCGTCTCGCCCGATGTCGGCGGCGTGGTACGGGCCCGCGCCCTCGCCGCGCGGCTGAACGCCGACCTCGCCATCATCGACAAGCGCCGCCCCCGCGCCGGCGTCTCCGAGGTGATGAACGTGATCGGCGAGGTGGCGGGGCGAGACTGCATCCTGGTGGACGACATCGTCGATTCCGGCGGCACGCTGTGCAACGCCGCCGAGGCGCTGCTGAAGAACGGCGCCAAGAGCGCCTCCGTCTATGTCACCCACGGCGTGTTCTCCGGCGGGGCGGTGGCGCGCATCGGCGCCTCCCCGATCGAGACGATGACGGTGACGGACTCGATCGCCGCCACCGAGGCGGTGCGCGTTTCCCGCAACATCCGCCAGCTCACGATCGCGCCCCTGCTGGCCGAGGCGATGCGCCGCATCAGCGAGGAATCCTCGGTCTCCAGCCTGTTCTGCTGAACGGCGCGCCCGGCTTGCCAAGCGGCGGCCGGGGCGGGAATGTCGCCCCCCGATGCGCCGCGCCGCGGCGCCAGCGGAGGACCGCGCATGAAGTTCTTCTACGCCCCGGGCGCCTGCTCGATCGGCATCCACATCGTGCTCGAGGAGGTTGGCGCGCCGTTCGAGCCGGTCGCGCTCGACTTCAAGAACAACCAGCAGCACACGCCCGAATACAAGGCGGTGAACCCGAAGTCGAAGGTGCCCTTCCTGGTGCGCGACGACGGCAGCACGGTGTCGGAGTTCCCCGTCATCGCCTGGTGGCTCGCCAAGACCTTCCCCGCCGCCAACCTCCTGCCCGGCGGGGCGGAAGGGGAGCTCCGCGCGCTCGAGGCGATGGACTACATCTGCGGCACCGTGCACCCGCAGGCCTTCACGCGGCAGTTCCGCCCCTCCCGCTTCACCCACCGCCCGGAGGACGAGCCCCGTGTCATCGAGCAGGGGCGCGAGCTCGCCCGCGGCTACTTCGACGTGATCGCCGCCGGCTGGCCGCGGGGCTCCACCTGGTGGCTGCCCTTCGGCTATTCGGTGGCGGACGCCGCCCTGTTCTTCGTGGAATGGTGGGCCGCCACCCGCTCGAAGCTCGACCTGCCCGGGCCGCTCGCCGCGCATCTCGCGGCCATGATGGCGCGGCCGGCGGTGAAGCGGGCGCTGACGCGGGAAGGCTTCCCGGCATGAGCGGCCCCGTCCTGTTCACCGCCCCCTTCACCTCCGGCAACGCGGTGCTGATCGCGCTGCTCGAGGCCGGCATCCCGCACGAGACGCGCTACGTGAACCTCCGCGCGGGCGAGCACAAGCGGCCGGAGTTCCTCGCGATCAACCCGAAGGGCCAGGTGCCGGCGCTGCAACTGCCCGACGGGCGCGTGCTGACGGAACACCCGGCGCTGATGGCCTGGGCCGCCGCCGCCGCGCCCGACTCCGGCCTGATGCCGGCCGACCCCGCCGGCATGGCCGAGGCGCTGCAATGGGCGACCTGGGGCGGCTGGGTGCTCGGCACCGCGATCGGCCCTGCCTATGCGCCCGCCCGCTACGCCGAGCCGAGTTCGCCCGAGACCGAGGCCGCCATCCGCGCCCGCGCGCTGGCGAAGCTGGCCGCCGCGCTGGATCTGGCCGAGGCGGCGCTGGAGGGGCGCGACTGGGTGCTCGGCGGGGCGCGGCGCAGCATCGCCGACATCTCGGTGCAGATGGTCGCCGGCGCGGGGCGCATGTTCGGCCTGCCCTTCGATCGGTTGCCCCGGCTGTCCGCGCATGGCGAGCGGTTCGGCGCGCTGCCCGGGGTGCAGGCCGCGCGCGAGAGCGACAAGGCGGCCGCCGGCCAGTGACGCCGGCGCCCCGCCCCTTCTGGTTCCTCCGCCACGGGGAGACGGACTGGAACGCCCGCGGCCTCAGCCAGGGCCACGCCGACATCCCGCTGAACGCCACCGGCCGCGCGCAGGCCGAGCGGGCGGCACGGCTGCTCGCCGGGCGCGGCATCGTGCGCATCCATGCCTCCCCCCTCTCGCGCGCGGCGGAGACGGCGCGGATCGTCGCCGCCGCCCTGGCGGTCCCGCTGGCGTTCGACCCGGACCTGATGGAGACGCGCTTCGGCGTGCAGGAAGGCCAGCCGATGGGCGACTGGTACGACGACTGGATCGCCGGCCGCTTCACCCCCGAGGGCGGCGAGAGCTTCGCCGCGCTGCGGGCCCGCGCCATTGCGGCGATCGACCGCGCGACGGCGGCGCCGGGCCTTGCCCTCATCGTCGCGCATGGCGCGTGGTGGCGCGCCTTCCGCCAGGCGGCGGGGCTGCCGGCCAACATACGCACGCCGAACGCCCTGCCGCTCCTGGCCGAGCCGGGCCGCCCCTGGCGGCTGACCACCGCCGATTCGCTCTGAGTCCGCCGCCGGCGGCGTTTGGGAACCCGCGCCTATCCGCCGCCCCGAGCAGCCCGCGACCGAGCATGACTCCCAAGGAAGCCGCCAGCATCTTCGCTTGCCACGGCGTCGACGCCGCCAACCTCACGGAGACCGGCCCCCCGCCGCGCTTGGCTGCGCGTCGCCCGCTTGGTGCGTCCCGACCATGGCAGCGGCCATGACGACGCCGCCTTGCTGAACGCCGCCCATGCCGTGCTGCAGGAGGATGCCCGTGCCGCCAGGGCGGCACGCGCGGCCAGGGAGGAGAACGAACCACCGCTTCCGCGACCCCACACGCAAGGGCGTGGCGGTCTGGGCCGCGGGGCTTGCGGAGAGGGTACCGCGCCTCCGGACCGGATCGAACGCGCCTCCTGCTCCGGCCGCAGCTTCGTCACGCGGCGGCTGCAGGAGCACTCCGGCCGGCAGCACCGGCGAACGGACCATCTGGCCCTTCGACGGCATCGGCTTCCTGCCGCAGATCACGGTGTATGCCAGCCCGGACCTGTTTCGAAAGATCGGGCTGGCCGCGAACCAGTTCGCGCCCCAGCGCGTCCGCCAGCCGCTCGCGGCCCTCGCCTCCCGGCCGAGGGACCGGTTCGGGACGAACCTGATCGCGCTGAGCGGCAAGCCGCTCGCGCAGCCGGAGCGGCTTGCGGTCGTCGGCGATCCGGGTCCGATCCCGGCCTGATCCGCCCCCTGCGCGACCGCATCGGCTGAGGCGGCCGGGGCCCGCCCTCAACCCTCGCGCCGGATCGTCTGATCGGCGCCGAGGCGGCGTTCCATCCACCGCACGCCGGCCGAGATCGCGAGCACCAGCACGAGGTATTCCAGCACCAGCACGCTGTAGATCTCGAGCGGCCGGTGCAGCGTGACGTTGAGCTCGTTCGCCCGCCGCGTCAGCTCCTCGTAGCCGATGACGGACGCAAGCGAGGACATCTTCACCACATAGACGAACTGGTTGCCGAGCGGCGGCAGCACGCGCCGCAGGGCCTGCGGGAAAACCACGAAGCGGAACGCCTGCCAGGGCGATAGGCCGAGGGCCATCGCCGCCTCCATCTGGCCGCGCTCCACGCTCTGGATGCCGGCGCGGAAGATCTCCGCCTCGAAGGCCGAATCGCAGAGGGCGATCGCCAGCACCGCGGCGGCGAAGATGCCAAGGCGGATGTCGGCAACCACCGGCAGCCCGTAATACACCCACAGAAGCGCGACCAGGATCGGCACCGACCGGAACAGCTCCACCCATGCGCGCGAGGCGAGCCGCAGCGGCGCGAGGCGGCCGAAGCCGGCCAGCGCGACCATCAGCCCGAGCGCGACCGACAGCGCCATCGCCGACACCGACAGCACCACCGCCGGCCACAGCCCCGAGAGCAGGAACGCGAGGTTCGCGGCACCCCGCGGGTCGGTTGGGTCCACCACATGCCAGCCGAAGGAGGGACCGCAGCCGGCAAGCGGCAGCGCAAGCAGCGCCAGCAGCGGCAGGCGCGCGGCGGGCGGGACGGGACGCGGCAGGCGCATGCGGGAACCCCCGGCGGTTGCGGCGGGGCGCGCGGCGCGCCACCCTGGCCTTCCCGCGAGACACCCCATATCCGGCCCGCCTGTCCAGCACCGCCCCGGGGAGCCCCCGCATGAACCGACGCGACCTTCCGCTCGCCCTCGGCGCCGCCGCCGCGGGCCTCGCCCTGCCCGCCGCCGCCCAGGCGCAGGCGGCCTCGCCCCGGCTCGCCGCCATCCAGGCGGCGGGGCGGATCCGCATCGGCACCACCGGGGATTTCAACCCGATGTCCTTCCGCGACCCCGCAACGCGCGCCTATCGCGGCCACCAGATCGAGGCGGCCGAGCAGCTCGCGCGCGACATGAACGTGCGCGCCGAGTTCGTCGCCACCGACTGGCGCACCCTGATCAACGGCCTCGTCGCCGACCAGTACGACGTGGTGTTCACCGGCACCTCGATGAGCATGGCGCGTGCGATGGCGGCCTCCTTCACCATCCCCTGGGGCCGCACCGCCTTCTTCCCGCTCGCCCGCCGGCGGGATGCGGCGCGCTTCACCTCGTGGGAGCAGCTCAACCAGCGCAGCGTGACGATCGGCACCAACCTCGGCACCACCATGGAGCAGTGGGTGCAGCAGGCGCTGCCGAACGCGACGCTCAGGCGCGTGGAAAGCCCCGCGCGCGACTGGCAGGAGCTGCTCGCCGGCCGGGTGGACGTGACGATGTCCACCACCATCGAGGCGGCCTACCTCACGCGCGAATACCCCGATCTCGTGCCGATCCTCGCCAACGAGGCGCGCAACCCGATCCCGATGGCGTTCATGGCCCCGCTGAACGACCCCGTGTTCCTGAATGTGCTGAACGCCTGGGTGACGATGCGGCTCGCCTCCGGCTTCTTCGCCGAGCTCAACCAGCGCTGGAACATCGTGCAGGCATGAGCG
>JANWXJ010000135.1 GCA_025055335.1 Acetobacteraceae bacterium
AGGTTGGATTGCCGCGTCGGTGGCGGGTCGTCCTCGGGCGGCTTGGGCGGCCGGCCGCGGCGGCCTGTCTTCGCCTCGTAGGTGGCGCGCTTGGCCTCGCAAGCGGGCCTGCGCCTCCAGCCGGGCGCAGGCGGCATCCGGGCTGGCCTTCGGCATCGGCGGCTTCCGCGCGCGGTCAGTTCGGCGATGCCGGCGGCAAGCGTCTGGCGCAGTTCCTTCGCCCGGCCGTGGCGCACGGACCGGATCTTGGAGGCGTTGGCGCCGGGCTTGGCGCCGTCGATCGCCACCGTGCCGAGCCGGAGCAGCCCGCTCTCCCTGGCCAGCAGCAGCACCTGCAGGAAGGCCGCCTCGAAGGCAGCGCGGTTGGCGCGGCGGAAGGCGGCGATGGTGTCGTGGCCGGGGTGCAGGTTCGCCGCCACGTGGCGCACGCCGATGTCGCGGTGCGTCGCCCGCTCGATCCGGCGCGAGGAGAAGATGCCGGTCGCGTGGCAGGAAATCAGCAGCGCCGGCGGCAGCCGCGGGTGATACTGCGCCTTGCCGCCGGGCACGGGCCGCACCGCGAAGGCCCCGAGCGGCACATGCTGCACCGCCGCCACCACGACATGCGCCACGTCATCCGCCGGAAGCCAGTCCTTCGCGTCCGGCGGCAGCAGGAACGCCTGGTCCCGGCTGAACGGAATGAACCGCGTCATGCGCGCCAGATCCGCCGATCCCAGGACGGACGGGAAGCCGACTGGTTGCTAGCCGCCGAAGCCCCGCCCCTCTGCGGCCAACCGCGCCAGCAGCGGTGCTGGGCGAAGCGCGGCATCGCCCGTCGCCTCGGCGAAGGCGGAGAGCCGCTCGGCGATCTCCTTCAGCCCGCGCGCATCGGCGTAGTGCATCGGCCCGCCGGTCCAGGCCGGCCAGCCGTAGCCGTGCACCCACACCACGTCGATGTCGGAGGCGCGGGCGGCGATGCCCTCCTCGAGGATTCGCGCGCCCTCGTTGATCATCGGCAGCAGCAGCCGGTCGCGGATCTCTTCCGGCGTATGGCTGCGGCGGGCGATGCCGCGGGCGGCGGCGACCTTCGCGATCATCTCCTCAGCCTCCGGGTCCGGCTCGCCGGCGCGCGCGCCCTCCGGATAGGCGTAGAAGCCCCGGCCGGTCTTCTGCCCGAGGCGTCCCGCCTCGGCCAGCGCGTCGAAGGCCGGGGCCTCGATGCCGAACTGCTTCCGCACGCGCCAGGAGATGTCGAGCCCCGCGAGATCCGCCATCGCGCAGGGCCCCATGCGGAAGCCGAAGCCGGTCAGCGCCGAATCGAGCTGCTGCGGGCTTGCGCCTTCCAGCAGCAGCCGGTCGGCCTCCAGCGTGCGGCGGAACAGCATGCGGTTGCCGACGAAGCCGAAGCACACCCCGACCGTCACGGGCAGCTTGCCGAGGCGCTTGCCCACCTCGACCGCCGTCAGCAGGGCATCGGGCGCGGTGCGCGCGGCGCGCACCACCTCGAGCAGGCGCATCACGTTCGCCGGGCTGAAGAAGTGCATGCCGAGCACATCGGCGGCGCGGTCGCCGGCGGCGGCGGCGATCCCGTTCACGTCGAGATAGGAGGTGTTGGTGGCGAGCACCGCGCCCGGCTTGGCGACGGCGGCGAGCCGGCCGAACACCTCGCGCTTCACGCCCATGTCCTCGAACACGGCCTCGACGATCAGGTCGGCATCCGCCGCCGCCTCGGGGCCGACGCGCCCCTCGATCCGCGCCAGCCGCTCGGCCTTCGCCGCCTCGGTCAGGCTGCCGCGCTTCACCGACGCGGCGTAGGTGTCGGCGATGCGCGACAGGCCGCGCGCCAGCGCCGCCTCGTCCGTTTCGATCACCGTCACGGGGATGCCGGCGTTGGCGAAGCAGATTGCGATGCCGGCACCCATGGTGCCGGCGCCGAGCACGGCGGCGCGCGCGACGGGGCGCGGCTTCGTGCCGGGGGGAACCGCAACCTTCGCCGCCTCGCGCTCGGCGAAGAAGAGGTGGCGCAGCGCCTTGCTGCGCGGATCCTGTGTCAGCGCCAGGAACAGCGCGCGCTCGCGGGCCAGCGCCTCGCTGGCGGGCAGGTCGAAGGCGTTGCGGACGGATTGTACGATCGCCGCCACCTGCGGCTCCTCGGCGGCGCGCTTCGCGTGCTTCGCGGCCGCCGCCTCGAACGCCTCCCGCGCGCCGGGCTCGTGCAGCTTCTCCTCCCGCGCGAGGACGGGCGGCGGCAGGGCGGCGGCGAGGTCGCGCGCCAGCGCCGCCGCCTCCGCCACCACATCCGCCCCCGCCACGCGGTCGAGCAGCCCGGCGCGGAGCGCGTCGTCCGGCCTCAGCGGCTCGCCCGAGATCATCAGCTCGAGCGCGGCGGCCGCGCCCATCAGCCGCGGCGCGCGCTGCGTGCCGCCCGCGCCTGGGATGAGGCCGAGCTTCACCTCCGGCAGCCCGAGCCGCGCCTCCGGCCCGCCCACGCGCGCGTGGCAGCCGAGCGCCACCTCGAGCCCGCCGCCGAGCGCAACCCCGTGGATCGCGGCCACCACCGGCTTCGGGCAGGCCTCGAGCGCGGCGATCACCTCCGGCGTGGTGGGAGGGACGGGCGGCTTGCCGAACTCGGAGATGTCGGCGCCGGCGATCCACGCCTTCCCCTTCGCCGCCAGCACGATGCCGCGCACCGCCGGGTCGGCCGAGGCCGCCCGCAGCGCCGCGACGATCGCCGCGCGCAGCGGCGCCGACAGCGCGTTGACCGGGGGGTTGTCGAGCGTGAGCACGGCGATGCCGTCGCGTGTCTCCGTCGTCACCAGTTCGGCCATGCGCTGTCCTCTCCCCGGGGCGTATTTCGGCGGGCGCACCAATCCGGCAGGGGCGCGGCGCGGTCAAGCCGCCGGGCGGCTTGCGGTGCCGCCCGGGCTGCGGCGATATGGCGGCGGAGGAGCCGCAGATGCACGCAGCGCTTGGCCCGGTCGCGTCGCTGCTCGCCGGAGTCGGGATCCTGCTGACGGGCCACGGGCTGCTCAACCTGCTGTTGCCCCTGCGCGCCACGGCGGAAGGCTTCGGCACGCTGATCGTCGGCGTGTTCGGCGCGGCGTTCTTCGGCGGCTTCGTCGCCGGCTGCGTCGTGGGGCCGAGGATCGTGCGGCGGGTCGGGCACATCCGCTGCTTCGCGGCGATGGTCTCGACGCTGACGGCGCTGGCGCTGCTGCATCCGCTGGTGGTGTCGGGGCCGCTGTGGGTGCTTCTGCGCGCCCTGTTCGGCTCGGCGCTTGCCGTCGCCTATCTCGTGGTCGAGTCCTGGCTGAACGAGCGGGCCGGCAACAGCACGCGCGGCACGGTGATGTCCGCCTACATCGTGGTGAACTTCGGCGGGATCACCGCCGGGCAGATGCTGCTGCCGACAGGAGAGGTCGGCGGTTTCGGGCTGTTCGCCCTGTCGGCGGTGCTGCTGTCGGTCGCCGCGCTGCCGGTGACGCTGACGCGCGCGGCACAGCCGGCGCCGGTGGCGGAGGTGGCCTTCCGGCCGCTCAGGCTGTATCGCGCCTCGCCGGTCGGGCTTCTCGGCGCGCTGCTGATCGGCGTGACGAACGGTGCGTTCTGGACGGTCGGCCCGGTGGCGGCGACCGGATACGGGCTGTCGGAAAGCGGCGCGGCGATGTTCATGACGGCCGCAGCCCTCGCCGGGGCGCTGGCGCAATGGCCGGCCGGGCGGCTTTCGGACCGGACCGACCGGCGGCGCGTGCTGGTGGGGATGCTGTTCGGGGCTTCGGCGGCGGGCCTCGTGCTGGGCCTTGCGACCGACGGGCCCTGGCTGCTGCCGCTGGCGGCGGCGTTCGGCGCGCTGGCGCTGCCCTGCTACGCCATCGCCGCCGCCCACGCCTACGATCTCGTGCCGGCGGACGAGTATGTGGACACCGCCTCCTCCCTGCTGCTGGTGAACGGGGCGGGCGCGGCGATCGGGCCGGTGCTGGCGGCGGCCTGCCTGCTCTGGCTGCCGGGGGGTGGGTTGTTCCTGTTCACCGCCGCCGTCCATGCGGCGCTGCTCGGCTTCGTGCTGTGGCGTCTGCGCGCGCGGCCCCCTGCCGCCGGGGCGGCCGGGCGGGAGCCCTTCGACCTCGCCGCAACTGCCCCGGCCGCGATCGGCGCGGTGATCCCGCCCGACGACGCGAGGCGAGAGGGTGGCTTGCGTCCTGTTGCGCCCGAGTGATTATATGCAACTGGACGGATTGCGTCGGACAGCAGCCCGGAGGCCCGCGCGTGGAACGCTCCTTCGCCAAGGAAATCGCCCTGCTGCGGAAGGGCGCGGGCGAGGTGTTCGAGGGCGAGGGAATCCTTGCCATCGCCAAGGCGCTGCTGCAGTCGGGCGTCTCCTACGTCACCGGCTACCAGGGCGCGCCCGTCTCCCACCTGATGGACGTGTTCCACGACGCGAAGGAGTTGCTCGCGGAACTCGGCGTGCACTACGCGCCTGCGGCGAACGAGGCCGGGGCGGCGGCGATGCTCGCGGCCTCCATCAACTACCCGGTGCGCGGGGCGGCGGTGTGGAAATCCACCGTCGGCACAAATGTCGCCTCCGATGCGCTGTCCAACCTCGCCTCGGCCGGGGTGAAGGGCGGGGTGGTGATGGTGGTCGGCGAGGACTACGGCGAGGGCGCCTCCATCATCCAGGAACGCACGCACGCCTTCGCGATGAAGTCCTCGATGTGGCTGATGGACCCGCGGCCGGACCATGAACACCTCGTGCCGCTGATCGAGAAGGCGTTCGAGCTGTCGGAAGCCTCCTCCACCCCGGTGATGGCAGAGGTGCGGATCCGCGCCTGCCACATGCGCGGGCGGTTCATCGCCAAGGACAACGTGAAGCCCCGCTACGGCACCCACGCGCCGATCCCGGAACCCGACTTCGACTATTCCCGCATCTGCCTGCCGCCCGCGACCTACACGCAGGAGAAGGACAAGATCGAGCGTCGCTTCCCGGCCGCCCGCGCCTTCATCCGCGAGCACAGGCTGAACGAGGTGCTCGACGGTGACCTGAACGATGTCGGCATCATCGTCCAGGGCGGGCACACCAACACGGTGCTGCGGGCGCTGGCGCGGCTCGGGCTTGCCGACCATTTCGGCGCGACGCGCGTGCCGGTGCTGGTGCTGAACGTCACCTATCCGCTGGTGCCGGAGGAGATCACCGGCTTCTGCGCCGGCAAGCGCGCGGTGCTGATCGTCGAGGAAGGCAACCCCGACTACCTCGAGCAGGCGATCGCCGCGACGCTGCGCGAGGGCGACATCCAGACCAGGGTGATCGGCAAGAAGGTGCTGCCGCTCGCCGGCGAATACACGGCCGAGGTGGTGCTGACGGGACTCGTGAGGTTCCTCGAAGGCACGATGCCGCGCGGCGTGGATGTGGCGCAGGTCGCGCGCGTGCTGGAGGAGGCGACGGCGCCCGGCAGGAAGGCCAAGGCGCTGATCGGCGCGACGCTGCCGCCGCGCCCGCCCGGCTTCTGCACCGGCTGCCCCGAACGCCCGGTGTTCGCGGCGATGAAGATCGTGCAGCGCGAGGTCGGGCAGGTGCATGTGGCCGCCGACATCGGCTGCCATTCCTTCGCCACCCTGCCGCCCTTCAACATGGGCAACTCGATCCTGGGCTACGGTCTCGGGCTGTCCTCGGCCCAGGCGGTCGCGCCGCTGTTCGGCGAGAAGCGGACCATCACCGTGATGGGGGACGGCGGCTTCTGGCATAACGGGCTATCCTCCGGCGTGTCGGCGGCGGTGCAGAACCGCACCGACGGGGTGATGATCGTGCTCGACAACAACTACTCGAGCGCGACCGGGCAGCAGGCGATCCCCTCCACCCGCAACAGCCGGCAGGACGTGCCGCAGCGCCTGCCGATCGAGCAGGCGCTGCGCGCGATGGGCGTGCGCTGGATCCGCACCCAGGGCACCTACCGCGTGAAGGACATGGTGAAGACGCTGCGGGAGGCGCTGACGACGAAGGAGAAGGGCCTCAAGGTCATCGTCGCGGCCGAGGAATGCATGCTGGCCCGCCAGCGGCGCGAGAAGCCGCGCTACGCCGCGGCGCTCAAGGCGGGCGAACGCGTGGTGCGCACCCGCTACGGGGTGGATGCCGCCACCTGCACGGGCGACCATTCCTGCATCCGCCTCTCGGGCTGCCCGTCGCTGACCATCCGCGACAATCCCGATCCGCTGCGGCGCGACCCGGTGGCCTACGTCAACAACGACTGCGTCGGCTGCGGCCTGTGCGGCGAGGTGGCGGACGCGGCGCAGCTCTGCCCCTCGTTCTATCGCGCCGACATCGTCTCCAACCCGACGCCGCGCGACCTGTGGTGGATGCGCCTGCGCGAGCGCGTGATCGGCGCCCTGCAACGCTGGGCGGAACGCCGCAACCCGGCACCCGCGCCGATGCCCGCGCCGGCCGAATGAGCGCTGCGCGCCCGATCTCCGTGCTGATCTCCGCCATGGGCGGAGAGGGTGGCGGCGTGATGACGGACTGGATCGTCGCCGCCGCGCAGAAGGCGGACCTGCCGGTGCAGGGCACCTCGATCCCCGGCGTGGCGCAGCGCACCGGCGCCACGACCTATCTCGTGGAGATCTGGCCGCAGACCAACGCGGAACTCGGCGGACGGCGCCCGATCCTCGCCGTCCACCCCGAACCGGCCGGCGTGGATGTGGTGATCGCGACGGAGCTCGTGGAAGCCGCGCGCTGCTGCGAGCGCGGCTTCGTCTCCCCCGACCGCACGCTGCTGATCGCCGCGACGCGGCGCGTCTACGCCACCGTCGAGAAGCAGGCGATGGGCGACGGCCGCTTCGACCCCGAGCGCGCCTTCCGCGCGCTGCGCGAGATCCCGGCGCGGACGATGCTCTACGATCCGGATCGCCTGCCGCCGCCCGCGCGGGGGGCGTCGCTCAACGCGCTGTCGCTCGGGCTGCTTGCGGGCGCAGGCGTGCTGCCGATCCCGCACGAGGCGTTCCGCGCCGCGATCCGCGCGGGCGTTGCGCCGGAGACGAACCTGCGCGGCTTCGAGGCGGGGCTGGCACTGGCCGCCGAGGGGCTGCCGGGGCCGGAACCGGCGGCCGCGCCCCTTCCGCCGCGCGCCGAACTTCCCGAGATGCTCCGGCACGCCGCCGCGACGCTGCCCGCCGATGTCCTGGCGGTGGCCGAGATCGCGCTGCCGCGCCTCGTCCATTACCAATCGGCGGCCTATGCGCGTCGGTATCTCGAGCGCCTAGGGCCGGTCCTCGCCGCCGATCCGGCCCCGGGCGGCGTGCACCGGCTGTCCGCCGAGGTGGCGCGCCAGCTCGCGCTCTGGATGTGCTACGAGGACGTGGTCCGCGTCGCGCAGCTCAAGTCCTCGGCCGCACGCTTCGCCGAGCTGCGCGCCGAGGTTCGCGCGAAGGAGGGGGAGCCGGTCGCCGTCACCGAGTTCCTCAAGCCCGGCATCGGCGAAGCGGCCGACCTGCTGCCGCCGTTCCTCGGGCGCCCGCTCCGCGCCTGGGCCGAGCGCACGGGGCGGATCGGGCGGTGGCATCTGGCGCTGCGCGTGCGGTCCACCTCGATCACGGGATTCCTCGCCCTGTTCCTGCTGGCGCGGCTGCGCCGCTGGCGCCCGTTCTCGGCCCGCTTCGCCGAGGAGCAGGCGGCGATCGCGGCGTGGCTTGCGCGCATCCTCGCGGCGGCCCGCCGCGGCGACCACGATCTCGCTCTCGAGATCGCCGCCTGCGCGCGGCTCTTGAAGGGCTACGGCGACACCTACCGCCGCGGGCGGGAGGGCTTCGCCCTCGTGATGCAGCACGCCGTCGATCCGGCGCGGGCCGCGCCGGCGGGCGACGCCTCGGCCCCCGGCCGCGTGGCGCGTGCGCGCGAGGCCGCGCTCGCCGATCCGGAGCACAAGACGCTGCGGGCGACGCTCGCGTCGCTCGCCGCACCACCCCCGCTGGCACGTGCCGCGGAATAGGCAGGGAGAGAAGAGGACATGATCGCTCGACGGGTTCTCGTGGGAAGCGCGCTCGCCGCGCCCGCCGTGTTCGCCGCCGGCCGCGCCACCGCGCAGGAGATGGTGCTGCGCGCCGTCTCGGTGTTCCAGGAAGGCACCGCCTTCTCCCGCCCCTTCGAGGCCTTCGTGCAGAAGGTGAACGAGGAGGGGCGCGGCCTCGTGCGCATCAACTTCATCGGCGGCCCGCGCGCCATGCCGCCCTTCGAGATCGGCAACGCGATCCGCAACGGCGTGATCGACATGGCGAACACGTCCTCCGCGTTCTACGCCAACCTGCTGCCGGCGGCGAACGCGATCCGCCTCTCCACCCGGCCCTGGAGCGAGATCCGCGCGAATGGCGGCTGGGATCTGCTCAACCGGCTGCACAACGAGCGGACGAACTCCTGGTACCTTGCCCGCCACGGCTCCGAGATCCCTTTCCATCTCTACACGACGCGCGAGATCTCCGGACCCGACCTCCGCGGCTGGACGATCCGCACGACGCCGACCTACAGCGCGTTCTTCACGGCGCTCGGGGCCAATCTCGTCACCACGCCTCCGGGCGAGGTGTACACCGCGCTCGAGCGAGGCGTCGTCAACGGCTACGGCTGGCCGGCCGTCGGCATCTTCGACCTCGGCTGGCACGAGCGCACCCGCTTCCGCGTGGACCCGGGGTTCTACAGCGTGGACGTCTCGCTGCAGATCAACCTGCGGCGCTGGCAGGCGATGCGCGACGAGCAGCGCGCCTTCCTGACCCAGACGGCGGCCTGGCTCGAGGCCGGCGAGACCGAGCGCGCCCGCACCCAGATCGCGGCCGAGTTCGCGCGGATGGAGCAGGTTGGCATCCGCGTCATCACCTTCCAGGGCGCGGACCGGGAGCGCTGGCTGAATACCGCCGCCGAGGCCGGCTGGGCCGAGATCGCCCAGCAGGCGCCGGAACACGCGGCAGAACTCCGCCGCCTGCTGGCCGCCTGAGCGATGCTTCGCGGCTGGGGCATGGTGCTCGCGGCCCCGGCCGCGCTGGCCGGGGCCATCGTTCTCGCGATGGTGCTCGCCGTGACGGCGTCGGTCGCTCTGCGCGCCGCGACGGGGGCCGACATCCACGGCATCGTCGAGTGGACGGAGATCGGACTCTACCTCTCGGCGGTGCTCGCAGCGCCCTGGCTGCTGTTCCATGGCAAGCACATCCGCGCCGACCTGTTGGCCCCCGCGCTGCCGCGGCCGTTCGCACGGATCGTCGAGGCCGCGGCGGACCTCGTCGGCCTCGCCGTGTCGGTCGTGCTGCTGTGGCAGTCGTGGGACGTTATGCTGGACGCGATCGCCTCGGGCGCGATGATCCGCCGCACCGTCAGCTTCCCAGAATGGTGGCTGTCGGTGCCGCTGCTCCCCTGCTTCGCGCTGCTGTCGGCGGAGTTCGCGCGCCGGCTCTTCAGCGCGACGCGGGCCGACGACACGCGCTCGGTGGCCTGATCATGGACGGATGGGTCGAAGCCTCGCTGCTGCTGCTCGGCGGCGTCACTGCGCTGATCCTGGCGGGACCCCCCGTCGCCTTCTGCTTCCTGGCGATCAACCTCCTCGGCGCCTGGCTGTATCTCGGCGGCGAGGCGGGGCTGCAGCAGCTCGTGCGCAACGGCATCACCTCGCTCGCCAACTTCTCCCTCACCCCGATCCCGTTCTTCATCCTGATGGGCGAGGTGATGTTCCAGTCGGGCGTCGCGCTCAAGGCGATCGACGCGGTGGACCGGGCGATCCGTGCGGTGCCCGGGCGGCTCGCCGTCGTCGCCATCGTCGCCGGCACGCTGTTCTCGGCGGTGTCGGGATCCACCATCGCCACCACGGCCATGCTGGGCGCGCTGCTGCTGCCGCAGATGCTGAAGCGCGGCTACGAGCGCAAGACGGCCATGGGCCCGATCATGGCGATCGGCGGCATCGACATGCTGGTGCCGCCCTCGGCGCTTGCCGTGCTGCTCGGCTCGCTTGCCGGCATCTCGATCACCGGGCTGCTGATCGGCGGCATCGGGCCGGGGCTGCTGCTTGCGGTGCTGTTCCTCGGCTGGATCCTGCTGCGCTGCTCGCTCGATCCGTCGCTCGCGCCGCGGGACGAGGGCCCGAAGGGCGGGCCGACCATCGTGCCGCTTCTGATCCACGTGGTTCCGCTGGTGCTGATCTTCGCCGCCGTGGTGGGCAGCATGGTCTCCGGCATCGCAACACCGACCGAATCCGGCGCGCTCGGCGCCTTCGCCACCATGGTGGTTGCCGCGATCTACCGTTCCCTCACGCCGCGGGTGCTGGTGCGCGCGCTGGCCGGCACCATGGCGGTGTCGGGCGCCATCCTGTTCATCCTGCTCGGCGCGCTCACCTTCTCGCAGATCCTCACCTTCTCGGGCGCAACCAACGGCATCGTCGAGCTGATGCGCTCGGCCTCGCTCGAGCCGTGGCAGATGGTGCTGCTGATGATGGCGGTGCTGATCCTGCTCGGCTGCTTCCTCGACCAGGTCAGCATCATGATGATGACGCTGCCCTTCTTCGTGCCGGTGGCGCAGGCGCTCGGGCTCGACATGGTGTGGTTCGGCGTGATGTTCCTGATCTGCATGCAGCTCGGCCTGCTCACGCCGCCCTTCGGGCTGCTGCTGTTCACCATGAAGGGCGTCGCCCCGCCCGAGGTGCGGATGACGGAGGTCTATGCCGCCGCCCTGCCCTATGTGCTGTTCGGCGTGCTCGTGCTGATGCTGGTGTTCCTGTTCCCCTGGATCGCGACGGGGCTCGTCCGATGGCTGACCTAGAGGCACAGGAGCCGGATCTGTCCCCGGGCCTGCTCCCCTTCGCGCTCAACCGGCTGATGGCCGCATGGAACGCCCGCCTTGCCGCCCGCCTCGCCGACATCGGCCTCAGCTTCGCGCAGTGGCGCGTGCTGCTCGTGTGCGCGCGCGCCCGCACGCCCCCCACCATCGTGGAGCTGTCCGACCGCACCCTGGTGCCGCACTCCACCCTCTCGCGGCAACTGACGGAGATGGAGCGGCTCGGCCTCGTCGCGCGCGGTCCGGCCGAGGACGGCCGCGCCGTCTCCATCCGGCTGACGGACGCCGGCCTTGCCCGATATCGCCTCGCATTGCCTCTGGCCGAGGCGGAGACGGCCGCCGGCCTCGCCGGCCTCACGCCGCAGGAGCGTGCCCTGCTGTCCGACCTGGTGGCGCGGATGTGGGCGCAGGTGCGCGAGGGATGAGCCGCGCCGCACGCGCCGTCTCGATCGACGAGCTTCGCATCCTCGCCCGCCGCCGCCTCCCACGCCTTGCCTTCGACTACATCGACGGCGGGGCCGAGGACGAGGTGGCGCTGGCCGGCAACCGCGCCGCCTTCGATTCGCTCCGCCTCGTGCCGCGCGCAGGCGTGGACGTCTCGCGCCGGGATCTCTCGGCCGAGATCTTCGGCCGCCGCTGGGCCATGCCCTTCGGCATCGCGCCGACCGGCCTGTCGGACGTGGCCGGCCACGGCACCGACCTCGCGATCGCCCGCGCCGCCGCGGCGGCCGGCATCCCCTACATCCTCTCCACCGTCGCCACCACCGACATCGAGACCATCGCGCGCGCCATCCCCGGCGGCTTCTGGTTCCAGCTCTACATGCCGGCGAAGCGCGAGGTCGGGCACGACCTCGTTCGCCGCGCCAAGGACGCCGGCGCCGGCGCGCTGTTCGTCACCCTCGACGTTCCCGCGCCCGGCAAGCGGGAGCGCGACATCCGCAACGCCTTCGCGCTGCCCTTCCGCCTCACGCCGCGCGTTCTGCTCGACATCGCCTCCCGCCCCGCCTGGGCGCTGGGGATGGCACGGCGCGGGGCACCGCGCTTCGCCTCGCTCGCCCCTTACGCGCCGCCGGGTTCCACCGCGCACACGCTCGCGGCCTTCATGGCGAGCCAGATCACGGCAGACCTCGTGTGGGAGGAGATCGCCCGTCTGCGCGACCTCTTCCCGGGGCCGATCCTCGCCAAGGGCGTCTCGGCGCCGGAGGACGTTGACCGCGCGGCGCGTCTCGGGCTGGACGGTGTGGTGCTTTCCAATCACGGCGGTCGGCAGCTCGGGCTAGCCGCCGCGCCGATCGCGCTGCTGCCCGAGGCGGTGCAGGCGGCGGCCGGGCGGCTCGCCGTCACGCTCGACGGCGGGGTGCGTCGGGGCGCCCACATCGCCGCGGCGGTGGCACTCGGCGCGCGCTTCGTGTTCGCCGGGCGCCCCACCCTCTACGGCGCCGCGGCGGGCGGCGCGGCCGGGGCGGAGCGCGCGATCGCCATCCTGCGCGACGAGTTCGACCGCACCCTCGCCCTGCTCGGCGCGCCGTCGGTCGCAGACCTGTCTCCGGCGATGGTGCGGACCTAGCCCGACAGGCGGCGCGCGATGCGCGCCAGCGCCTCGCCCTGGCGGCGGGCGAGCAGCGCTTCCACGTCGTTCGGCCGCTCGCCCGGCCCGGAGACGCTGCCCGCCCCGAACGGCGATGCGCCGTGCGCCGCCGAAAGGTCGGCCATCTCCCGGTGGGTGCCGCCGAGCGGCACGATGACCATGCCGTGGCTTGCGAACACCGCCCACAGCGACATCAGCGCCGCCTCCCGCCCGCCGCCGGAGCCGGCGCTGCAGAACGCCGTCGCCGGCCGTCCCGCCAGCACACCGCCGAGCCAGAGTTCGGTCGCCTGGTCGAGGAAGGCGCGCACCGGCGTGGAGGGAGCGGCGAAATGCACCGGCGTGCCGATCGCGACGCCCGCGCAGGCCGCAAGGTCCGACATCGTGGCCTGCGGCTCCGGCCCTTCCGGCCCGATCCGCCGCAGCAGCGCGTTGCACCCCTCCACCGACGCGACGCCCTCCGCGAGGCGATGCGCCAGCGCGCGCGTCCGGCCCGTCGGGCTGTGGAAGGCGATCAGGATGTCCGTCATGCCAGGAAGCGTAGCGCGCCGGCGGGATGCTGGAAATCCGTCGCCTTCCCGGAACGGCCGCACCGCGCGGCATCATCCGCATCGCGGCATGTGGGCGCCGCGAAACACCGCCCGATCCTTGCGGCATCCCGGCCGACGCCCCAGACTCGCTCTGGCCTCGTCGTGCGCCGGGAGGTTTCGAGTGGAAGCGATCTACTGGGTGCTGTGCTGGGCGTGCCACCGCAGATGCGCCCACTGCTACGAGGACCGCTTCCGCCCCTACGTCCGCGCCGCGCTGGACGCGGTGATCGCCGAGGCCGAGCGCACCGCGCCGCGCGTGCTCGCGAACCTGCCCGAGGCGATGCTCTACCGCGACCCCGCCTCGCCCGAGGCGCCGGCGAGACCGGGGCGCATCATCCTCTCCGGCGGCGAGGTGCTGCTCGACGGCGTGCGCCAGCGCGTGACCTACCCGGTGATCGAGGCGCTGCGTTCGCGCTACGAGGCCCGGGGCGGCGTGCGCATCGTCGTGCAGACGACGGGCGACCTGCTCACGCCCGCGATCGTCCGCGACCTTCTCGCGCGCGGCGCGTGGACGATCTCCGTCGCGGGCGTGGACGACTACCACGTCGGCCTCGAGGGCCCGGAGCGGCAGGCCGCTTTCAAGGCGAGGCTGCGGGCGATGATGGCGGCCGAGGGCATGACGGAGGCCGGGCTGTCGCTGCAGGACCGCTCCTGGCTCGACGCGCCGGGTCCGCTGTTCTCGTTCTTCGGCGCGACGCCGGACGCCTGGATCGGCAGGCTCTGGCCGCGCGGCCGCGCCTGGGCGAACGGGCTGTCCACCGCGACGATCGCGGACAACTTCTGCAACCGCTGGTCCGGCGCGATGAACTTCCTGAAGCATGGATGGGCCGGGTCGGAGGTCTCGGTCGAGCCGGACGGGAACGTCTATCCCTGCTGCATCAAGACCGCCGTGCCGATCGGCAACCTCGCGGAGGAGCCGCTGACCGGCATCCTCGACGATCTCGCCTCCGATCCCGCCTTCGCCGCCCTCGATCGCGGAGACCCGGAACGGATGGGCGAGGCGGATGGCTGGACGCCGGAGATGTTCCGCGCCCGCAGCCATGCCGTGACGCCCGCGGGCCGACCCTACGCGAATCTCTGCATCGGCTGCGACGCCTTCCACCGCGAAGTCCTCGGCGCGCGCATCGCGGCCGCGCGGGCCAGGCGCCTCGCCGCGCGCCGCATGACCGAGGCCGCGGAATGACGGCCCCGGCCCTCGGCCGGCGGGCCCTCGCCGCGCTGGTCCTGCCGCCCCTCGCGGCGCGCGCGGAGGGCGACGGCTGGGCGGGAACGCTCAGCCGCGCCCGCGGCCGCACCGTCGCCTGGCATGCCTGGGGCGGCGACGAGCGGACCAACACCTTCATCGCCTGGGTCGGGCAGCAGGTCGCGGCGCGCCACGGCATCACGCTGCGGCACGTCCGGCTGCGCGACACCGCCGAGGCCGTGCAGCGCGTGCTCGCCGAGGTCTCGGCCGGCCGGCGAGAGGGCGGCGCGGTGGACATGATCTGGCTGAACGGCCCGAACTTCCTCGCGCTGAAGCAGGCCGGGCTGCTGCGCCGCTTCGCCGACCGCCTGCCGAACTTCGCGCTGGTGGACACCGTGGGCAAGCCGGCCACCGTCACCGACTTCACCGTGCCGGTGGAGGGCTACGCCGCGCCGTGGCGCATGGCGCGCCTCGTGTTCATCGCCGAAGGCCGGCGCGTGCCGGACCCGCCGCGCGACATGCCGGCGCTGCTTTCCTGGGCCGGGCGCAACCGCGGGCGCTTCACCCACCCGCATGTCCGCAACTTCCTCGGCGCGACCTTCCTCAAGCAGGCGCTGTTCGAACTCGCGCCCGACCGCTCGGTGCTGGCCCGCCCGGCCGACGCCGCCTTCGACGCGGCCGTGGCGCCGCTCTGGTCCTGGTACGACGCGCTGCGCCCCCTCCTCTGGCGCCAGGGGCGCGTCTTCCCGGAAAGCGGGCCGGCGATGCGGAACCTGCTGAACGACGGCGAGATCGACATCATGCTTTCCTTCAACCCGGGCGAGGCCACCGCGTCGGTGACCGCCGGGCTGCTGCCCGCCTCGGTGCGGAGCTTCGTCCCCGCCATCGGCTCGATCGGCAACGCGTCCTTCGTCGCGATCCCGCTCAACGCCTCCGCGCCGGAGGCGGCCGAGGCGGTGGCGAACTTCCTGCTCTCGCCGGAGGCGCAGGCGCGCGCAGAGGATCCCCGGCATCTCGGCGCGCCGACCGTACTCGACCTCTCGCGCCTCTCGCCGGCCGAGCGCGCCCTGTTCGAGGCCTGGCCGCGCGGGCCCGAGGCGCTGGCGCCCGACGCGCTCGGCCCCGCGCTGCCGGAGCCGCACCCGTCCTGGATGACGCGGCTGACCGAGGCATGGGAACGCCGCGTCGCCGCCTGAGCGCCGCCCTGCCCGCGCTGGCCGCGGCCGGCGCCATCGCGCTGCCGGTCCTCGGCGGGCTTGTCGGCACGCTGCTGCCGGCGTTCGGCGTGCTGCCCGCGATCGGCGCCGAGGCGCCCTCGCTCGAACAGTGGCGGCGGCTGTTCGCGGAACCGGGCATCGGGCGCGCGGCGCTGCTCAGCCTCTCGACCGGGCTTGCAGCGACGGCGCTGTCGCTGCTCTCGGTGGCGCTGTTCTGCGCGGCGGCGCACGGGTCGCGCGGCTTCGCCCGCGTGCAGGCGCTCGCCCTGCCGGTGCTCGCCACGCCGCATGCGGCACTCGCCATCGGGCTGCTGTTCCTCATCGCGCCGTCGGGGCTGCTGCTGCGGCTGCTCTCCCCCTGGGCGACCGGCTTCGACCTGCCGCCCGACATCGCCACGGTGAACGACGGGCTCGGCCTTGCGCTGCTGCTCGGCCTCGTGGTGAAGGAGACGCCATACCTGCTGCTGATGACGCTCGCGGCGCTCAACCAGGTTCCGGCGGCGCAACTCCTTGCGGTGGCCACGAGCCTCGGCCAGCCGAGGCCTGTCGCCTGGCTGAAGGCGGTGTTCCCGCTCGTGTACCGGCAGATCCGGCTGCCGGTGTTCGCGGTGCTCGCCTACTCCGTCGGCACGGTGGATGTGGCGCTGATCCTCGGCCCGTCGGCGCCGCCGACGCTCGCGCCCCTGCTCTTGCGCTGGGCGACGAGCCCGGACCTGTCGCTGCTGCTGCCCGCCTCGGCGGGGGCGTTGCTGCTGCTTGGCGTCGCGCTCGCCGCCGCCGGCGTGTGGATCGCGGGCGAGCGCGCGGCGGCGACGGTCGGGCGCGCCTGGGCCGCCGGCGGCAGAGGGATCGGCGCGGCCGCCATCCGCGCCGGCGCCGCCTTGCTGCCGCTGTCGCTGCTGCTCGCCTACTGCGCGCTGGCGGCGGTGGCCCTGTGGTCGGTCGCCGGGCCGTGGCGCTTCCCGGACGCGCTGCCGGAGCGTCTGCAGGGCGGCACATGGGCGGCGCAGGCCCCGGCCCTGGCAGGCCCGGCAGTGAACAGCCTGGTCGTCGCGCTGGTCGCCACCGGGATCGCGCTCGTCCTTGCCGTTGCGGCGCTGGAGGCGCGGGCGCGACACGGTCCGGCGGCCTTGCCGTGGCTGCTGCGGCTTTCGGCGCTGCCGCTGCTGCTGCCCCAGGCAGGCTTCCTGCTCGGGCTGCAGGCGGCGCTGCTGGCCCTCGGTCTCGAGGGCGGGGTCGCGGCCGTCGCGCTCGCGCATCTCGTCTTCGTGATGCCTTATGTCCTGCTGTCGCTGTCCGATGCCTACGCCGCGCTCGATCCGAGGCTGCCGCGGGTCGCCGCCTGCCTCGGCGCCTCGCCTGCGCGGGTGTTCCTCGCGGTGAAGCTGCCGCTGCTGCTGCGGCCGCTGCTCGTGGCGGCGGCCGTCGGCATCGCCGTCTCCATCGCCCAGTACCTGCCGACGCTGCTCGCGGGCGGCGGGCGGCTCGCGACGCTGACGACCGAGGCGGTGACGCTCGCCGCCGGCGGCGACCGCCGCGTGCTCGGCGTGGTGGCGGTGGCGCAGGCCGCGATCCCCCTTCTTGCCTTCGCCGCCGCGCTTCTGCTGCCGGCGGCGGTGTGGCGGCGTCGCGCGGGCCTCCGGGCGTGAGCGGCCTGCTGCTCGACGCGCTCTCGGTATCGGTCGGCGGACGCCGGCTGTTCGCGCCGCTGTCCCTGCATGTGCCGCGCGGCGAGGTCGCGACGCTGATGGGCCCCTCCGGCTGCGGGAAGTCGAGCCTGCTGGCCGCGATCTGCGGCACCCTCGATCCGGCGTTGTCCGCGGCGGGGCGGGTGTCGCTCGACGGCAGGCCTCTCGACGGGTTGCCGCCGGAGCGGCGGCGCATCGGCATCCTGTTCCAGGACGATCTGCTGTTCCCGCACCTCTCGGTCGGTGCCAACCTGGCCTTCGGCCTGCCGCCCGGGCTGAAGAGGGCGGAGCGCCGGGCGCGGGTCGAGGCGGCGCTGCGGGATGCGGAACTTCCGGGCTTCGCGGAGCGCGACCCCGCCACGCTCTCCGGCGGGCAGCGCGCCCGCGTCGCGCTGATGCGCGCGCTGCTCGCCGAGCCGCGCGCCTTGCTGCTCGACGAGCCCTTCGGCCGGCTGGACGCGCCGCTGCGGGCGCGCTTCCGCGCCTTCGTGCTCGGCCATGCGGCGGCGCGCGGCCTGCCTGTCCTGCTCGTCACGCATGATCCGGCGGAGGCGGCCGGCCGCGTCGTCCGTCTGGCGCCCGAGGCCGAGGCGGACGCGGCGTGCTAGGTACAGGCGGATGTCCGAACCGCCCGCCGCTCCCGCCCCGACGCGCCCGGTCCGCCGCAACGGCGTGCTGCACGCCGACCTCTGCGTGATCGGCGCGGGCGCGGCGGGGCTCTCGCTCGCGGCGGGCGCGGTGCGGATGGGCGCCTCGGTCGTGCTGGTCGAGAAGCACCTGATGGGCGGCGACTGCCTGAACAGCGGCTGCGTCCCGTCCAAGGCGCTGCTTGCCGCCGCCCATGCCGCGGCCGGCGCGCGCCGCGCGGCGCGCTTCGGCATCGCCGCCGAACCTGCCGTGGATTTCGCCGCGGTGATGGCGCATGTGCGCCGCACGATCGCCGCGATCGCGCCGCATGATGGAGAGGAACGGTTCCGCGGCCTCGGCGTCGAGGTGATCCGCGCCGCCGCGCGCTTCACCGCGCCGGACATGGTGGAGGCCGGCGGGAAGCGCATACGCGCGCGGCGCTTCGCCGTCGCCACCGGCTCGCGCCCGGCCATCCCGCCTCTGCCGGGGCTCGACACGCTGCCCTGCCTCACGAACGAGACCGTCTTCGGTCTGAACGAGCTGCCGCGGCATCTGATCGTGCTCGGCGGCGGCCCGGTCGGCGTGGAGATGGCGCAGGCGTTCCGCCGCCTCGGCGCCGAGGTCACGCTGGTCGAGCGCGCGCGGCTGCTGCCGCGCGACGAGCCCGAGGCGGCGTCGGCGCTGCGCGCCGCGCTCGCGGCCGACGGCGTCGTGCTGCGCGAAGGTGCGGAGGCGATCGCGGCGCGCGCCGATCCTGCTGGCATCGCGCTCGACATCGCCGGCCAGCCGCCTGTCGTCGGGTCGCATCTGCTGGTCGCCGCCGGGCGGCGGCCGGACATCGAGGAGCTCGTGCTCGACGCCGCCGGCATCGCCGCGACGCCGCAGGGGATCGTGGTGGATGCGCGGCTGCGGACGACGAACCGCCGGGTCTTCGCGATCGGGGACGTCACCGGCGGGCCTCTCTTCACCCATGTCGCCGGGGCGCATGCCGCCGTCGCGCTGCAGAACATCCTGTTCGGCATCCCGGCGCGGTTCGACGCCGCGGCGCTGCCGTGGGTGACCTACACCGAGCCCGAGATCGCCCAGGTCGGGCTGACCGAGGCGGCGGCGCGCGCGGCGGGCCATGACGTTGACGCGGTGATGGTGCCGCTGTCCGGCAACGACCGCGCGGTGGCGGAGGACGCGACGGAGGGCTTCGCCAAGCTCGTCATCGGCGCGCGGGGCCGGCTGCTCGGCGGCACGCTGGTCGCCCCGCATGCCGGCGAGGCGATCGGGATGCTCGGGCTTGCGATCGGCAGGCGGCTTGGTGCGGCGGCGCTGGCGCGGGCGCTGCTGCCCTACCCGACCGTCGCCGAGGCGGTGAAGCGCGCCGCCGGCGAGCATTTCGCGCCCTCCCTCTTCGGCGCGCGCACGCGGCTTCTCGTGCGCCTGCTGCAGCGCCTGCTGCCGTGACGCGGCTCCTGCGCGACCGGCGCGCCTGGCTCTTCACGGCGGTGCTCGCGGCACTCCTGGCCGTGCATCTCTCGGGGCTGGGCCGGGACCTGTCGCTCGACGCGCTCGCTGCCAACCGCGCGGCGCTCGCCGGCTTCGTCGCGGCGCACGGTGCGGCGGCGGCGTTGGCCTATGTCGCCGTCTATGCGCTCGCGGTCGCGCTGTCGGTGCCCGGCGCGGTGGTGCTCACCGTGGCCGGCGGCTTCCTGTTCGGCGCGGCGGCCGGCGCGGCGCTGGCGGCGGTCGGCGCCACCGCCGGCGCCACCGCCGTGTTCCTGCTGGCGCGGCGGATCCTCGGGAGGGATGCGCTGGCGCGGCTTGGCCCGCGCGCCGCCGCGCTCGCCGCGGCGATCCGCGCCGACGCGTGGTCCTGGCTGCTCGTGCTGCGCCTCGTTCCGCTGTTTCCGTTCTTCCTGGTCAATCTGGTGCCGGCCTTCGTGGGCGTTGCGCTGCCCGTGTACGTGGCCACGACATTCCTCGGCATCCTGCCCGCCACCTTCGTGTTCAGCCTGGCGGGCGCGGGGCTCGGCGGCGTGCTGGACGCGGGCGGCACGCTGACGCCGGCCTCGGTGCTGACGCCGGAGATCCTCGGCGCGCTCCTCGGCCTCGCCCTGCTCTCGCTGGCGGCGATCCCGCTGCGCCGCCGCCTTGCGGCGCGCGGCCCTCAGTCGAGCGGCCAGTCGGGCGGCGGCAGCGCGCGGTAGGCCTCGCGCAGCGCGGCGCTCCAGCCCTCGCGGATGCCGCGGAAATAGGCGTCCTCCTCGGTGATGCGCCGCTGCAGCGCCACCCTCAGGCCGTCGGTGCGGATCACCATCAGGTCGAGCGGCATCCCGACCGTGAGGTTCGAGCGCAGCGTGCTGTCCATGCTGACGAGGGCGAGCTTCAGCGCGTCCGTCAGCGGCGTGTCCCAGGTGAGCGCGCGGTCGAGGATGGGCTTGCCGTATTTGTGCTCGCCGATCTGCAGGTAGGGCGTATCGGGGGTTGCCTCGATGAAGTTGCCGGCGGCGTAGATCAGGTAGAGCCGCGGCGGCCCCCCGGCGATCTGCCCGCCGAGGATGATCGAGACGTCGAAGGCAACCCCCTGCGCCTGCATCGCCGGCCCGTCGGCCTGGTAGGTGGCGCGGATGGCCGCGCCGACAAGCTGCGCGGCGCGGAACATCGAATGCACCGTAAGCAGCGTATGCGGCGCGCCCTCGAGCAGCACGCCCTCCTGCAGCCGGTTCCACACGGACTGCGTGACGGCGAGGTTGCCCGCCGAGAGCATGCCGATCGCCCGGTCCCCCGGCGCGACGGCGGTGTAGAGCTTGGAGAAGGTGGAGATATGGTCCACCCCGGCATTGGTGCGGGTGTCGGCCAGCAGCACCAGCCCCTCCCGCAGGCAGAGTCCGACGCAGTAGGTCATCGGCCGGAGAGGTAGAGGGCGGTGATCTCGCCGCCGAGCCGGAGGTTGGTGTCGATGATGCGGGTCAGCGTGGCGTGCAGGCCGCCCTGCAGCACCTCCTCGATCCGGGCCGAGGCGAGGTCCGCCCGCAGGGCCTGCGCGGTCTCGTGGCAGTCGCCGCGCCGGCCGGTGATGCCGGCGATCGTCTCGAGCAGCCCATGGACGCGCTGGTGGCAGGCGCGCACCGAGCGCGGCAGTTCCGGCCTGAGCAGCAGCAGGTCGGCGACGCGTTCAGGCGAGAGCCGCGCGCGGAATACGTGCTGGTAGGCGCGCAGCGCCGAGACGGCGCGCAGCGCCGCCTGCCAGGAGGACGGGTCCGGCGGGTCGGTCTTCGGGTCGAAGGCGGCGTGGCGCGCATCCAGCAGCCGCGCCGTGTTGTCGCCGCGTTCGAGCAGCGTGCCGAGGCGGACGAAATGCCACGCCTCGTCGCGCAGCATGGTGTCGGTGGCGGCACCGTTAAACAGCAGCGTCCGCGCCTGCACCCAGTCGAGGAAGCCGGCGAGCCGGTCGCCGGAGACCACGTCGGGCCCGACCTTCCGCAGTTCCGACCACGTGTCGTTGATCGCCGCCCACATGTCCACCGTCAGCGCCGTGCGCACCGCGCGGGCGTTGCGCCGGGCCGCCTCGAGGCAGGAGGCGATGGAGGAGGGGTTTTCGGCGTCGAGCGTGAGCCAGTGGATCGCGCTCGCCTGCGTCACCGGCCCGTGCCTTGCCAGGAAGCCGGGCGCGCCGCCGGTGGCGACGAGGAGGGCGCGCCATTCCTCCTCCGCCTTGCCGCGCGGGGCGGCCAGCATCGCCATGCGCCAGGTGGCGGACAACCCGCGCGCCACGTTGCCGGCGCGCTCGGTGTAGCGGCCGAGCCAGAACAGGCTGTCCGCGGTGCGGCTCAGCATCCGGCGGAGCCCTCCGCAGGCGGTGCCGGGTCCTCCTCGAGCACCCAGGTGTCCTTGGTGCCGCCGCCCTGGCTCGAGTTCACGACAAGCGACCCTTCCCGCAGCGCCACGCGCGTCAGGCCGCCGGGCACCACCCGTATCTCTCGCCCGAACAGGATGTAGGGGCGAAGGTCCACGTGCCGAGGCGCGATGCCGCCGTTCACCACCGTCGGCACGGTGGAGAGCGCGAGCGTCGGCTGGGCGATGTAGTCGGCGGGGCGGGCCGTGATCCGGGCGGCGAACTCCTCGCGCTCTGCCTGTGTGGCGTGCGGGCCGACCAGCATGCCGTAGCCGCCGGAACCCCGCGCCAGCTTCACCACGAGCTTGTCGAGATTGGCAAGCACGAAGGCGAGATCCTCGGGCTTCTCGCACTGGTAGGTCGGCACATTCGCGAGGATCGGCTCCTCGCCAAGGTAGAAGCGCACCATCGCGGGCACATAGGGGTAGACCGACTTGTCGTCGGCCACCCCGGCGCCCGGCGCGTTGGCGAGCGCGACGCGCCCGGCCTTGTAGGCGCGCATCAGCCCCGCCACGCCGAGCACGCTGTCGGGGCGGAACGCCTCCGGGTCCAGGTACTCGTCGTCGATCCGGCGGTAGATCACGTCCACGCGCTTCGGGCCGGCGGTGGTGCGCATGAACACGGTGTCGTCCTCGACGAAGAGGTCGGCGCCCTCCACCAGTTCCACGCCCATCTCGTCGGCCAGGAAGGAGTGCTCGTAGTAGGCGCTGTTGAAGGGACCGGGTGTGAGCACCACCACCGTCGGGTCGGGGCCGGCGCTCGCCGGCGCCACCGCCTTCAGCGTCTCCAGCAGTTCCTCGGGGTAGTGGCCGATCGGGGCGATGCGGTGCGCGGCGCAGAGGTCGGGGAAGAGGCGCAGCATCGCCTCGCGGTTCTCCAGCATGTAGGACACGCCGGAGGGGGTGCGGCAGTTGTCCTCGAGCACGTAGAACGCATCGGGCCCCGTCCGCACGAGGTCTATCCCCGAGACATGCGTCCACACCCCGCCGGGCGGGGTGAAGCCGATCATCTCCGGGCGGTAGCCCTCGTTCCTCAGCACGAGGTCGGCCGGGATCAGCCCGGCCTCCAGGATGCGGCGGGGGCCGTACACGTCGCTCAGGAAGGCGTTCAGCGCCCGCACCCGCTGCACGAGGCCGGCCGAAAGCCTCTCCCACTCGCTCCTCGACAGGATGCGGGGAATGACGTCGAACGGGATCAGCCGCTCCGGGTCGCCGCCCTCGGTGTACACCGCGAAGGTGATGCCGATGCGGCGGAACAGCGCCTCGGCCTCGCGGCGCTTGGCGTCCAGTTCCTCGCGCCCGGCGGCGGCGAGGTAGCGGGCGATGCCGGCATAGGCCGGGCGCACCTCGCCGCCTGTGCCGAGTTCGTCGAAGGCGGGCGGAACGGTCGTCTCCGGCACGGGCTCTCCCTGCGGCTTCCTTGCGTGTTTGCGGAACCTTTACAGCAAGCCGCGTGCCGGGCCAGCCCGGCCGCCTCCGCAGGCCGGGGGGCGCCGTGCGCCGCGGTGTCCGGGTGATGCGGCGTGTGCCGTATACGAGATTGAAAACGCTTGCGTTTCTCTCGCCCCTCTGGATTGCTGGCATCGTTCCGGCAACTGGGAGAGATGCGCATGATCACCCTCACCCGCCGCAGCCTCGCGGCGCTTCCGCTGGCCGCGGCGCTTCCCGGGGCGGCGGCCGCGCAGAGCGGGCCATGGCCCAACCGTCCGATCCGCTGGATCGTCCCCTGGGCCGCGGGCGGCAGCTCCGACTTCGTGGCGCGCACCGTGGCGCAGGCGATCAGCGGCCCGCTCGGCCAGCAGATCGTGGTGGAGAACCGGGCGGGCGGGGCGACCGTGCCGGCGACCGAGTTCGTCGCCCGCCAGCCCGGCGACGGCTACACCCTCTTCTCGGGCGACCTGACGGGCCTCGTGTTCATCCCGGCGATGTCCACGCGCTTGGCCTACGACGCGCAGCGCGATCTGCGGATCGTCCATGGCATGGCGCGCTTCCCCTACATGGTGGTGGTCCACCCCGACGTGCCGGCGCGCAACATGGCGGAGTTCCTGGCGCTCGCCCGCGCGCGGCCGGGGGCGGTCTCGATGTCGCACGCGGGGGCGGGTTCGCCGAACCATCTCGCCGTGGTCCGGCTCGAGCGGGCGACTGGGGTGCAGTTCACCCAGGTCGCCTACCGCGGCGGCGCGCCGGCGCTGCAGGACACGATCGCGGGCGTGGTGCAGTCCTGCCTGACCGACGTGGCGAGCGCGGTGGCGGCGCTGCAGGCGGGGCGGGTGCGGCCGATCGCCGCCTGCCAGCCCACGCGCATCGCAACCTTCCCCGACGTGCCGACTCTGGCCGAACGGGGCATCCGGAACGCCGACATCTACGCCTGAAACAGCCTCTGTGTTCCCTCCTCGACGCCGGATGCGATCGTGCAGCGCCTCGAGGCCGAGGTGCGCCGCGCCCTGCAGGACCCGGCGCTGATCGAGCGCTTCCGCGGCCTGTCGCTCGAGACGAACCCGCTCGGCACCGCCGAGATGGCGGCGCTGTGGCAGCAGGAACTCGCCACCTGGCCGCCGCTGATCCGCGAACTCGGCATCACGCTCGACGGCTGAGGCTCAGCCGCCGAACACCGGCCCGTCGTCCAGTCCGGGCGGCGGACGGGCGTCCGGATCGCGCGCGATCAGGCCGGCGTCGTTCTCCGCGATCCGGCCGACGCGCGGCGAGACCGGCCAGCAGGCAAGCCAGGCGGGCGGGCAGGGCCTGAGCAGGGCCCGCAACGCCTCGGGCGGCGAGGCCGGGTCCAGCCACGCGTCGAACTCCTCGCGCGCGAGCAGCGCCGGCATCCGCTCATGCACCGGCGCCAGCTTCGCGTTGGCGCCGGTGGTGATGATGGTGAAGGTCCGAAGCCACGTCCCGTCCGGCTGCCGCCGGCCTTCCCACAGCCCGGCCGCGGCCATCGGCGAACCGTCCGCCATCGCCACCGCATAGGGCTGCTTCCGTGCCCCCTCCTGCCGCCATTCGTAGAACCCGTCCATCGGCACGAGGCAGCGGCGCCTGCGGAAGGCGTCGCGGAAGGCGGGCTTGTCTGCGACGCTCTCGGCCCGCGCGTTCATCATCCGCGCCCCGCCCGAGGCGTCCTTCGCCCAGCGCGGCACGAGGCCCCAGCGCAGCAGGTCGAGGTGCCGCGCGTCCGTCTCGGGGTGGCGGCGCACCACCGGGCTTTCCTGGGTGGGGGCGACGTTCCAGGAGGGGCGGAGGTTCGGAAGCGGGTTCGCCGCGCCGAAATAGCGGGCGAGTCCCGCCGGGTCGCGTTGCAGGAAGAAGCGGCCGCACATCGCCCCTGCCTCAGCGCGCCGCAACCCGGTGCAGCTGGACGATGGCCGAGGTCTCGCGCTGCGGGGCGGCAAGCCCCGGCCACTCGGAGAGCACACGCCCTCCCGGGCGCGCCGGGGCCGGCGGCGCCAGCCCGGCCTGCCAGCGGCGCGCCAGCCCGGCGCAGGACCGGGCGGGGGCGGGAGGCGCCGCCGGCACCAGGCGCGGGAGGAGGGAAAGCAGGCCGACGACGGACATGCAGGAATCCCTAGCACCGCGCCCGCCCGCTCAGAACGGCAGGATCGCGTCCAGGATCTGCGTGCCCCAGCGCGGCTGCTGCACATCCGAAAGCGTTCCGCGGCCGCCGTAGGAGATGCGCGCCTCCGCCAGCCGGTCGTGGCGGACGGTGTTGTCGGACTGGATGTCGGAGGGCCGCACGATCCCCGCCACCTGCAGGTCGCGCAGCTCGTGGTTCACCCGCACCTGCTGGCGCCCGGCGACGACGAGGTTCCCGTTCGGCAGCGTCTGGGTGACGGTGGCGGCGACGCGCAGCGTGATCGCCTCCTGCCGGCGCAGCACGCCGGTCGCGCCGGCCTCGCCCTCGGAGCCCGCCTGCACCAGCCGCGACGGGTCAATGCCGCCCGGCAGCAGCCGCGCATAGGAGGATTCGAGCCCGAGGATCCGCGGCAGGCCGAAGGATTCCTCGGCGTTGCGCGAGCGGTCGAAGCGGTTCTGCAGGTTCGCCTCGTCCTGGATCGAGACGAGGATGGTGACGAGATCGCCGACCTGCGCCGCCCGCTGGTCGCGGAGGAAGGTGCGGCTGCCGGGGCGCCACAGGCTGTTCATGGCAAGCGGCGGCTCCTGCGCCGCCGGCGTGGGCATCACCACCGGCCGGCCGTCGGGGTTGGCGGTCACGTCGGTGATCGGCGCCATGTCCGGCGCGCGGCCGATTCGCGAGAGGCGCTCGGCGTTGCCGCAACCGGCGAGAGCGACGGCCATCAGCAGCAGGGGAAGAACGCGCATCGGAGCTCCTCCGTCAGCGGTTGGCGAGGCGTGCGGCGATCGCCGCCGTCGGGCTCTGGGTATCGGGCACCGTCGCGACCGGCGCGGCGCCGAAGGCGGCGCGGACACGCCCGGGGCCGATCGCGATCGTCTCGATCACCGCGCGGGAGGAGGGGTTCATCACCGGCACCGCCTCGCCCAGCGCGGCGTCGGCAAGCGCGCGGCCGCGCAGCGTCAGGGCAAGCGCGCCCTGCTCCACTTCCACCGTCACCGTCTCGTTGCGCGAGATCACCGAGGCTGCGGCGAGGTCGGAGAGAACGACAGGCTGCCCCTCGCCGATCGGCCTGCGGGACTGCCGCCCGGCCACCTCGGCCAGGCTTGCGGCCATTCCGGGCCGCACCCGCTCGGCACGCCAGCGCTCCTCCCGGAGATCGGCCGCGCCGATCGGGCGGCCGGCGGGGATGCGCCGCACCGCCACCACGACCGGCACCATCACCGCGGCGCGGCCGGCAAGGCGCAGCCGCTCCGGCGGCGCGCCGTCCGCCAGCACGAGAAGAGTGGCGGAAAAGCGGCCGGAGGCGGCATCGAAGGCGGGCTGCTCGACCAGCAGCCGGAGCGAGGCTGCGGGCGGCACCGCCGGCAGCGCACCGGGCGGCAGTTCGAGTTCCGCCTGCGGATCGAGCCCGAGCGGTTCGAGCGCCGCCCGCAGCGCCGCCTCCACCTCGGCACGATCGAGCGCGCGGCCCGGTCGCTCCAGCACCACCCGCTCCGTGCCGGACGGGCGCCAGGCGAGGCCGGCCTGGCGGGCAATGACGGCAAGCTGCGGCGCCTCGATCACGATGCGCTGCCCGGGCGGCGGCGCCGGGCCAAGCACCGGGTCGCGCGCCGGGGGGATGCCCGAGAAGAGGTGGGACAGCCGCACCTCCGGCCCCTCCACCACCGCCTCGGGGCGCGGCGCGGCGAACTGCGCCGCCGCCGGCAGCGCGAGCGCCAGCAGCAGCAGGAACAGCAGCGGCATGGCGAGGGCGGGAACCACGGCCTGGCGCATCTCTCTCACTCCTCAGCGCATCCGGGACAGGGTGGAGAGCATCTCGTCCGCGGCGGTGATCACCCGGCTGTTCATCTCGTAGGCGCGCTGGGCGGTGATCAGGTTCGTCACCTCCTGCACGATGTTGACGTTGGAGGTCTCGACATAGCCCTGCAGCACGTTGCCGAAGCCGGGCGAACCCGGCGCGCCCGTCTGCGGCTGGCCGGAGGCGGGGGTGGCGAGGAGCAGGTTGTCGCCGATCGCCTCGAGGCCGCCCTCGTTCGGGAAGATCGCGAGCTGGAGCTGCCCGACGTTCTGCGGCGCCACCTGGCCGTCGAGGGCGGCGAACACCTCCCCGTTGGCGTTGATGGTGACGTCGCGCGCATTGGCCGGGACGACGATGCCGGGGGCGACGGGAAAGCCCTCGGCGGTGACGATCACGCCTTCCGGAGAGAGGCCGAAGGTGCCGTCCCGGGTGTAGGCGGTCTCGCCGGTCGGAAGCTGCACCTGGAAGTAGCCGTTGCCGCGGATCGCGATGTCGAAGCGGTTGCCGGTCGGCTGCAGGCTGCCCTGTTCGGTGATGCGGTAGATCGCCGCAGTGCGGACGCCGAGCCCGATCTGCGCGCCGGATGGCAGGACGGTGCCGGCCTCCGCGCTCTGCGAGCCGCTGCGCCGCAGGTTCTGGTAGATGAGGTCCTGGAACTCGGCCCGCCGGCGCTTGTAGCCGGTGGTGTTGATGTTGGCGATGTTGTTGGAGATGACCTCGACGTTGGTCTGCTGGGCCATCATGCCGGTGCCGGCGATGTGCAGGGCGCGCATTGCTGTCGGTTCCTTCCCGGTGGTCAGCGGCGGCGCAGCAGCCGGTCGACGGTGCCGCCGATGCGCTCGTTCTCGGCCTCCGCCATGCGGACGGCGAACTGGAACTGGCGAAGATCCTCCGTCATCCGCACCATCTCGAGGACGGGATTGACGTTCGAGGCCTCGAGCGCGCCCTGGACGAGGCGCGGGCGGTCGAGCGGGAGGGGATCGGCCCCGGGAGGGGCGGCGAACAGCCTGTCGCCCTCGGCCAGCAGCGCCTGCGGATCCTCGAAGCGCACCACGCGGAGGCGGCCGATCTCGCCGTTGCGGCCGGTCAGGGTGCCGTCGGCGCCGATCGTCAGGTCGGTGTCGCCGGGTGCGATCTCGATCGGCCGTCCGGCATCGGACAGCACCGGGTTGCCGCCCATGTCCACGATCGTGCCGTCGGCCGAGAGGGTGAAGCGGCCGGCGCGGGTGTAGCGCTCCCCGCGCGGCGTCTCGACGACGAAATAGCCTTCCCCCGCGATCGCGACGTCGAGCGGATTGCCGGTCTGGCGCAGCGGGCCGGGATCGGTGTCGCGCCAAGTGGCGCGGTCCCAGGAGAAGTGGAGGTCGCGCGCCCCGGGCGGCAGGGCGGCAGCGCGCGCGGTGGAGAGATGTACGGCGAACACGGGGCGTGAGGCGTGGAAGCCCGGCGTGTCGGCGTTGGCGAGGTTGTGGGCGATCACCGCCGTGGCGCGGAGCTGCGCCGCCATGCGGGAGAGGATGATGTAGCCTGCGTTGTCCATCGCGGTGGACTCCTCCCGGCGGGACCGCCCCGCCGCCGCGGCGGCAAGGGCAACCTCCGTGCCAAGAGGGCGAGGCGCCAAGCGGCGCGTTCCGCCGCCCGCCGCGGGCGCGACCTGCCGGCGGCCCCGGCAAGCCTTGCCGGGACACCCGGCAGAAGCGGCCGCGGGCAAGCCTTCGTTAAGCGGTACCGGCGATGGTGGGGGCATCCGCGATGGGCGGGGGATCGGGAATGGCGGCGGGTGCGGCGGCACAGGCGGCGGCGCAGGACGGCGGGGGCGGCGGCAGGAGGAAGCCGCTTCTCCTCGTCGCGCTCGCCGCTCCTCTGGTGCTCGGCGGTGCCGGCGGCGCCGCCTGGATGCTCGGCCTGTTCGGCGGCGCCGAACCGGGCGAACCGGCGGCCCAGGCGGCCGCGCCGCGCATGCCGGTGTTCGTCGAGGTGCCGGACGTCACCACCAATCTCTCCGCGCCGGGGCGCCGCGCGGTGTTCATCCGGCTGAAGGCGCGGCTGGAGGTGACGGGCCAGCAGGATGCCGCCGCCGTCGCGGCCGCGATGCCCCGCATCCTCGACCTGTTCCAGACCTATCTGCGCGAGATGCGGCCGGAGGAGCTACGCGGCTCGGCCGGCACGCAGCGCCTGCGGGAGGAGCTCGTGGCCCGCGCGAATCTCGCCGCCGCGCCGGCGCGGGTCGTGGACGTGCTGTTCCAGGAGATCATCGTGCAATGACCGGCGGCGAGGAGGAGGATCTTGCCGCCGCCTGGGGCGCGGCGCTCGAGGGCGAGGCGGCGGCGCCGACGGCGGAGCGGGTGCTGAATCAGGCCGAGATCGACAGCCTGCTCGGCTTCGAGGCGGGCGGCGGCGAGGCGCCGAAATCCGGGATCGAGCGGATCATCTCCTCCGGCCTCGTCGCCTACGAGCGCCTGCCGATGCTCGAGATCGTGTTCGACCGGCTGGTGCGGCTGCTGACGACGACGCTGCGCAACTTCACCTCCGACAACGTGGAGGTCTCGCTCGACGGGCTCGCGTCCCTGCGCTTCGGCGATTACCTCAACTCCATCCCGCTGCCGGCCATGCTGTCGGTGTTCAAGGTGCAGCAGTGGGACAACTACGGCCTCGTCGTCACCGATTCGGCGCTGATCTACTCGGTGGTGGACGTGCTGCTCGGCGGGCGCCGCGGCACCGCCGCGATGCGGATCGAGGGCCGGCCCTACACCACGATCGAACGCACCCTGGTCGAGCGGCTGGTCGGCGTCGTGCTGCACGACCTCGGCGAGGCCTTCGCTCCGATCGCGGCGGTGGATTTCCGCTTCGAGCGGCTGGAGACGAACCCGCGCTTCGCCGCCATCACCCGCCTGTCCAACGCCGCCGTGCGGGCGCGGCTCCGGATCGACATGGAGGACCGCGGCGGCTGCCTCGAGCTGCTGCTGCCCTACGCGACGCTCGAGCCGGTGCGGGAGCTGCTGCTGCAGCAGTTCATGGGGGAGAAGTTCGGCCGCGACTCGATCTGGGAGAGCCACCTCGCCGAGGAGCTGCGCCACACCGAGGTGACTCTCGACGTGCTTCTCGACGAGCAGACGCTGCCCCTCTCGCGCGTGCTCGGGCTGAAGCGGGGCGACAGGCTGCTGCTCTCGGCGGCCCCCGGCGCGCCCCTCACCGTCGCCTGCGGCCAGGTGCCGCTGTTCGAGGCCGAGCTCGGCCGGCGCGACAGCCAGCTCGCCGTCCGCATCACCCGCGAACTGCCGCGCGGCCGCGCGGCGCAGGAGGCCACCCCATGAGCAGCGTGGAATGGCTGCTGCAACTCGTGCTGCTGGCGCTGCTCGGCGCCGCCATACCCTTCGCCGTGCGGCTCGAACGGCAGCTCGCGGCGCTGCGGAAGGACCGCGGCGCCCTCGAGGCCGGTGCCGCCGGGGTGCAGGAAGCGGCGAGGAGCGCCGAAGCCGCCATCATCCGCCTGCGCGCGACCGCCGAGGCGGCCGGCCGGGCTGTGGCCGAGCGCATCGCCGCGGCCGAGCCCCTGCGCGAGGATCTCCGCTTCCTCACGGAGCGCGCCGAGGCGCTCGCCGACCGGCTGGATGCTGCGGTGCGGGCGGCCCGCCCGGCCCCGGCCGAAGCGGATCTTCCCGTGCCGCGGAGCGCCGCCGAGCGCGATCTGCTTCGCGCTCTGGCGGCCGGACGCGCCGCCGCCGGCCGGGAGCGCGGCTGATGCGTCCGCGCCTGCTGCCCCTTGCGATCCTCGCCATGGGCGGGCTTGCCGCGGTGAAGGCCGAATCCCTGCTTTCCGGCCGGATCTCCGCGCCGCCGGCGCCTGCCCTCGTGGCCACCGCCCGTGCGCAGGCGCAGGCGCCCCAGCGGGAAGCGCCTGCGGAGGCGGCGATCCGGGCCACGCGCGCCGTCGCCGCC
>JANWXJ010000152.1 GCA_025055335.1 Acetobacteraceae bacterium
GGCGCGTCCGGCAGTGCGTTCAGTCGTGCGAGGGTCGCCGCGGCGTCTGGCGCGACATCGGGCGTCAGCGCCCGCGCCGCGCCCGCCCTGTCGCCCGCGCGCAGCGCCCGGCTTGCGGAATACAACGCGTCGATCACCGCCTGCGGCGGCGCGGCCGGGGCGATGCCGACCAGCCCGCGCACCTCGTCCCGCGCCCGCGGCAGCTCGAGCGACACCAGCGGGTTGAAGGGGCGGAACATCTGGTCGTTCGGCACCGCGACGGCGATGTGCTCGAGCGCCGCGACGAGCCGCGCCGCCGCCTCCGGCCGGCCGTGCAGGGCGGAAGGCCGGGCGAAGCCCGCCGACGCCTCCAGGATCGCCCCGCGCGTCGGGTCGCCGATCCCGAGCAGGTAGCCCGAGGGCAGGGTGGTCGGGGGCTGCTGCGGCGGCGGCGCCCCGCAGGCGGCGGCGAGCGCGGCGAGGGCGATCGGCAGGATCCGGCGCATGGCGTATCTCCCCCGCGCCGGCCCGGGCTCAGCCGAGCGAGGCGCGATGGCGTCCAGCAAGCGCAGAATAATGTGGCGCCGTCTTGGCGAAGGCGGCGATCTCCTCCTCGCTCAGCGGCCGCAGGAACTTCGCCGGGCTGCCCGCCCACAGCTCGCCGCGCCTGACGCGCTTCCCCGGCGTGAGCAGCGCGCCCGCGGCCAGCATCCCGCCGCCCTCGATCACCGCGCGGTCGAGCACCGTCGCCCCCATGCCGACGAAGGCGCCCGACTCCAGCGTGCAGGCGTGGATGATGCAGCCGTGGCCGATCGTCACGTCGTCGCCGATGATCGTCGGTTCCGCGCCGCTGTTCACGTGGACGATGGTGCCGTCCTGGATGTTCGTCCGCGCGCCGACGCGGATGAAGTTGGTGTCCCCCCGCAGCACGCAGCCGTACCACACCGAACTGCCGGGCCCGAGCACGACATCCCCGATCACCGCCGCATTCGGCGCCACCCAGGCGCCCTCCTGCAGCACCGGCATCTTCCCCTCGAAGGGGTAGAGCGGCCCGCTCATTCGGCGGCCAGCGGCAGCGCCGCCGCCACGTCGAGGCCGAGCATCAGCCCGATGTTCTGCACCGCCGCCCCGGAGGCGCCCTTGCCGAGGTTGTCGAGCTTCGCCACCAGCACCGCCTGCTTCCGCAGGGCGTTGCCGTAGACGCGCAGCTCCAGCAGGTTGGTGCCGTTGAGCGAGCGGGGCTCGAGCCGCGCCTTGGCGTCGGCCGGCACCACCTTCACCCATTCCGCGCCGGCGTAATGCGCGGCGAGCGCCGCCTCGATGTCGGCGGGCGCGGGCGAACCCGGCAGCAGGTCGAGGTGCAGCGGCACGGACACCAGCATGCCCTGCGCGAAATCCCCGACCGAGGGGACGAAGACCGGCCGCCGCGTCAGCCGCGCGTAGGCCTGCATCTCGGGCAGGTGCTTGTGCTCGAGCGTCAGGCCGTAGAGGAAGAACGGGTCGGCGGTGCCGGCCTCGAACTCGGCGATCATCGCCTTGCCCCCGCCCGAGTAGCCGGAGACGGCGTTGACGGTCACCGGGAAGTCGGGGGGCAGGATGCCGGCATCCACCAGCGGCCGAAGCAGCGCGATCGCGCCCGTCGGGTAGCAACCAGGGTTCGCCACCCGCGGCGCGGCGGCGATCGCCTCCGCCTGGCCCTTCGCCAGTTCCGGGAAGCCGTACACCCAGGCCGGGTCCACCCGGTGGGCGGTGGAGGCGTCGAGCAGCTTCGGCGCATCGGTGCCGAGGGCGGCGGCCATCTCCGCCGCCTCCTTCGCCGCCTCGTCCGGCAGGCAGAGGACCACGAGGTCCACCTCCGCCATCAGGTCGCGCTTGGCGGCAGGGTCCTTGCGGTGCGCCTCCGGGATCGAGCGGATACCGAGCCCCGGGTGGGCGGCCAGCCGCGCGCGGATCTGCAGGCCGGTGGTGCCGGCCTCGCCGTCGATGAACAGCGTCGGGATCGGGCCCTTCGGCATGGCGTCCTCCTCCTGACCATGTGGTGCCGAACCGCCCTGCAAACGCAAGGGGCGGGAAGCCCGCGGCCCCCGCCCCCGTCGCATGGCAGTCGGGTGCCGCGCTCAGCGCTTGCTGAACTGGAAGCTGCGGCGGGCCTTCGGCTTGCCGTACTTCTTGCGCTCGACGGCGCGCGGGTCGCGCGTCAGGAAGCCGGCCTTCTTCAGGATGGCGCGCAGTTCCGGATCGTAGTTCACCAGCGCCCGGCTGATGCCGTGGCGCACCGCGCCGGCCTGGCCGGAGAGGCCGCCGCCCGTCACCGTGCATACCACGTCGAACTGCTGGTAGCGGTCGGCGACAAGGAAGGGCTGGGTGATCAGCATCCGCAGCACCGGGCGGGCGAAATACTTCGCCGCCGGCTTGTCGTTGATGGTGATCTGCCCCTTGCCCGGCTTCACCCACACCCGCGCCACGGACTCCTTCCGCCGGCCCGTGGCGTAGGCGCGGCCTAGCGCGTCGCGCTTCGGCTCGCGCTTCGGCGCGGGCTCGGCCGCGGCGGGGGTGCCGGCGACGAGCGTCTTGAGGTCGGCGAGCGAGGTCGCGGTCGTCTGTTCGCTCATCGTGCTCAGCCCAGCTTGTTCTTGCGGTTCATCGCCGCGACGTCGAGCTTCACCGGATTCTGGCCGCCGTGCGGATGCTCGGGGCCCGCATAGACGTGCAGGTTGCGCATCTGCTTCCGGCCGAGCGGCCCGCGGGTGATCATGCGCTCCACCGCCTTCTCGATCACGCGTTCGGGGAAGCGGCCTTCCAGCCGCTCCCGCAAGGTGCGGCCCTTGATGCCGCCCGGGTAGCCGGTGTGCCAGTAGAACACCGACTGCTCGGCCTTGTTGCCCGTCACCCGCACCTTGCGGGCGTTGACGACCACGACGTGGTCGCCGCAGTCCACATGGGGGGAGAAGGTCGGCTTGTGCTTGCCGCGCAGGCGGGTCGCGACGATCGCGGCAAGCCGCCCGAGCACCAGCCCGTCGGCATCCACCAGCACCCACCCCTTCTGGACCTCGGCCGGCTTCACCGACCGCGTCTGCCGTTCCAACATCTGCCTGCGTTCCGAATTGCGGAGGCGCGGCGTATCGCAGGCGGCCGCACGAACGTCAAGCCGGAACCCGCGTTTCCCGCTGCGGTATCCGGATACCGCAGCCCGGCGCGGCGCGCCGCCGCCCTTCCGCGCCCGCCGCCCTGCCGCCACACTACCCCCCCATGACCGACACGCCCGCGCCGAAAGGCCTCGCCGCCCGCGCCGCCAACTACGGCGACCGCGCCTTCGCCCTCTATCTCCGCCGCTCCTTCATCCGCTCGGCCGGCTATTCCGACGCGATGCTCGGCCGCCCCGTCATCGGCATCGCCGACACCCGCTCCGACCTCAACTCCTGCCATCGCACGGCGCCAGAACTCGTGGAGGCGGTGAAGCGCGGCGTGCTGGCGGCGGGCGGCCTGCCGCTCGCCTTCCCCACCATCAGCCTGTGCGAGCCGTTCCTCGCGCCGACCTCCATGCACTACCGCAACCTCATGGCGCTCGACACCGAGGCGATGCTCTCGGCGCAGCCGCTCGATGCGGTGGTGCTGGTGGGCGGCTGCGACAAGACGGTGCCCGCCCAGCTCATGGCCGCGATCTCGGCGGGCGTGCCTGCGGTGCAGCTCGTGGTCGGGCCGATGTCGGCGATGCGCTTCGAGGGCGAGCGCCTCTCCGCCTGCACCGACTGCCGCCGCTTCTGGGCCGCCTACCGCGCAGGCGAAGTGGATGAGGCGAAGATCGCCCGCGTCGAGGGCGCGCTCGCCACCACCGCCGGCACCTGCGGCGTGATGGGCACCGCCTCCACCATGGCGGCGATCGCCGCCGTGCTCGGCTTCATGCCGCTCGAGGCCGCCTCCATCCCCGCCGTCCACGCCGACCGCCTGCGCGCCGCCGAAGCCGCGGGCGCGCAGGCGATGCGCCTTGTGGCCCGGCCCGTCGCCCCCGCCGCTCTGGTCACGCCGGCAAGCCTCGACAACGCCCTCGTCACGCTGCTCGCACTCGGCGGCTCCACCAACGCCGTCGTGCATCTCGCCGCCATCGCCGGGCGGGCGGGCCTCGCGCTCGACCTCAAGCGCCTCGACGCGCTGTCCGACCGCACGCCCGTGCTCGTGGACCTCAAGCCCACCGGCGAGGGCTACATGGAGGATTTCCACGCCGCCGGCGGGCTCCGCGTGCTGCTCCACGAACTGCGCGACCTGTTGCACCTCGAGGCGCCGGACCTCGACGGGGTGCCGCTCGGGACGCGCATCGGCGCCCCGCCCTTCGCCGACCATCGCGTGATCCGCCGCCGAGGGGATCCGGTGTCGCCCGTCGGCGGCCTCGTTGCGCTCTACGGCAGCCTTGCCCCCGGCGGGGCGATCCTGAAGCGCGCCGCCGCCACGCCATCCCTGTTCGAGCACGAGGGCCGGGCGATCGTGTTCGACGGACTCGAGGACCTCGCCCGCCGCATCGACGACGACTCGCTGGACGTGACACCCGCCGACATCCTGGTGCTGAAGAACGCGGGCCCGCGCAGCCCCGCCGGCATGCCGGAGGCGGGCCACCTCCCGATCCCGAGGAAACTCGCCCGCGCGGGCGTCAAGGACATGATCCGGATCAGCGACTGCCGCATGTCCGGCACCGCCTTCGGCACCACCATCCTGCACGTCGCACCCGAAGCCGCCGCCGGCGGGCCGCTCGCGCTGGCCGAAACGGGCGACCGCATCCGCCTTTCGGTGCGCGACCGCCGCCTCGACCTGCTGGTGGATGACGCGACACTCGCCGCCCGCCGCGCCCGCTGGTCGCCGCCGCCCGCCCCGCCCCGCGGCTGGGACAGGCTGGTGGCGGAGCAGGTGCTGCAGGCGCCCGACGGGGCGGACCTCGCCTTCCTCCGCGCCCTGGGCTGAGCGGCGCAAGTGGCGCCTTGCGGCCCGGCCGCGCCCGGCCCCTGCGAAGCGAAGAGCCTGCCGGGGCGGGGCGATCCGGACCCCTGCCCCTGCCGCCGGCCTCCGGGGAGGGCCTGCCGCGGCGAAGGCCGGAGCCGGCGGGCATGGCGGACCGCCCGCCGTTCAATACAGCCTGCGGTCCGGTGGATAGGGGATCACGATCTCGTCGCGGGCATAGAGGTTGAGGAGCCCCCTCGCCCGTTCCTCCAGCGTGTCGCGGTCGATCCGCTCGCCGCGCAGCCCGGCCACACGGCGTTCCAGCGCGTCGCGCTCGGCCTCCGCCTCGGCAAGAGCCTGGCGCGCCTCGATCAGGATCGCCTCGTGCCGCTCGCGCGCCCGCAGCCCGCGCTCACCGTGGATGGCGTGCAGCACGAAATAGGCGGCGACCAGCAGGAACAGCCCGGGCACCGCCGCCGCCCGGACCGCTGCCTTCACCCACCGTCGAAAGGCACCTGCCATCGCGCCGTGCCGCCCCGCCTTTGATTCCCCCAGCAGAATCCGAAGCGGGCCGGCGCGCAAGAGTCCCGATGCGTCGGCGGCGAAAAAAGCCGCCGCTCAGCGCCGCACCGCCCCGCGCCCGGCGTAGCGCGCCGCGGTGCCGAGTTCCTGCTCGATGCGGATCAGCTGATTGTACTTCGCCAGCCGGTCGGAGCGCGACAGCGAGCCGGTCTTGATCTGCCCGCAATTGGTCGCCACCGCGAGGTCGGCGATGGTCGCGTCCTCCGTCTCGCCGGAGCGGTGGCTCATCACCGCGCGGTAGCCGGCGCGGTGGGCGGTCTCCACCGCCTCCAGCGTCTCGGTCAGCGTGCCGATCTGGTTCACCTTCACCAGGATGGCGTTGCCGACACCCTCCGCGATGCCCCGGCGAAGCCGCTCGGCGTTGGTGACGAACAGGTCGTCGCCGACGAGCTGCACCCTGCGCCCGAGCCGTTCCGTCAGCAGCGCCCAGCCCGCCCAGTCGTCCTCGGCGCAGCCGTCCTCGATCGAGACGATCGGCCATTTCGCGCAGAGGCCCGCGAGATAGTCCACCATCCCGCCGGCATCGAGCGCCCGGCCCTCCACCGTGTAGCGGCCATCGGCGAAGAACTCGGTCGCCGCGCAGTCGAGGGCGAAGACGATGTCCTCCCCCACCCGGTGCCCCGCCGCCTCGCAGGCGCGGGCGATGAAGGAGAGCGCCTCCTCCGCCGTGGTGAGGTTCGGCGCGAAGCCGCCCTCGTCGCCCACATTCGTCGAATGCCCCGCGTCATGCAGCGCCTTCCTGAGGGCTGCGAACACCTCGGCGCCGATCCGCACGGCGTCGGCCGCGGTGCCGGCGCCGACCGGCATGATCATGAACTCCTGGATGTCGATCGGGTTGTCCGCGTGCTTGCCGCCGTTGATGATGTTCATCATCGGCACCGGCAGGGTGCGGGCGAACACGCCGCCGACATAGCGGTAGAGCGGCAGCCCGAGATGCGCCGCCGCCGCCTTCGCCACCGCGAGGCTGACGGCAAGGATCGCATTCGCCCCGAGCCGCCCCTTGTTCGGCGTGCCGTCCAGCTCGATCAGCGCCTCGTCGATCTTCACCTGCTGCGTGGCATCGAGGCCCGAGAGCGCGTCGAAGATCTCCCCCTCGACATGCCCGACGGCCTTCAGCACCCCCTTGCCGCCGTAGCGGGACTTGTCGCCGTCGCGCAGCTCCACCGCCTCATGCGCTCCGGTGGACGCCCCCGAGGGGACGGCGGCGCGGCCCATCGCGCCGGAGGCGAGGCGCACCTCCGCCTCCACGGTCGGGTTGCCGCGGGAATCGAGGATCTCGCGGGCGGAAATGTCGAGGATGTCGGCGCTCATCGGGTGGTCCTCCGGCGGTCGGGGCGCGCATAGGCCGCCCCGCCGGGGCTGGCAAGGCGCGGGGGCGTTTCGCCGCGCGCGCAAACCCGATAGAGGGGCGCGCGATGGACGGCCCCGCCACGCTCGACATGCCGGATGACGCCTGGGCCGCGCTGCTCGCGGCGCGGACCGGCGGCGCGCTGCCCTCGCACCCGGCGGCGCGGCCCTTCCTGCCGCTGTTCGCGCCGCCCGCCGCGCCCGACGGCTGCATCGTCGTCGGCCGCCTCGCCCAGACGCTGGACGGCCGCATCGCCACCACGAGCGGCTCGAGCCAGTGGATCGGCGGCCGGGGCGACCTGCTGCACACCCACCGGCTGCGCGCGCTGTGCGATGCGGTCGTGGTCGGCGCCGGCACGGTCGCCGCCGACGACCCGAGGCTCACCACCCGCGAGGTTCCGGGCCCGGATCCGGTGCGCGTGGTGCTGGATCCTTCGGCGCGTCTCCCCGCCGGGCGGAAGCTGTTCCAGGGCGGCCCTCCCACGCTGCATGTGGTGGCCGAGGACGCCGCGCCGCGCGGCCACGCCGAGACGCTGCGCCTGCCGCGCGCGCTCTCGGGCGGGCTTGATCTCAGCGCGCTGCTCGCGGCTCTCGCCGCCCGCGGCCTGAAGCGCATCTTCGTCGAGGGCGGCGGCGAGACGGTCTCCCGCTTCCTCGCCGCCGGGCTGCTCGACCGTCTGCACCTGACGGTCGCGCCGATGATCCTCGGCTCCGGCCGCCCTGCCTTCATCCTGCCGGAAGCCTCCCGCATAGACGAGGGCCTGCGCTTCTCCTGGACGGTGTTCCCCATGGGCGACGATATCCTGATAGACGCCGCGATTCGCCGCGCACGCCCGCCCGTCTGCGGGGCGGGGTGATGCAGGCGCGCGCCTTCTGGACCGTTTCCCCCGGCGCCGGAGACCTCCGCGCCGAGACGCTGCCGCCCCGCGCGCCGGACCAGGCGCTGGTGCGCGCCCGCGCAAGCGGCGTCAGCCGCGGCACGGAACGACTCGTGTTCACCGGCCGGGTGCCGGAGAACCAGTGGGCCGCCATGCGCTGCCCGCTGCAGGAGGGGTCCTTCCCCTTCCCGGTGAAGTACGGCTACAGCGCCGTCGGCGTGGTGGAGGAGGGGCCCGAGGCGCTGGTCGGCCGCCGCGTCTTCGTGCTGCACCCGCACCAGGACCTGTTCCTCGCCCCCGCCGCCATGTGCATCCCGGTGCCCGAGGAGGTGCCGGACCATCGCGCCGTGCTCGGCGCCAACATGGAAACCGCGCTCAACATCCTGTGGGACGCGGCGGCGCTGCCGGGCGAGCGGGCGCTGGTGATCGGGGCCGGGGTCGTCGGGCTGCTCGCGGCCTTTCTGCTCGCGCGCATCCCGGGGATGCGCGTGACGGTGTGCGACCTCGACGCCTCGCGCCGCGCGGCGGCCGAAGCCCTCGGCGCGTCCTTTTGCGTGCCGGACGATGCGCCGGGCGAGCAGGAACTCATCGTCCACGCCTCGGCCTCCGCCGCCGGGTTGCGTCTTGCCCTCGCCCGCGCGGCGAACGAGGCGCGCATCCTGGAAGCCTCCTGGTTCGGCGCGGCGGATGTGCCGCTGCCGCTCGGCGAGACGTTCCATTCCCGCCGCCTGCGCCTCGTTTCGACGCAGGTCGGACAGGTCGGCGGCGCGATGCGCGGGCGGCGGACCCATGCCGAGCGCCTCTGCCTCGCCCTCTCGCTGCTCGCCGAACCGGCGCTCGATGCGCTGATCGGCCCCGCGACCCGCTTCGAGGACCTGCCGCGCGCCATGCCGGCGCTGCTCGGCCTTGCGCCCGCGGAGGGCCCGGCGCCGCTCTGCCCCCTCGTCACCTACGCCTGAAGGACGATCCCCGCATGTACAGCCTGACCGTCGCCGACCACGTGATGATCGCCCATTCCTTCAAGGGCGAGGAGTTCGGCCCCGCCCAGCGCGTCCACGGCGCGACCTTCGTGGTCGAGGCCGAGTTCCGCGCCCCCGCGCTCGACCGGCTGAACCTCCTGATCGACATCGTGGCGGCGAAGAACGAGCTGCGCCGCGTGCTCGACAGCTTCGACTACTGGAACCTCGACGAGCTGCCGCAGTTCAAGGGCATCAACACCACCACCGAATATATGTGCAGGCACATCCACGACCTGCTCGCCGCCGCGCTGCGCGAAGGGCGGCTCGGCGAGGGCGGCAAGGCCGTCACCTCCCTCAAGGTGCTGCTGCGCGAGAACCCGCTCGCCTGGGCGGCCTACGACGCGCCGGTCTGATGCGTCTCGCACTCCTGGTGCCGGGGCCGTTCGGCGCGATCTCCGGCGGCTACCTCTATGACCGCCGGATGGTCGAGGGGCTGCGCGCCCTCGGCCACGAGGTGCACGTGGTGGAACTGGCGGGGCGACACCCGCTGCCCGATGCCGCGACGGAAGCCGAGGCTGCCGCCGCGCTCTACGCACTGCCGGAGGGGGTGCTGCCGGTGGTGGACGGGCTCGGCCTGCCGGCCTTCGCGCCGGTCGCGGAGGAGCTCGCCCGCCGCCGCGCCGTCGGCCTGATCCACCACCCGACGGCGCTGGAAACCGGCTTCCCCGAGGCGGACCGCGCGTCCCTCAAGGCGCGCGAGGCGGCGCTGTTCCCGGCGATGGCGCGGCTCATCGCCACCTCCCCCCTCACCGCCCGCCGCCTGCCGGAGGAGTTCGGCGCGGACCCGGCGCGCATCGGCGTCGTCGAGCCCGGCACCGACCCCGCACCCCGAGCTCGCGGCTCGGGCGGTCCGGGCTGCGCCATCCTGTCGGTCGGCAGCCTGACGCCGCGCAAGGGCCACGATGTGCTGCTGCGCGCCCTCGCCCGCCTTACCGACCTCGACTGGCACCTCACCATCGCCGGCGCCGCGCGCGACCGGGTGCATGCCGCGGGCCTCGCGGCACTCGCCGAGGAGAAGGGAATCGCCAACCGCGTGACCTTCGCCGGCGAGGTGGACGACGCGACGCTGCAGCGCCTCTATGACCGGGCCGACCTGTTCGCGCTGGCCACCTACTGGGAAGGCTACGGCATGGCGGCGGCCGAGGCGCTGGCGCGCGGCCTGCCCGTCGCCATCACCGCGGGCGGCGCGATCGCCGAGGTGGTGCCGAAGGAGGCCGGGATCGTCACCCCGCCGGGCGATGCCGACACCTACAGCCGCGCCATGCGCCGCCTGATCTTCGACCGCGACCTGCGCGCCGCCTGCGCGGAGGCCGCATGGGCCGCGGGCCAGAAACTCCCCCGCTGGACCGACCGCGCCGCCGCCTTCGCGGCCGAATGCGAGAAGGCGCTTGCCGCATGACCGAGACCTTCGACGCCGACTGGCTTTCCCTGCGCGAGGAACACGACCACGCGGCGCGCCACGCCGGCTTGGCGCTCGCCCTCTCGGCGGCGCTGCCGGAGCGCCCGCGCCTGCTCGACCTCGGCGCCGGCACCGGCTCGCTGTTCCGCTGGCTCGCGCCGATCCTCGGCCGCGCCCAGGCCTGGACGCTGGTGGACGCCGATCTCGGCCTGATCCGGCGCGCCTTCGCGGAAACCGAGGCCTGGGCGAAGGCGAATGGCTGGGCAACCTCCTGGCCGTCTCGCCAGGTGCTGCTGGTGCATACCCCTGCCGGGGCGTGGCGGATGGAAGGGCTGATCACCGACCTCTGCGACGCGCCGGGGAACCTGCCGCTCGACCGCACCGACGCGGTGGTGAACACCGCACTCTGCGATCTCGTCTCCCGCGCCTGGGTGCGGCGGATGGCGGAGGGCCTTCGCCAGCATCGCCTGCCCTTCTATGCGGCGCTGAACGTCTCGGGGCATGAGCGCTTCTTCCCGCCGCACCCGGCGGATGTGCTGGTGGCGCGCGGCTTCCGCCGCGACCAGGCGCGGGACAAGGGGTTCGGCGGCGTGGCGCTGGGGCCGGAAGCGCCATCCGCGATGGCGCGGGCCTTCGGCGCCGCGGGCTACCGGGTGCTGCTTGCGCCGAGCGACTGGCGGATCGGCCGGGGCTTCTCCGGCTTCGCCGCCACCCTCGCGGAAGGCCACGCCAACGCCGCGCGCGCCAGGCTGCCCGGGCATCGCGCCGCCATCGCCGCCTGGCTCGCCGCGCGGCGGCGGCAGGCCGCACGCGGGGCGCTGTCGGCGCGCATCGGCCACACGGATCTGCTCGCCCTGCCGCCCTGTTGACGCGGCGGCGCCTGCGGGCGATTGGGGCTGCAAACCATTGCGCGGCTGAACGCGCGAGCATCCCGGAGGAGGCCCGTCCCCATGAGCATCGCCATCGGCCGTCGCGCCGCGCTTGCGCTTCCCTTCCTGCCCGCCCTTGCCGCCGCGCAGCCCTCCTGGGCGCCGGACGGGCCGGTGCGCTTCATCCAGGGCTTCGCGCCGGGCGGCACCACCGACATCGTCGCGCGCCTCCTCGCTCCCCATCTCGCCGAGGCGCTCGGCCAGCCGGTGGTGGTGGAGAACCGCCCCGGTGCGGGCGGCACCATCGCTTCCCATACGCTCGCCCGGTCGGCGCCCGATGGCCGCACGATGATGCTGCTGAACAACGCCCATGCCGTGACGGCCGCCACCTTCCGCCGCCTGCCCTACGATCCGGTGGCCGATGTCGCGCCCGTCACGCAGGTCGCGACCATGGGCCTCGTGTTCCTCACCCAGGCGGAGGGCCCGCTTCGCAGCGTCGCCGACCTGATCGCCGCCGCCCGCGCGCGGCCGGATGCGATCAACCTCGGCACCGTCGGCGTCGGCTCGACGCAGCATTTCGTGGCGGAAGCCTTCCAGGCCCTGGCGGGCGTGCGCTTCACCCATGTGCCCTACCGCGGCACGCCGGACCTGATCGTCGCGCTGCGCCAGGGGCAGATCCAGCTCGTGGTGGAGACGGTGGCCGCCACCCTCGGCCAGATCCGCGCGGGCGAGGTGCGGGCGATCGCGCTCTCTACCGGCAGCCGCTTCTCCGGCCTGCCGGACGTGCCGACGATGCAGGAGGCGGGCATCCCCGGCTTCGACCTCGCCACCTGGTTCACCATCGCCTTCCCGGCCGGCGTGCCGCCCGCCGCCATCGCGCGGGTGAACGCGATCACGCGCGCCGCGCTGGAACGGCCCGAACTCCGCACCCGGCTGCAGGAGCTCGGCCTGACTCCGGTCGGCTCCTCGGCCGAGGAGGCGGCGGCGATCATCCGCCGAGACATCGCCCGCTGGCGCGAGCTCGTCGCCAGCGCCGGCATCCCCCAGCAGGACTGACCCGAGCACAGGAGAGCGCATGACCGACCGCACCGCCCCCGCCGCCACCCCGCTGCTGCCGGCGATCGCCGCGCGCTGGAGCCCGCGCGCCTTCCGCGACGCGCCCGTGCCGGAGACGACGCTCGCCCGCGTGCTGGAGGCCGGCCGCTGGGCGGCCTCCTGCTACAACGAGCAGCCCTGGGCCTTCATCGTCGCCGACCGCCACCGCCACCCCGACGCCTTCGCGCGCATCTTCGCCCTGCTGTCGGAGAACAACCGGAAATGGGCCGGCGCCGCCCCGGTGCTGATGGTCGCCTGCGCGCGCACGCGTTTCGCCGGCAACGGCAACCCGAACATCCATGCCTGGTTCGACCTCGGCCAGGCGACGAGCGCCATGGCGATCGAGGCCGCCGGGCTCGGCCTGCAGATGCACCAGATGGCCGGCATAGACCGCGCCCGCGCGAAGCAGGACCTCGGCGTGCCGGAGGAGGTGGACGTGGCGGTGGCGATCGCGCTCGGGCAGCCGGGCGATCCCGCCTCCCTTCCCGAGGCGCTGGCCGCGCGCGAGGTCGCGCCGCGGCAGCGCAAGCCGCAGTCCGACTGGGTGTTCACCGGCCGCTGGGGGGCCTGATGATGGACCAGGAGCTGCTCGACCGCCTCGCCATCCGCGCGCTGGTGGAAAACTGGGCCGTCTGGCGCGACGCCGGGGACTGGGACCGCTTCGCCACCTGCTGGCACGAGGAGGGCTACATGATGGCCACCTGGTGCCAGGCGCCGTGGCGCGAGTTCATCGCCGCCTCCAAGGCGGGCTGGGCGAAGGGGGTCAACATCCTGCACGCGCTGTTCGGCCATTCGGCGGACGTCGCGGGCAGGCGCGCGATCTCGCAGACGAAGATGACGATCAGCCAGCGCGCCGAGGTGGATGGCGTGCTGGTGGACGTGGTGTGCACCGGCCGCTTCTACGACTTCCTCGAGAAGCGCGACGGCCGCTGGGGGATCGTGCTGCGCCAGCCGATCTACGAGAAGGACCGCATGGACCCGGTGGACCCGGCGGCGCGGCTCGAGCTCGACAAGGGGCTGCTCGCCCGCTTCCCGGAAGGGTACCGGCACCTCGCCTATCTGCAGACGCGCATCGGCTACGCGGTGAAGCCCGACATGCCCGGGCTGAAGGGGCCGGAGGTGGAAGCGCTCTACGCGCGCGGTGCACGCTGGCTCGCGGGCGG
>JANWXJ010000173.1 GCA_025055335.1 Acetobacteraceae bacterium
ATGCGGACATTGCCGGTGAGCCGCGCGGTGCCGGTGAGGGGAGAGTAGACGCCGCGGTCGCCGCGGATCACCTCCTCGGCCGTGCGGATCTCGACAGCCCCGAACGCCTCCACGCGCTCGATGCGCGAGCCCTGGCCCGGCACGCCGGCGCGGCCGCCGGGGGCGGGGGCCGGGGCGGCGGCGCGCGCCGCCCCCGCCGCGAGGAAATGGCCGACGAGCGTGTCGGCGCGGATGCGCCGCCCGTCGGTCGCCACCACCAGCGCATCGCCGCGCGCCACGGCCATGCGGCGCTGCGGCCAGTATTCCAGGCTGTCGCGCGCCGTCAGCACGGCATCGGGGGTGGTCAGGCGCAGCGCCCCGCCCGACAGCACCATCACCGCCTGGTCCATGTCGTACACGGCCCGCGCCCCCTCGGCGCGCTCGGCAGGCGTCTCGATCCGCACATTGCCGTCGGCCTCGAGCCGCCAGATCTCGCTGCCGCCGACCGGGTTCTGCGCATCTGGCTGCGGCGCCGCCGCGCCGCCGCGCGGGCGGTAGCGGGCGGTCAGCCGGTCGGCCGAGAGCGTGACACCGGCGCGCACGGCGCGGGCATCCCCGATCGCCACCACGGCCTGCTCCGCCTGCCGCCATTCGATGCCCTCGCGCGCCGTCACCTCGACCGGGCCGCCGCGGGTGAAATCCAGGCTCTGCGCCAGGGCGAGGCCCGGCAGCAGCAGGACAAGGGCGAGGCGCCGGATCATCTGGCCGTGTCCTCCAGCATCGCCCGCGCAGGGCCGAGGAAGCGCACCACCTCGCCGCGGCCGGTCACGCGGAAGCCGCCCTCGGCGTCGAGCGTGCCGAAGGGGCCCTGCGCCGCCACCGGACGGTCGCCCTCAGCGGTGCCCTGGCCGGTCAGGATGGTGGCGCGCTCGGTCGAGAGGGTGGTGCCGCGGTCTTCCCACAGCGTGACACCGCCCGAGAGCTCCAGCCGCTCGGCCTGGCGGTCGTAGCGGCCGGCCTCGGCCTCGAGCAGCAGCCAGCCGCCCGAGGTGAACAGATCGGCGCGCGGGCGGAGCAGCTCCAGCACCTCGGCCGCGCCGCGCTGCTCGGCCCGTTCGGCGGTGACGGTGAAGGGGCGGCCCTCGCGGTCCACGCTGTCGTAGCGCGGCGCCAGCACCTGCACGCCGCCCGGCGCGAGGCCGACGCGGTAGGAGACGCGGGCGCGCTCCTCCACCCGGTCGAGCTCGGGCCAGAGCGCGATTACCGAGAGCAGCAGCAGCCGGCCGATGCGCACCAGCAGCCGCCGCCGGGCGAGTGCTGCGGGCGAGGGCACCTCGCGCGCCCGCGAGGGCACGAGAAGCTGGCGCCGCGCCGGGCGGCCCGGCGGGCGTGGTGCATCCGCAGCGCCGAGGCGGGTGCCGCTCACGCCACCCCGGCCCGCAGCAGGTCATGCACGTGGAGGATGCCGACCGGGCGGTCCGCCGCGTCCACCACGAACAGCGAGGTGATCTTGCCGGTGTTCATCAGCCTGAGCGCCTCGGCGGCCAGGGTGTCCGGGCGCACGCGGCGGGGCGAGCGCGTCATCACCTCGGCGGCGCGGCGGCTGAGCAGGGGCGTGCCGCCCTGGTCCAGCGCCCGCCGCAGATCGCCGTCGGTGATGATGCCGACGAGCCGCCCGTCCTCGACGATCCCGAGGCAGCCGAAGCTCTTCGCGGTGATGCGGAGGATCGCCTCGCTCATCGGCGTGTCGGGGGCGGCGAGCGGCAGCGCGTCCTCTCCGTGCATTAGGTCGGCGACGCGCGAGAGCTGGGCGCCGAGCCGCCCGCCCGGGTGGAAGGCGCGGAAATCCGCCGCCGTGAAGCCGCGGCGGGAGAGCAGCGCCACCGCCAGCGCATCGCCGAGCGCGAGCATCAGCGTCGTCGAGGTGGTGGGGGCAAGGCCCATCGGGCAGGCCTCCGGGCAGTCGGGCAGGATCAGCGCCACATCCGCCATGCGGCCGAGCGTGCTCTCGGGCCGGCTGGTGATGCCGACGAGCGGCAGCCCGTAGCGCCGCGTGTGGGTGACGATGTCCGACAGTTCCGTCGTCTCCCCGGAGTTGGACAGCGCAAGCACCGAATCGCCCGGTACCACCATGCCGAGATCGCCGTGCGAGGCCTCGGCCGGATGGACGAAGAGCGCGGGCGTGCCGGTGGAGGCGAGGGTGGCGGCGATCTTCCGCCCGACATGGCCGGACTTCCCCATGCCGGAGACGACGACCCGCCCCGTGGTGGCGGCAAGCAGGCGCACCGCCTCGGCGAAGCGGTCGTCCAGGCTGTCGGCGAGGGCGGAGAGGGCGGCCGCTTCCGTCGCGAGGACCTGGCGGCCGGTATCGAGGTCGGGGGAGGGGCCTTGGGCGTTCACATCGCCTGTATGGGCCGCGCCCGCCCCCCGGTCAACGCGCCGGTTAAGGACCGGACAAGAACCGTGCCACGTTCAGGCGTGGTGGGCGAACAGATCCGGATCCTCGTAGCCCAGCAGGTCGAGCTCGCCCCGCGTGGGCAGGAAGGCGAAGCAGGCCTCGGCCAGGGCGAGCCGCCCTTCGCGCCGCAGCAGCCCCTCGAGCCGCTCCCACAGCGCATGCAGGTGCAGCACGTCGGAGGCGGCGTAGGCGAGCTGCTCGGGGCTGAGCTCCACCGCGCCCCAGTCGGAGCTCTGCTGCTGCTTCGACAGCTCGATCCCCAAGAGGTCGCGGCAGAGGTCCTTGAGGCCGTGTCGGTCGGTGTAGGTGCGCACGAGCTTGGAGGCGATCTTGGTGCAGCGCACCGGCGCCACCGTCACGCCGAGGGCGGCCTTGAGGATCGCCACATCGAAGCGGGCGAAGTGGAACAGCTTCACCCGCGCCGGATCGGCGAGCAGCGCCTTGAGGTTCGGGCAGTCGGCGCCGCGGCCGCCAAGCGATTCGGGCAGGATCTGCACGCAATGCGCCACACCGTCGCCGGACGAGAGCTGCACGAGGCAGAGCCTGTCCCGCCGCGGATCGAGCCCCATCGTTTCGGTATCCACGGCGACGACGGGCCCGAGATCGAGACCCTCCGGCAGGTCGTGGCGATGGAGGTGGATCGGGCCGCTCGGCATGAACAGGGTGGCTCCGCGCGGGCCCGTCATCGGCGGGGATATGCCCAGGAAAGGACTCGAACCTTCACAGCCTCGCGGCCACAGGTACCTGAAACCTGCGCGTCTACCAATTCCGCCACCTGGGCACGGGGACGGCGCCGCCTTTCGGGTCGGGACGGGCCGTGTAGAAGCCGCCGCGCCGCCCGTCAAGCGGGAGTGCGCGGCTTGGCGTGGCGGCCCGGCGCGCCTAGGTTCCGCGCCGACCGCGGAAGGGGCGAAGAGCAATGCGGCGGATCGCGACGGTTTTCGGCGGCACGGGCTTCATTGGCCGGGCGGTGGCGAAGCGGCTGGCGCAGCGCGGCTTCATCCTGCGCATCGTCTCGCGCGATCCGGTGAAGGCGCGGCGGCTTTCCACCCTCGGCGGCGTCGGCCAGATCGTGCCCTTCCCGGCGGACATCGCCTCGGACGAGGCGGTGCGGGCGGCGCTCGCCGGCGCCGAGGTGGCGGTGAACCTGATCGGCATCCTGTACGAGCGCCGCCGCGGCGACTTCGACCGGCTGCAGGGCGAACTGCCCGGCCGCATCGGGCGGATGGCCGCGGCCGAGGGGGTGGCGCGGCTTGTGCACGTCTCGGCGATCGGGGCGGATGCCGCGAGCCCCTCGGCCTATGCCCGCAGCAAGGCCGCCGGGGAGGCGGCGCTGCGTGCGGCCTTCCCGGCCGCCGTGATCCTGCGGCCCTCGATCGTGTTCGGCCCCGAGGATTCCTTCTTCAACCGCTTCGCCGCGATGGCGGCGATGACACCCTTCGTCTTCCCGGTGGTGTCGGGCGACACCCGCTTCCAGCCGGTGCATGTGGCGGATGTGGCCGATGCGGTGATGGCCGCCCTCGAGCGCGAGGACGCGGCCGGCCGCTCCTACGAGCTCGGCGGCCCGCGGGTGTGGACGATGCGCGAGCTGATGGCCTTCATGCTGGAGGCCACCGGCCGCCGCCGCCGGCTGATCGAGATGCCGCCCGGGCTGATGCGGCTGCAGGCGAAGATCCTCGAGAAGCTGCCGGACCCGCCGCTGACGCAGGACCAGCTCCTGCTGCTCGGGCGGGACAATGTGGTGTCCGAGGGGATGCCCGGGCTTGCCGAGCTTGGCATCGCGCCCCGTTCGGTGGAGGCGACGGTGCCGGACTACCTCAAGCGCTTCCGCCCGGGCGGCGGCCGGCGCGAGGCGGCCTGAGGCCCCAGGCGGCCGCTCAGGCCGCGCCGAGCGCCCAGAGCAGCACGCCCTTCTGCGCGTGCAGCCGGTTCTCCGCCTCGTCGAACACCACGCTCTGCGGTCCGTCTATCACCTCGGCCGCCACCTCCTCGCCGCGATGGGCCGGCAGGCAGTGGAGGAAGATCGCATCCGCCGCCGCCTTCGCCATCAGCGCCGGGGTCACCCGGTAGGGAGAGAGCAGGTTGTGGCGCGCGGGCGCGCCGTCCTTGCCCTCGTCGCTCATGCTCACCCAGGCGTCGGTGACGACGGCGCGCGCCCCGGCCACCGCCTCCTCCGGGTCGGCGGTCAGCGTCACCTCCGCCCCTTCGGCCCGGGCCCAGGCGATCAGCTCGGCCGGGGGGGCGAGTTGCGGCGGCGTCGCCAGCCGCAGGCGGAAGCCGAAGCGCGCCGCCGCCTGGATGAAGCTGCGCGCGACGTTGTTGCCGTCCCCCACCCACGCCACGGTCTGCCCGGCGATCGGGCCGCGATGCTCCTCGAAGGTCATCACGTCCGCCATCAGCTGGCAGGGGTGGGAGACGTCGGTCAGGCCGTTGATGACGGGCACCGTCGCATGCGCCGCAAGTTCGCGGATGCGCCGCACATCGGCGGTGCGGAGCATGATCGCATCCACGTAGCGGGAGAGCACGCGGGCGGTGTCCGACAGCTCCTCCCCGCGGGAGGACTGCAGGTCGCGGCTGTTGAGATAGACGACCTCGCCGCCGAGCTGGCGGATGCCGACCTCGAAGGAGACCCGGGTGCGCGTCGAGGGCTTCTCGAAGATCAGCGCCACATGCTTGCCGGCGAGCGGCTTGCCGGCGATGGCGCCGCTTTTGGCCGCCCGCCCGAGGTCGAGCATGCGGCGCAGCGTCGCGCTGTCGAAGTCCGACAGCTCGAGGAAGTGCCGCGGCGCGCCGCGGCCCGCCGCGGGGTGCAGCGCCGCGCTCATTTCGCCGCCCGCTGCGCCGAGGAGGGATGCAGCCTGAGGCAGACGCGGCCGAGCAGATGCACCGCCTCGTCCGCCTCCTCCTCGGTGATGATCAGCGGCGGGGCGAGCCGCAGCACGTTCTGCCCGGCCGCGACCGTGAGCAGCCCCTCGGCCGCCGCCGCATCCTGGGCGGCCGTGTTGGCGATGCCCTCGCGCAGCTTGAGGCCGAGCAGTAGCCCCGCCCCCCGCACCTCCTCGATCACCTCGGGGTGGCGGGCCTGCAGGTCGAGCAGGGCGCGCCAGAGGTGGCGGGCCACCCGGTCCACCCGCGGCAGGAAGCCGTGGGAGAGGATCACGTCCAGCACCGCATTGCCGGCGGCGCAGGCGAGCGGACTGCCGCCATAGGTCGTGCCGTGGGTGCCGGGCTTCAGGTGCTTCGCCACATGTTCCTTGGCGAACACGGCACCGAGCGGGAAGCCGCCGCCGATCCCCTTGGCCGCCGACATCACGTCGGGCTCGATCCCGGCCCATTCATGCGCCCAGAGGCGGCCGGAGCGGCCCATGCCGGTCTGCACCTCGTCGAGCGCGAGGAGCAGGCCGTATTCGTCGCAGGCGGCGCGCAGCTCGCGCAGGAAGCGGAGCGAGGCCGGGCGCACCCCGCCCTCGCCCTGCACCGGCTCGACCATGATGCCGGCGGTTTCCTTGCCGATCGCGGCGCGCACGGCGTTCATGTCGCCGAAGGGCACGTGGTCGAAGCCGTCCACCGGCGGGCCGAAGCCTTCCAGGTATTTCGGGTTGCCGGTGGCCGAGATCATCGCGAGCGTCCGGCCGTGGAAGGCGCCCTCGAAGCAGATCATGCGCCAGCGTTCCGGGCGGCCGTTCGCCCAGTGGTAGCGGCGCACCGCCTTCACCATGCCCTCGTTCGCCTCGGCGCCCGAGTTGCAGAAGAACACGCTGTCGGCGAAGGAGTTCGCCACGTGGCGCGCGGCCAGCGTCTCCGCCTGCGGGATGCGGTAGAGGTTGGAGACGTGGATCACCTTCGCCGCCTGGTCGGCGATCGCCTTCACCAGATGCGGGTGGCCGTGGCCGAGCGAGGAGGTGGCGATGCCGCCGCCGAAATCGAGGAATCGTCGCCCGTCCTCCGTCCACAGCACGGCGCCCTCGCCCCGCACGAAGGCGAGGTCGGCGCGGTTGTAGGTCGGCATCAGGGCGGGGATCACGGGTCCGTTCTCCGCAAGGCCCGGGCGGGCGCGGCGCGGCCATCGCGACGCGGGCCGCCCGGAAAGCCGGCAGGATTGCCGCAAAAGCGGCGGGGGGTCAAAGGGGCTGGGAGGGCGGGAGGCTCGCGTAGTAGCGGTCGAGCGCGGCGTCGTGGGCGGCGCGGAGCTCCGCCGCCTCCTCCGCCGGCAGGCTGGCCAGCATGGCGTTGAACCGGAGCTCGGCCACGGTGGCGGCGGTGATGTCGGGAAAGGGGGCGCGGTCGGTCGCCTCCGCGGCGGCGAGCATCCGCCGCAGCTCCTGCCGGATCAGGCCGAGGATGCCGGGGGCGGGCGTCGCCTCGGCCTCGGCAAGGGCGAAGAGGTCGGGCTGGGCGGGCGACTCGCGGCGGCTCATGGCGCGAGGCTACCGCCGCCGCCGCCCGCGCGGAAGCACCCTTGCCAGCGCCCCGTTCCCTCCGCACCGTCGGGCCATGACGACGGACTGGCGCCGGACGCGGCTGCCCGAACTCATCGCCGCCCTCGCCGGCCGCCCGGGGCACGAAGCGGTGCGCACCGCGCTGGCCGAGATCCTCGGCCAGGCCTTCGGCGCGACCCCGGGGCAGATCACCCACGAACTGCGCATGCCGGTGATCTCTGGGCGCGCCGACGCCCTGTTCGGCGCCACCGTGTTCGAGTTCAAGAGCGACCTGGAGCGCGAGCGCCCCGAGGTGCTGCGCCGCCTGCCGGACTATCTGGGCGAGCAGGAACGCCAGCACCGCCGCCCCTTCGTCGGCATCGCCACCGACGGCCTGCTGTACGAAGCCTACGAACTGCGCGGGCGGGAGATGGTTCTCCTCGGCCGGGCGAAGGCCGATCCGGAGAGGCCGGAGGCGCTGCTCGCCTGGCTCGAGCCCGTGCTGTCCGAGCGCGACGACCTGCCGGCTGACGCGGCCACCATCGCCCGGGAACTCGGCCGCGAAAGCCTTGCCTTCCGCCGCGCCGAGGGGCGGCTTCTCGACCTGTGGCGCCGCCTCTGCGGCCACCCCGAGGTGCGGCTCAAGCGCGAGCTGTGGGACGGGCTGCTGCGCGAGGCCTATGGCGCCCCGGTCGGCGAGGATTCGCTGTTCCTGCAGCACAGCTACCTCGTGATCGTGGCCAAGACGATCGCCGCCCGCGCCCTCGACCTGCCGGCGGAGGACGCGGCGGCCATCCTGTCCGGCAAGGCGCTGGCCGAGGAGCAGATCTTCGGCGCCGTCGAGGCGGATTTCTTCGACTGGCCGCTCGCCCTGCCCGAGGGCCACGCCCTTGTCGGGCAGATCGCCCGGCAGGTGGCCCGCTTCCGCCTGCATGCGGTCGAGCAGGACGTGCTGAAGGCCCTCTATGAAAGCCTGATGGACCCCGAACAGCGCCACGACCTCGGCGAGTACTACACGCCGGACTGGCTGGCGGCGAAGGTGGTGCGCCACGCGATACGCCGCCCGCTGGAGCAGGTGGTTCTCGATCAGGCCTGCGGCTCCGGCACCTTCCTGTTCCACGCCATCCGCCACCTGCGCGCCGCCGCCGCGCGCGCCGGACTGCCGCCGGCCGAGGCCGTGGCGCGTGCGGCGCGGCAGGTGCGCGGGATGGATGTGCATCCGGTGGCGGTGATCTTCGCGCGCGTCACCTGGCTGCTCGCCTGCGGAGAGGATCTCGCCGCGCGCCCGCGGCCGCTGCATGTGCCGGTGTTCCTCGGCGATGCGCTGCAATGGAACATCAGCGCCGTCGGCGCCGAGGCGGAGGTGCGCGTGGCCGTCCCGGGGGAGCCGCCGCTGCGGCTGCCGGCCGGCCTCGCCGAGGAGCAGGAGCGGCTCGACGCCGGGCTGACGGCGCTGGCGGAGGGCCTTTCGCGCGATGCCCCGCCCGGGCAGGTCGGGGAGATGCTCCGCCGCCAGCAAGGGGTGAGCGAGGCGGACGCCGCGGTGGTGGAGGAGACCCTCGCCCGCCTCAAGGCGCTCTACCGCGCGCAGCGCAACGGCATCTGGCCCTATGTGATGCGCAACCTGGTGCGATGTGATGCGCAACCTGGTGCGGCCGCTGTGGCTGTCCCGCCCGGCCAACCGCGCCGATGTGCTGATCGGCAACCCGGCCTGGGTGGCCTATCGCCACCTCTCGCCCGAACTGCAGGCGCGGCTGCGCGACGCCTGCATCCCGATGCGGCTCTGGGTCGGCGGGCATCTCGCCACCCAGCAGGACATCGCCGCCCTGTTCGTGGCGCGCGGGGCGGAACGCTACCTGAAGCAGGGGGGCGTGGTGGCGCAGGTGCTGCCCTATGCGGTGCTGAACCGCCCGGCCTTCGAAGGGCTGCGCCGCGGCGCCTGCGGCAGCGTGGAGCTGCGCTGGCAGCGCGCCTGGAGCCTGGATGAGGGCGTGCAGCCCCTGTTCCCGGTGCCGGCGGCGGTGCTGTTCGGCCGGCGCGCCCCGGCCGGGCCGCTGCCGCGGCGGGTGCTGCGATTCTCAGGTCGGCTGCCGCGGCGGGACGCCACCGAGGCCGAGGCTAACCCGCATCTGAGCGTGCGGCGCGCGCCCTGGCCGCCGATCCCCACCCTTGCCGGCGCGAGCCCCTACCGCGCGCGGTTCGCGCAGGGCGCCACCATCGTGCCGCGCCGCTTCTTCCTGGTGGAGCGTGTGGCGGGCGGGCGTCTCGCTTCGGCGGCGGCGCCGCGGGTGCGCGGCCGGACGGGCGGGCAGGACAAGCCGCCGTGGAACAGCGTGGACCCGCCCGAGGGCCCGGTGGAACTGCCCTGGCTGCGGCCGGTAGTGCTGGGCGAGAGCCTTGCCCCGTTCCGGCTGCTCTCCACCGCGCTTGCCGTGCTGGCGGTGGACGACAGGGGCCGGCCGGTGGGCGAAGCCCGGGCGCGGATCGAGGGCTCCCCCGGGCTTGCCGAGTGGCTCCGCCGGACGGAGGCGCTGTGGGCCGCCCATGCCGCGCGCGGGCGCGACGGGCGGCCGAAGATGACGCTGTGGCAGCAGCTCGACTACCGCCGAAAACTCACGGATCAATTCCCGATTCCGCCGCTGCGGGTGGTGTATGCCAAGGCCGGCACGCTGATGGCCGCCTGCATCCTGCAGGACGGGCGGGCCGTCGTGGACCACAAGGCCTACTGGGCCCCGGCGCGGGACGAGGAGGAGGCGCGCTACCTCACGGCGCTGCTCAACGCCGACAGCCTGCGCGAGCGGATCGCCGGCATGCAGTCGCGCGGCCAGGGCGGCGCGCGGCATTTCGACAACCTGTTCTGGGAACTGCCGACCCCGGAGTTCGCCCGGCGGGAGGCGCGGCACCGCCGCCTGGTGGCGCTGGCCGAGAAGGCCGAGGCGGTGGCCGCCGCCGCCACCTGGACGCCTCGAAAAACCTCTGGCGCTGGGGGCTGGGTGCTGATTCGCTGATGTTGGCAGCGGCGGAGTCGCGGGATGGCGGGTCAGGGTGGTTTCTTCGACGCGGAGGAGCGTCTGCGCTGGCTTTCGGCCTCGGGCG
>JANWXJ010000180.1 GCA_025055335.1 Acetobacteraceae bacterium
GGCGAGCGCCGCCGCCCGGCCCGGCGTGACGGCGCGGGGCGAGCGCGGGAAGAACACGAAGCCGAGCGCATCCGCCCCGGCCTCGAGCGCCGCCGCGACACCGCGCGGCTCGGCAAGGCCGCAGATCTTGACGCGGATCACCGCGGCAGCGCGGCCGCGACCGCCCGCGCCACCGCCGCCGGATCCGCCGCCCGGGTGAGCGGCCGGCCGAGCACGATCCAGTCCGCACCCCACGCCACCGCCTCCTCGGGCGTGGCGACGCGCGCCTGGTCGGCACGGTCGGCACCGGCCGGACGCACCCCGGGAACCACCAGCGCCGGCGCCTCGCCCAGCGCATCGCGGATCGGCGCGATCTCGAACGGGCTGCACACGAGGCCGTCGGCGCCGGCCGCCATCGCCAGCCGGGCAAGGCGCACCACCTGCGCCGCCGGCGCGTCGGGAACGCCGGTTGCCGCCAGCGCCTCGGGCGAGAGGCTGGTCAGCACCGTCACCGCAAGCAGCAGCGGCCGCGCCGCACCCGCCGCCTCCGCCGCCTCGCGCGCCGCCGCCACCATCGCCGCCCCGCCCGCGGCGTGGATCGTCAGCATGGCGACGCCGAGCAGCAGCACCGACCGCACCGCGCCCGCAACCGTGTTCGGGATGTCGTGCAGCTTGAGGTCGAGGAACACCGGCCCGCGCGCCACGACGGGCGAGACCGCCGCCGGCCCCCCGGCGCAGAACAGCTCGAGCCCGCATTTCAGCACGCCGACATGCGGCGAAAGGGCCTCCGCCCAGGCGAGCGCCTGCGCCGGCCGGTCGGTGTCGAGCGCGGCGACGATCCGGGCGGCGGGCGTGGCCGGGCGGGCGATCACGGCCGGGCCGCCGCGTCCTGCGCGCGCAGGGCCTGCAGCTCGGCCTCGAGCCGGCGGGAGGCCTGCTCGGCCCGGCGCAGGCGGCGGCGCACCGGCCAGTTCGAGACCGAGGCGATCGCCGCGCCGAGCAGGAAGGCAAGGCCCGCCACCGCCAGCACGGCAAGCGAGAGCGGGGCCACCAGCACGAGATCGAAGGGCCAGAGCCGAAGCCCGACCTCCTGCGGGTTGGAGAGGGCGAACAGCACGACGAGGGCGATCAGCGCGCCGAAGGGCAGCAGGGCAAGCGCGCGCAGCATGCGCTAGCCGCGCGCCGCCCCCTGCAGCGGGCCGCCATTGACGCGCTCGCGCAGCTCCTTGCCGGGCTTGAAGTAGGGCACCGCCTTGGCGGCCACCTGCACCGTCTCGCCCGTGCGGGGGTTGCGCCCCGCGCGCGGTTCCCGCCGGCGGGCGGAGAAGGCGCCGAAGCCGCGCAGCTCCACCCGGTCGCCGCGCGCCAGGGCATCGCTGATCTCGCCGAAGATCGTGGCCACCACCCGCTCGGCGTCCGGCAGGCGCAGGTGCGGATTGGCGGCGGCGAGCGCCGCGATGAGTTCGGAACGTGTCATGGCCCCTGCCCTGTCCCCCCTCAGCGCGGAGGCTGCCAGAGCCCGACCGTCAGGTCAACGCCAAGCCATTCTATGAAAAGGCTTTTCAGCATGACGCCGAGGGTCGCGCCGAGCCATTCCTCGGCGCGCCGGCGCGGGGTGGCGTCGCGCACCGGCAGCCTGTCGGACACGCCCCGTTCCGCCGCGAGCCAGGCGCGCGCCTCGCGCTCTCCGCCGATCGAATCCACAAGGCCCGCGCTGACCGCCTGCCGCCCCGTCAGCACACCGCCATCGGCAAGCTGGCGCACACGCTCCTCCGGCAGCCGGCGCGCGGCCACCACCATGGCGACGAACTGCGCGTGCAGGTCCTCCACCACCGCCCGCAGGGCGGCGCGCGCCTCGTCCGTCAGCGGCGCGACGAGAGACGGCTGACCCTTGAGCCGGCCGGAGGCGATGCTCTCCGCCCGGATGCCGACCATGCGGAGCAGCTCGCTCGCCTCCCCGGTCTGCAGGATCACGCCGATCGAGCCGGTCACCGTCGCCTCGCGGGCGAGGATGCGGTGCGCCGGCAGGGCCACCATGTAGCCGGCCGAGGCGGCGGTGCCGCCGAGCAGCGCCACCACCGGCTTGCGCTCGGCCAGCCGCGCGATCGCAGCGTGCAGCATCTCCCCGCCGGCGACCGATCCGCCCGGGCTGTCGATCGCGAGCAGCACCGCGACGACGCGCGTATCCTCGCGCGCCCGGTCCAGCGCCTCGACCAGCCGGCGATCGGTGCCGATGCCGCCCGAGATCTCGATCCGCGCCACATGCGCCCCGCCGCCCGGCAGCGCGTCCTCGGCCACCTCCCGCGCGGCGAGAAACAGGGCGAGCAGCAGGGCGAGCACCGCCACCGCGCGCCACAACCCGAGGCCGCGCTTGAGGCGCCTGCGGTCCACCAGGATGTCGGGCAGCGGGTCCTGCGGGGTCGGCATCGTCCCTCCTCGGCTCGTTCGGGTAGCAGGGGCGGGTGGCGGCCGGAAGCCCGGTCGCGCAGGCGCGCCGTCCGCGCTACAGCGCTCGGCCGATGGCGAAGCCGACCACCCGATTCCTCTGCGCCGAATGTGGCGCGGCCTATCCGAAATGGCAGGGGCGTTGCGATTCCTGCGGCGCCTGGAACACCCTGTCGGAGGAGGCCGTGCCCCCCCGCGCCCCCGGAAAGGCCGGGCAGGTGGCGGGGGGACGGCGCGTCGCCTTCGTGCCGCTCAAGGGAGAGACGGCGCCGCCGCCGCGCATCGCGACCGGCATCGCCGAGTTCGACCGCGTGCTGGGCGGCGGCTTCGTGCCGGGCTCGGTCGTGCTCGTCGGGGGCGATCCCGGGATCGGCAAGTCCACCCTCATGCTGCAGGCGGCCGCGCGCGTCGCCGAGCGGCGGCGCACCTTCTACGTCTCTGGGGAGGAGGCGGTCGAGCAGGTGCGGCTCAGGGCGCTCAGGCTCGGGCTGCAGGACGCCCCCCTCGGGCTTGCCGCCGCCACCTCGCTGCGGGACATCGCGGCGAGCCTCGAGGCCGAGGCGGATGCGGCGCTCGTGGTGATGGATTCGATCCAGACCGTGTTCCTCGACAGCCTCGACAGCACGCCCGGCACCGTGAGCCAGGTGCGTGCCTGCGCCGCCGAACTGTCGCGGCTCGCGAAATCCCGGGGCTTCGCGCTGGTGCTGATCGGGCATGTCACGAAGGAAGGCACGCTCGCCGGGCCGCGCGTGCTCGAGCACATGGTGGACGCGACGCTCTATTTCGAAGGCGACCGCGGCCACCAGTTCCGCATCCTGCGGGCGGTGAAGAACCGCTTCGGCGCGACCGACGAGATCGGCGTGTTCGAGATGACGGAGCGCGGCCTTGTCGAGGTGCCGAACCCCTCCGCCCTGTTCCTCGCCGAACGGCGCGGCAACATCTCGGGCAGCGCGGTGTTCGCCGGGATCGAGGGGACGCGGCCCGTGCTCGTCGAGGTGCAGGCGCTGCTCTCGCCATCCTCGGGCGGATCGCCGCGCCGGCAGGTGGTGGGCTGGGATTCCGGGCGGCTCGCGATGCTGCTCGCGGTGCTGGAGACGCGCTGCGGCCTCTCGCTCGGGCAGAACGACGTGTATCTCAACATCGCCGGCGGCCTCAGGGTGAACGAGCCGGCGGCGGACCTCGCGGTGGCGGCGGCGCTGGTTTCCGCAGCCGCCGACCGCCCGACGGACGCGGGGGCGGTGTATTTCGGGGAGGTCGGCCTCTCGGGCGAGGTGCGGCAGGTGGCGCAGGCCGATGCGCGGCTGCGGGAGGCGGCGAAGCTCGGATTCTCCACCGCCATCCTGCCGCGCCGCGTGGCGCGCGGGCGCAGCGCGCCGCCCGCCGCCCCGGAGGGGCTGCGCCTCACGGAGATCGGGCATCTCGCCGATCTCGTGGCCTCGCTCGCGGCGGCGCCGGGGCGGGCGAAGGGAGGGGCGGCGTGACGGGCCGCGCCGGGGCGGCTATAGCCCGCGCATGACCTGGGTGGATGGGCTCGCGCTGCTCGTCATCGTGCTGTCGGCGATCCTCGGCTTCGCCCGGGGCTTCGTCGCCGAGACGCTCGGGCTCGGCGCCTGGATCGGCGCCGCCGTCGCGGCCTTCCTCGGCGAGCCGTATCTCCGGCCCTACGCGGAGGGCCTGATCAGCCCCCCCTGGCTGCTGGATGCCGTGCTGCTCGGCGCCATCTTCCTCGTGGTGCTGGTGGTGCTGATGCTGATCATCGGCGCGATCGCCTCGCTCGTGCGGCGGTCCCCGCTCGCCGGGCTCGACCGTTCGCTCGGCGGGCTGTTCGGCGCGGCGCGGGGGGCGGCGATCCTGGTGCTCGCCTATGTCGGGGCGGGGCTGCTGGTGCCGCAGAGCGATCGCTGGCCCGCCGCCGTGCGCGAGGCCGCCGCGATCCCATATGTGGTGCGCGGCGCCGAGGCGGCGGTGGCCCTGCTGCCGCCCGATCTCCGCCCGCGCCTGCCGGACCCCGCGCCCGGCGCCCAAGCCCCGACCGGAGCCCAGAGATGACTGCACGTCCGCCGGCCGACGACAAGCCGCACGAGGAATGCGGCGTGTTCGGGGTGTGGAACGTGGCCGACGCCGCCGCCGTCGTCGCCCTCGGCCTGCATGCGCTGCAGCACCGCGGCCAGGAGGCGGCCGGAATCGTCGCCCTCGGCGACGACGGCGCCTTCCGCGCCCACAAGGGCCGCGGCCTCGTCGGCGACATCTTCTCCGACGCCAAGGTCATCGCCGGCCTCCCGGGGCGCGCCGCGATCGGCCACAACCGCTACGCCACCACCGGAGAGACGGCGATCCGCAACGTGCAGCCGCTCTATGCCGATTTCGCCTTCGGCGGCTTCGCGGTGGCCCACAACGGCAACCTGACCAACGCGATGACGCTGAAGCGCGAGCTCGTGCAGCGCGGCTGCCTGTTCCAGTCCTCGACCGACTCGGAGGTGTTCGTCCACCTCATCGCGATCAGCCGGTGTTCGACGGTGCTGGACCGGCTGATCGACGCGCTGAAGCAGGTGCAGGGCGCCTATTCCCTCGCCGCGCTGCATGACGGGGCGCTGATCGGCGCGCGCGATCCGCTCGGCGTGCGGCCGCTCGTGCTCGGGCGGCTGCACGAGGGCTGGGTGATCGCCTCCGAGACCTGCGCCCTCGACATCGTCGGCGCGAGCTTCGTGCGCGACATCGAGCCCGGCGAGATCGTGGTGGTGGACGGGAGCGGCCCGCGCAGCGTGAAGCCCTTCGCCGCCGTCGCCTCGCGCTTCTGCATCTTCGAGCACATCTACTTCGCCCGCCCCGATTCGGTGGTGGAAGGCACGCCCGTCTATGCCGCGCGCAAGCGGATCGGCGCCGAGCTTGCGCGCGAGGCGCCGGTCGCGGCCGACGTGGTGGTGCCGGTGCCGGATTCCGGCGTTCCGGCCGCGATGGGCTACGCCGCCGAGGCCGGCATCCCCTTCGAGCTCGGCATCATCCGCAACCACTATGTCGGCCGCACCTTCATCGAGCCGACCGACCAGATCCGCCACCTCGGCGTGAAGCTGAAGCACTCCGCCAACCGCGCGATGATCGAGGGGCGGCGCGTGATCCTCGTGGACGATTCCATCGTGCGCGGCACCACCAGCCGCAAGATCGTCGAGATGGTGCGCAACGCCGGCGCGACCGAGGTGCACATGCGCATCTCCTCCCCCCCCACGACCCATTCCTGCCACTACGGCATAGACACGCCGGAACGCGCCGACCTGATGGCGGCGAACCACTCGGTTGCGGAGATGGCGCGGATCATCGGGGCGGACAGCCTCGCCTTCATCTCGCTCGACGGCCTCTATCGCGCCGTCGGCCGCGCCGGGCGTGACGCCGCCGCACCCGCCTTCTGCGACGCCTGCTTCACCGGCGACTACGCGATCCCGCTGACGGACCGGGAACGCCCCGACGCGCCGCCCGCCCCGCGCCGGAAGCTCCGCGCATGAGCGGACCGCTTGCGGGGCGCATCGCCCTCGTCACCGGGGCCTCGCGCGGGATCGGGGCGGCGGTGGCGGTCGAGCTCGCGCGGCTCGGCGCGCGCTGCGTGCTGCTCGCCCGCACCCAGGGCGGGCTCGAGGAGACGGACGACGCGATCCGCGCGATCGGCGGCGAGGCGACGCTTCTTCCCTTCGACCTCGCGCGGGACGGGGAGAAGCTCGACATGCTCGGCCCCTCCATCGTCGAGCGCTTCGGGCGGCTCGACATCCTCGTGCACGCGGCCGGCGTGCTCGGGCGGCTCACCCCTGTCGCGCACATCATGCCGAAGGACTGGACGGAGTGCGTGGCGGTGAACCTCACGGCGGCCTGGCGCCTGATACGCACCTGCGATCCGCCGCTGCGCGCCTCCGATGCCGGGCGGGCCGTGTTCGTCACCACCGGGCGCGTCGCGCGGCCGCGCGCCTATTGGGGCGCCTATGGCGCGACGAAGGCGGGCATGGAGCACCTCGTGCAGACCTGGGCGCAGGAGGTGAGAACGACGCCGCTCCGGGTGAACCTGCTCGATCCGGGCGCGGTCGCCACCGCGATGCGCGCCGCCGCCTACCCGGGCGAGGATCCGGCGACGCTGCCGGCTCCGGCGGATGTCGCGCCGCGGATCGCCGCGCTTTGCCTGCCCGAGGAGACGCGCCAGGGCGAGACGGTGCGCCTCTACGACTCGGCGTAGGGGTTGTCGGTCCCGCGCGTCTGCAGGCGGATCGGCACGCCCGGCATGTCGAAGGCCTCGCGGAAGGCGTTCACCGCGTAGCGCCGCCAGTCCTCGGGCAGCAGCTCGGCGCGGGTGCCGAAGATCACGATGGTCGGCGGCCGCGCCTTCGGCATGGTGGCGTAGCGCAGCTTGATCCGCTTGCCGTCCACCACGGGCGGCTGGTGGCGCGCCTGCACGCGCTCGAACCAGCGGTTCAGCTCGCCGGTCGGGATCCGGCGGTTCCAGCGTTCGTAGGCGGCGCGGACGGCGGGCATCAGCTTCTCGACGCCGCGGCCCGTGAGCGCGGAGAGCGGCACCACCGACACGCCCTTCGACTGCGCGAGGCTCGCCTCCAGCACGTCGGAAAGCTGGCGGCGCGCGCGCTCGCGGTCCTCGACGGCATCCCACTTGTTCAGCGCGATCACCATGGCGCGGCCCTCGCGCTCGGCCAGCCGCGCGAGGCGCAGATCCTGCTCCTCCATGCCGAGCGTGGCATCCAGCACGAGCACCGCGACCTCGCACTCCTTCAGCGCGGCGATGGAGGCGGCGGTGGACATGCGCTCGAGCGCGTCCTCGATCCGCGCCTTCTTCCTGAGGCCCGCCGTGTCCACGAGGCGGACGCGGCCGCCCGTGGAATCGCGCCACTCCACGGCCACGGCGTCGCGCGTGAGGCCCGGCTCGGGGCCGGTGATCATCCGCTCCTCGCCGACCAGCGCATTGAGCAGGGTGGATTTCCCGGCATTCGGGCGGCCGATGATCGCAAGCCGAAGCGGGCGTTCCGGGTCGGGCGCCTCCTCCGCCTCCGGCGGTTCCGGCAGGCGCGAGAGGATCTCTGCGATCAGCGCCGAGACGCCCTCGCCATGCTCGGCCGAGACGGCGTGCGGCTCGCCAAGCCCGAGTTCCCACGCCTCGAGCGCCGCCGCCGCGCCCTCGCGGCCTTCGGTCTTGTTGGCGACAAGCAGCACCGGCACGGGCAGGCGGCGAAGCATGTCGGCGAAGGCGCGGTCGGCCGGGGTGATGCCGGCGCGCGCATCCACCACGAACAGCACGAGGTCGGCCTCGCGGATCGCCGCCTCGGAACTGGCGCGCATGCGGCCCGGGATGGTGTCGGGCGGCGCCTCCTCGAGCCCGGCCGTGTCCACGAACAGCACCCGCCTCCCGGCAAGCCTCGCTTCCGCCTCCTTGCGGTCGCGCGTCACGCCAGGACGGTCGTCCACGATGGCGAGCCTGCGGCCCACGAGCCGGTTGAACAGCGTGGACTTGCCGACATTGGGCCGCCCGACGATGGCGATCCGCGGCGTCATACGTCGAGGTTCGCCACCTTCAGCGCGTTGCCGACGATGAAGTCGCGCCGCGGTTCCACCACGTCGCCCATCAGCGTCGAGAAGATCTGCTCGGCGTCCTCGACATCCTCGATCCGCACCTTGAGCAGCGTGCGCGCCGCCGGATCGAGCGTCGTGGTCCAGAGCTGCTCCGGGTTCATCTCGCCGAGCCCCTTGAAGCGCTGGATCGTGAGGCCCTTGCGCCCTTCGGCGAGCAGCCGCTCGAGCGCGTCGAGCGGCCCGGAGGCGGCCTCGCTCGCCGTGCCGAAGGAGAGGATTGCCGCCTCGCCCCAGTCCCGCGCGAGGAGATCCCGCCGCTCGTCGAGCCAGCGCGCCTCGGCGCTGCGCAGCGCCGCCGCGTCGAGGGCGTGGCGTTCCGTCACGCCGCGCACGGTGCGGGCGAGCGTGAGGCTCGCGCCGTCGGCCAGCGCCTTCCAGCCCCGCTCGTTCGGCTGGGCCAGCGCGTCGAGCCGCGCCGCGAGCCGCCCCGCGGCCTCGGTGGCGCGGGCGGCGTCGGTCGTCAGCGCGCCGGCGATCGCCGCCTGCTCCAGGATCGGCAGCGGCACGGAAGCGGAGAGGCGCTTCAGCCGCCGCGCCGCGGCACGCAGCCCTTCCGCCTCCTCGGCCAGCGCCGCTCCCTCCAGCACCCGGCCGTCGGCGAAGGCGAGGCGAGCATGGGAGAGCGCCTTCTCGAGCAGATAGTCCTCGAGCGCGCGGTCGTCCTTCAGGTAGCGCTCCTCGCTGCCGCGCTTGGCGCGGTAGAGGGGCGGCTGGGCGATGTAGAGGTGCCCCGCCTCGATCAGCTTCGGCATCTGCCGGAAGAAGAAGGTCAGCAGCAGCGTGCGGATGTGGGATCCGTCCACGTCCGCGTCGGTCATGATGACGATGCGGTGGTAGCGCAGCTTCGCCAGGTCGAAGCCGCCCTTCGCCGGGTCGGCGTCCCCGATGCCGGTGCCGAGCGCGGTGATCAGCGTGCCGATCTCGGCGCTCGAGAGCATCTTGTCCATCCTCGCGCGCTCGACGTTCAGGATCTTGCCCTTGAGCGGCAGGATCGCCTGGAAGCGCCGGTCGCGCCCCTGCTTGGCCGAGCCGCCGGCGGAATCGCCCTCGACGATGAAGAGTTCGCTCTTCGCCGGGTCCTTCTCCTGGCAGTCGGCGAGCTTGCCGGGCAGCGTCGAGATGTCGAGCGCGTTCTTCCGCCCGACCTTCTCGCGCGCGAGCTGCGCCGCCTGGCGCGCGGCGGCGGCGAGCACGACCTGCTCGACGATCTGCCGCGTCTCCTTCGGATGCGTCTCGAACCAGTGGGCCAGCGCGTCGGCCACCGCCGTCTGCACCGCCGGCTGCACCTCGGAGGAGACGAGCTTGTCCTTCGTCTGGCTGCTGAACTTCGGGTCCGGCACCTTCACCGAGACGACCGCCGTCAGCCCCTCGCGCATGTCCTCGCCGGCGAGCTCGACCTTCTCCTTCCTCGCCAGCTCCTCGGCGTATCTCGCCACCACGCGCGTGAGCGCGGCGCGGAAGCCGGCCTGGTGCGTGCCGCCGTCGCGCTGCGGGATGTTGTTGGTGAAGAACAGCGCCACCTCGCGCGGGCTGTCCGTCCACCACATCGCGAACTCGACGCGGATGCCGTTCTGCTCCCGGCCCGTCGCCGCGATGGGCGGCCTGAACAGCGGCTGCTTGCCGCGGTCGAGCCACTCGACGAAGGCCGTGAGACCGCCCTCGAAGCGGAAGCGGTGCTCGACATGCGGGGCGTGCCGCTCGTCGCGCAGGGTGATGTCGAGGCCGGAGTTGAGGAAGGCGAGTTCCCGCAGCCGGCGTTCCAGCACGGCAAGCTCGAACTCGGTGCGGCTGAAGGTGGCGGCCGAGGGCTTGAAGGTGACTTCGGTGCCGGTCGGGTGGTCCGAGGGGCCGACGACGGTCAGCGGCCGCACCGTCTCGCCATGCTCGAAGCGGATGCGATGCTCGAGGCCGCCGCGCCAGATGCGCACCTCCATCCACTCCGACAGCGCGTTGACCACCGCCGCGCCGACACCGTGCAGCCCGCCCGACACCTTGTAGGAGTTCTGGTTGAACTTGCCGCCCGCGTGCAGCCGCGTGAACACCACCTCGGCGGCGGAAACGCCCTCCTCGGGGTGGATGTCCACCGGGATGCCGCGCCCGTCGTCCAGCACGGTGACGGAGCCGTCGCCGTTCAGCACCACCTCGACGCGCGTGGCGTAGCCGGCCTGCGCCTCGTCCACCGCGTTGTCGATGATCTCGAAGGCCATGTGGTGCAGGCCGGAGCCGTCGTCGGTGTCGCCGATGTACATGCCCGGCCGCTTGCGCACGGCTTCCAGGCCGCGCAGCACGGTGATCGAGGCGCTGTCGTAGGCGTCGGGCTCGGCGCGAAGCGGGTCGCTCATCGGCGGAAGCCGTTCATCTCGCGCATGGGCGAAGGGGTGTCCTCGGGGCTGTCTGGAAGGCCCTATACGATAGCCGGAAACGCACCCCGCAGGAAGCCGCGCTGCGAGGAAAAATGCCCTTCCTGCTCAATCACTTGCCAGCGCATCGGCAGGCGCGAAGCCGGGTGCCGCGGCAAGCCCGCCGCCGCCCGCCAGGAACGCCGCCGCAACATCGCGCAGCGGCGCGAAGGGCTCGAGGTCCGTTCCCGTCAGGATCGCCTGCGAGGGCAGGGCGGCGAGTGCCGCGAACAGCGCGGCGCGGCGCCCGGCGTCGAGATGCACCGCCACCTCGTCGAGCAGCAGCACCGGCGCCGCGCCGCGCGCCGCCCCGACGAGGGCGGCGTGGGCGAGCAGCGTGGACACGAGCAGCGCCTTGCGCTCGCCGGTCGAGCAGAGATCGGCCGGCAGGCGGCTTTCGGCGTGGATCATGCGGAAGTCGGTGCGGTGCGCGCCGCGCGCGGCGCCGCCCGACGCCGCGTCGCGCACGCGGTCGGCGGCCAGCGAATCGCGCAGCGCCTCCTCGGCGGCGAGCGCGGGCCCCTCCTCCAGCGCCGCGGCGATCGGGCAATCCAGCACCAGACGCGCCGCCGGGAAGCCGCCGACCACGCCGGCCTCGAGCGCCGCGTTCAGCCGCGCGACGAGCGCGCGCCGCGCCGCCACCACCGCCACCGCGTGGCGTGCGATCGAATCCTCGAGCGCGGCAAGCCACGCCGGATCACCACATCCCTCGGCCAGCAGCCGGTTGCGCCCGGCCATCGCCGCGTCATGCGCCGCCACCTCGCGCGCGTGCGAGGGCTCCAGCGCATAGACCAGCCGGTCGAGGAAGCGGCGGCGGTCCGAGGCGGAGTCCTCGAACAATCGGTCCATCTGCGGCGTCAGCCAGGCCGCGGCCATGAACCGCGCAAGCTCGGATTGCGCCCGCAGCGCCACCCCGTCCAGCAGCACCACCCGCCGCGCCGAGGGGTCGCCGCCCGGCGGCGTGCCGGTCGCGATCCTCGCCTCGCCCTCGGGTCCCTCGATGTCGGCGGAGATGGCCCAGGCGCTCTGGCCTTCGGGCCCGATGCGGCCGAGATCGGCGGGTTTCGCCCCGCGCAGCCCGCGCCCGGGCGCGAGCAGGCTGATCGCCTCGAGCAGGTTGGTCTTTCCGGCCCCGTTCGGCCCCGCCACCACCGTGATGCGCGCCGGCAGGTCGAGCGAGAGCGAGGCCCAGGAGCGGAACCCGGTGAGCCGGAGGCGGCGGAGGCGGAAAGCTGGCACGCGCACAGGGCCGAGATGGCACGCGCCGCCCTGCCCGCAAAGGGGTGGCATGACGGGGCGGAGCGGATAGTCTGCGCGCCGACCGCACCGCAGAGGGAGGAACGCATGACCATCGGCATCGCCCGCCGCACCCTCGGCCTTGCCGCGACGGCCCTTGCCCTGCCCGCCCTTGCCCGCGCGCAGGGCGCCGACATGGCCGGGCGCACGATCGAGTGGATCGTCCCCTTCCCCCCGGGCGGCGGCACCGACACCTGGGCGCGGTTCCACCTGCCCTTCCTGCAGCGCCACATGCGCGGGCAGCCCACCATCGTGATCCGCAACGTCCCCGGCGCGGGCGGCCTGACGGGCACGAACCAGTTCGCCGCCCGGGCGCAGCCCGACGGGCTGATGTTCCTCGCAACCACCGCCTCGATCCAGTTCCCCTTGCTGCTGGGTGACCGGCGCGTGCGCTATGACTACGCGGCCTGGACGCCGCTCGTCGCCGGCCCGACCGGCGGCGTCTTGTATGTGCGGCCCGAACTCGGCGTGCGCGGCCCGGCCGACCTGCCGCGGCTGCGCGCGGCGCGGGATCTCCGCTTCGGCAGCCAGGGCGCGACCACGCTCGATCTCGTGCCCGCGCTCGCCTTCGAGATGCTCGGGCTCGAGGTGCAGATCGTGTTCGGCATCGTCAGCCGCGCCGTCGGGCGGCTGTCCTTCGAGCGGGGGGAGACGCCGATCGACTACCAGACCACCGGCGCCTATCTCACGCAGGTGGTCCCGCTCGTGCAGCGCGGCCAGGCGGTGCCGCTGTTCTCCTGGGGAATCCTGGACGCCGCCGGCAACTTCGTGCGCGACCCGAACTTCCCCGAGCTGCCGCACTTCGCGGAGTTCATGCAGGCGGCGACCGGCAGCGCGCCCTCCGGCCCCGCGTGGGAGGCGATGAAGGTGATGCTGACCGCCGGCTTCGCCGCGCAGAAGTTCGCCGTGCTGCCGCGCACCACGGCTGCGCCGATCGTCGAGACCTACCGCGCCGCCTACCGCGCGATGTTCCGCGACCCCGAGTATCTGGCGAACCGCGGGGCCGCGATCGGCGAATACGACGAGACGACCGACGCCGCCGCCGAGGCCGCCTACCGCGCCGCCACCACCATCGCCCCCGAGGCGCGGGCGTGGATCCAGGGCTGGCTCGCGCGGCGCTTCAACGTCACGCTGTAGTCAGCGCTCGACCTCCTCCGCCAGCGTGCCGTCGCGGAAGAAGCGCTCGATGTTGGCGACGCACCAGGCGAGCTTGAGTTCCACCGTGTCCCGCGCGCCCGAGCCGATATGCGGCGTGTGCACGACGTTCGGCATGCCGAGAAGCGGGTTGCCGGGCGGCGTCGGCTCGGTCTCGTACACATCCAGCCCGGCGGCGGAGAGGTGGCCGGAGCGGAGCGCCGCGACCAGCGCCGCCTCGTCCACCACGGCGCCGCGGGCGGTGTTGATCAGCACCGCGCCGGGCTTCATGCGCGCGATGGCGGCGGCGTCGATCAGCCTCTCCGTCCCGGCGGTGGCCGGGACGTGCAGGCTGACGACGTCGCTCTCCGCCAGCAGCCGATCGAGCGGCGCGTAGCGGAAGCCGAGCCGCGCCTCCTCCTCCGCCGGCAGGCGGCTGCGCGGGGCGGTATAGAGGCCGCTGACGCCGAAGGGCCGCAGCACCTCCATCACCTGCCGCGCGATGCGGCCGAGGCCGACGAGCCCGACGACGCGCCCGTGCAGCAGGCGCGCATCGCCGCGCAGCGCGTGGTTCTCGAAGCGGCCCTGGCACAGCAGGCGGTCGGCCAGGACGAAGCGGCGCAGCGTGCCGAGCATCAGGAACAGCGTCAGTTCCGCGACGCTCTCGGCGGTGCCGGCGGGGCAGATGGCGATGCGGATGCCGCGCGCCTTCAGGCCGGCCACGGGAATCCGGTCGTGGTAGCCGACGCCCTGGTGCTGCACGACGCGAAGCCGCGGCGCGGCGTCGAGCTCCGCCTGCGTCATGATGCGGCCGCCGGAGATCAGCGCGTCGGCCTCGCCGAGCATGCGCAGACGCTCCGCCTGGTCCTCCCGCTCCAGGGCGAGCAGGCGCCAGCCGGGGGGAAGCCGCCGCTCCAGGAAGGCGCGGATGGCGGGCGCCGGCGTCGGCAGGTACATCAGATGCACGGGGCGGCTCATGCCGCCGGCGGGTGCTGGACGCGGCACCGGCTGTCAAGCCGGGGCGTTGGCCGAAGCCGCGCGCGGCCCTATGGTGCCCCGCGGCTTGAGGAGGGTTCCCGATGCTCGACACGCCGGAGAAGGTGCTTCGCATCTCGTCCATGCGCCCGCACGTGACGCCGGAGGAATGGCGCGCGCGGGTGGACCTTGCCGCCGCCTACCGGCTGATCGCCCTCTACGGCATGGCCGACATGGGGGCGAACCACATCTCCCTGCGCGTGCCGGGCGAACCGAACGCGTTCCTCATCAACCCCTACGGCATGATGTACGAGGAGATCACCGCCTCCTCCCTCATCAAGATCGACCATGAGGGCAACATCCTGGCCAAGCCCTCCTACGGGGACTTCGACTACGGCATCAACCGCGCGGGCTTCGTGCTGCATTCCGCCATCCACATGGCGCGGGAGGATCTGCACGCCATCATCCACACCCACACCTGGGCGGGGATGGCGGTCTCCTCCCTTGCCTGCGGCCTGCTGCCGCTGACGCAGACGGCGATGCGCTTCGCCAAGGTGGCCTACCACGACTATGCGGGCGTGGTGCTGGATGTGGCGATGCGGGAGAAGCTGGTCGCCGACCTCGGGGATTCCAACTGCATGGTGCTGCGCAACCACGGGCTGCTGACGGCCGGGCGCACCGTGGCGGAAGCCTTCAACTGGATGCACCGGATGGAGCTCTCCTGCAAGGCGCAGCTCGCCGCGATGGCGTGCAACACGCCGCTGAACCGGGTTCCGGAGGAGGTCGTCCAGGCCACCTGGCTGCAGTACCAGCCGCAGACGCGCCGCCCCTACGGCGTGATGGAATGGCCCGCGCTGCTGCGCATGCTGGACCGGCT
>JANWXJ010000197.1 GCA_025055335.1 Acetobacteraceae bacterium
GGCGCCGCGCCCTGCGCCCGGCCCGCCGCCCGGCACGCAGCCCTGCGACGAGGAAACGCGCTCGGGCGGGGCGGGGGTGACGCGCACGCGCCACTACCTCGGCGACCGGCGGGGGCGGGTGATCCTCGACTACGACACCGCCCGGGTGCCCGACCGCATCGAGGTGTACCGGCGCGGGCAGCTGATCGAATCGACGCCCGGCATGGTCTCGGGGCGCGGGCGCCTCGTGTTCGACCACCAGCCGGGCGGCGACAACACGGTGGAGGTGGTGGTGATCGGCCCCTATCCCGGCACCATTTGGCGCTATCGCCTCGGATGCCCAGAATGAGCGGGTCGGCCAGGGGAGAGGCATGAGCGATCGGCTGCATCCGGGCGGGCTCGTCACGCTGGTTCCGCGCTCGGGGATCCAGTTCCTCGACGTGGATCTCGCGATCGAGACGCTGCCCCGGCAGCCCTCCGTGTTCTGGGAGGAGTTGCTGCCCGAGACGGCGATAGAGTCCGGGAAATCCCCCGTCGTGCTGCGGGTGCTGGAGCCGGACGCGGAGGGCGCGCTGTCCGACCCGGTGACGCGGCAGACCCCGCCCGAGAGCGAGACCTACGCGATCGGCCGCGCGCAGGCGCTGGAGCCGTTCCTGCGCCGCTGGGTGCCGCTGCCGGTGTTCCGCGTGAAGGGGCGCGCGGCGGACGGGCGGGTCGAGCTCGATCGCGGCCCGACGAACTGGGTGCGCGCGCATCTGGCGCCGGCGCCGGAAGGCGCGCGGGAGGGGGCGTCGCACCGCCTGACCATCGCCTTCGACACGGCGCTGCTGCCGCGCGAGGAGGGGCGCGCCTATCTCGCACCGTCGCCCGAGGATTCCGCCCGCGCGCAGGAGTTCGCGCTGGCCGCCGACCCGCGCGACAACGCCTGGTTCGTCAACGAGCCGTGGATCGGGGAGTGGCTCGAGGACGCGTTGCTTTCCGCCAAGGCGGAGGCGCGCGGGCGGCCGGTGCGGCCCGAGGAGCTGCCCCATGCCTGCGAGCACTGGGCGCGCTACCTCGCCTTCCTGCGGCTGATCCACGGGGCGGGGCTCGTGCCGCGCGTCAGGTTGCTGGATGTGGTGGGGGAGGGGCGCGGGGCGCCGCCGATCCCGGTGGATCTCGTGCTCGACATCGGCAACTCGCGCACCTGCGGGCTCTTGGTGGAGGAGAATCCGGGGGGCGAGGGGCCGTCGCTGAACAACGCCGTGCCGCTTGCGCTGCGCGACCTGTCGCGTCCCGAGCTCGTGCACAGCCGCCCCTTCGACAGCCGCGTCGAGTTCGCCCAGGCCTCCTTTGGGCGGGATGCGGTGTCGCGCCGCTCCGGGCGGCCGAACGCCTTCCGCTGGGGCAGCCCGGTGCGCGTCGGGCCGGAGGCGCTGCGGCTTGCGGCGGCGACGCGCGGCAACGAGGGGGCGACGGGCCTCTCGAGCCCGAAGCGGTATCTCTGGGACCGCCGGCCCAACCTGCAGGGCTGGCGGTTCAACGGCCTCGCGAGCGACGGGGTGACGACGGAGCCGCCCGTCTCCGGCCCCTTCATGGCCTTCGTGACCGAGACGGGCGAGGTGCTGCGCGGCGCGCGGCGCGGCGAGCCCGCGGTGCGGGCGCGCTTCTCGCGCTCCTCGCTGTTCACCTTCATGCTGGCGGAGCTGCTGATCCAGGCGGCGAGCCAGATCAACTCCCCGGCCTCGCGCGCCGCGCGGCGCTTCGCCGACGTGCCGCGGCGCCTCAGGCGCGTGATCCTGACGCTGCCGCCCTCGATGCCGCTCGCCGAGCAGCGGATCCTGCGGGAACGGGCGGAAGGGGCGGTGAAGCTGGCGTGGGACCTGCTCGGCTGGTCGGCGGCCGGCGCCATCCCGGGCACCCCGCTGCCGCCCGCCGAGCCGCGGGTGGTGCTGAACCTCGACGAGGCGACGGCGACGCAGGTCGTGTGGCTGTACACCGAGACGGTGCAGCGGCTGGCCGGCGACGCGGCCGGGCTGTTCGAGCTGGTCGGGCGCCCGCGGCCGGGCGCGGGAGAGGGGCATTCGCTGCGCGTCGCCTCGCTCGACATCGGCGGCGGCACGACGGATTTGATGATCACGACCTGGATGGTGGAGAGCCGCAGCGCCATCATCCCCCGCCAGGAGTTCCGCGACGGCTTCAAGATCGCGGGCGACGAGGTGCTGGAAGGGCTGATCGCGCATGCGGTGCTGCCCGGCTTCGCGGCGGCGCTGCGCGCCTCGGGCTGTGCGGATGCGGAGGCGTTCCTCAAGCAGCTGCTGGGTGGCGACCGCGGCGGCGAGAGCGAGATCGAGCGGCACCTCAAGCGGCAGTTCGTGCAGCAGGTGCTCGAGCCCTGCGCGCTGGCCATCCTGCACGCCTACGAGAAGGCGTCGGCCGCGGAGAAGGGCGAGCTGATCCGCCGGCCGGTGTTCGCCATCCTGGCGAACGAGCCGCAGCCGGCGAACCCGAACGCCATCCGGCACGTCGAGCAGGCGGCGGCGCGGGCCGGCGCGGCGGGCTTCCGCGTGGCCGACGTGGTGGTGGCCGCGGATGCCGCGCGGGTGGACGCGGTGGTGACGGCGACCCTCGGCCCCATCCTCGCCGACCTCTGCGAGGTGGTGTGGCACTACGACTGCGACGTGCTGCTGCTGTCGGGCCGGCCCTCGCGGCTGCGGGCGGTGCAGGACCTCGTGCTCGCGAAGCTGCCGGTGCCGGCGCACCGCATCATCCCGATGCACCGCTATCCGGTCGGGGGCTGGTATCCGTTCCGCGACGCCCAGGCGCGCATCGAGGACCCGAAGACCACCGCCGCCGTCGGCGCCATGCTGGCGGCGCTGGCGGAAGGGCGCCTCGAGAACTTCCTGATGCGCTCCTCGCTCCTCGCGATGCGCTCGACCGCGAGGATCATCGGGCGGATGGACATCTCCGGCCAGATCCGGGATGCGGAGGTGCTGCTTGCCGGGGTGGATCTCGAGAAGCCGGGCGAGGCGTCCTTCACCCTCTCCTTCGCCGCGCCCTGCTTCCTCGGCTTCCGGCAGCTGCCGGTGGAACGCTGGCCGGCCACGCCGCTCTATGCGGTGGAGTTCGCCAACCCCGACACGGTGCCGAAGCTCGCGCTGCCCCTGCGGCTCAAGATCGTGCGCGCCGAGGCCGACCCGGAAGCCGCGGACGCCGAGGCGCGGCGGGAGGAGTTCCGCATCGAGGAGATCCTGGACGCTGCGGGCGCGCAGCTGCGGACGAGCGACGTCGAACTCCGGCTGCAGACGATGAAGACCGAGGCCGGCTACTGGCGAGACACCGGCAGGATAGGCCTCGCATGAGCGGCGGGACGGACACGGCGCTGGCGCAGGCCGCCCGCGCCACCGAGGCGGCGACGCGGGAGGCCCTCGCATGGGTGGAGGCGGCGCGGCCGATGCTGCGCGCCGAGGCCGAACCGATGGCGCGCGACCTCCGCCGCTTCGCCCGCCGCGCGCGGCGGCTGACCCAGGCGGCCGAACGGCCGATGGCGGTGGCGGTGTTCGGCCCCTCGCAGTCGGGCAAGTCCTACCTGATCTCGGCGCTCGCCCGCCGCGGCACCGAACCCGTGCTCGCCCGCTTCGGGCAGACGCGGCTCGATTTCGTGAAGGACATCAACCCCGAGGGCGGGCAGGAGGCGACGGGGCTGATCACCCGCTTCACGCTGCGCCCGGCGGCGGCGCCCGAGGGCGCGCCTGTGCCGCTTCGGCTGCTGTCGCAGGCCGATGTGATCCGTATCCTCGCCAACACCTTCCTCGAGGATTTCGACCCGGCGGAGGTGCCGCTGCCGGCGCCCGAGGCGGTGGCCGAGCACCTCTCTCGCATGGCCGCCCGCGCCGGCGCGGCGCGCGACCGCTTCGACGCCGACGAGGCGGAGGAGCTCCGCGAATACGTGGAAACCGAGTTCCGCGGCCATCCGCTGGTGGCCGCGCTCGGTGCCGGGTTCTGGCCGCAGGCGACGGCGCTCGCCCCCGCCCTCTCGCCCTCCGACCGCGCCGAGCTCTACGCGCCGCTGTGGAACGGGGAGGGAGCCTTCACCCAGGCGGCGCGGCGGCTTCTCTCGTCGCTCTCCGCCCTCGGGGACCCCGACGAGGCGTTCTGCGGCACGGAGGCGCTGGTGCCGCGCGAGGCGAGCATCATCGACGTCCGCACCCTCTCCGGCCTCTCGGCGCCCGAGGCCGCCGGAGAGGTGCTGGTGGCGACGCGCGCCGGGCGGCGCATCAGCCTGCCGCGGCCGGTGCTGGCGGCGCTTGTGGCCGAACTCACCATCCCGCTCGAGGAGCGGCCCTGGCCCTTCCTCGAGGTGACGGACCTGCTCGACTTCCCGGGCGCGCGCTCGCGCGAGCGGCTGTCCGACCCCTCGCGCTTCCTCGCCGAGCCGGGGCGGTTCCCCGGGCTCTATCTGCGCGGCAAGGTGGCCTATCTCTGGCAGCGCACGGTGGCCGAGCAGGAGGCGACCGCCATGCTGCTCTGCATCGGGCCCTCCAACCAGGAGGTGCGCACCCTGCCGCGCATGGTGAAGGCCTGGATCGACAGCTCGATGGGCTCGACGCCCGAGGCCCGCGCCCAGCAGCGCAACGCCCTGTTCCTGGTGCTGACGAAGTTCGACACCGAGTTCGAGGAGAAGCGCGGGCAGAGCGAGGGCACGGGCAGCCGCTGGACGATCCGGCTGAACGCCTCGCTGCTCGACTTCTTCGGCAAGGAGCATTCCTGGCCGCGGGAGTGGACGCCCGGGCGGCCGTTCAACAACACGCTCTGGCTGCGCAACCCGAATGTCGCGGCCAAGCACATCCTCGACACCGACGAGACGGGGCTGGAGACCGGCATCCGCCCCTCGGAGGCCGCGCGCATCGGCCGGCTGCGCGCCGAGTTCCTGGCCAACGAGGACGTGCGCCGCCACTTCGCCGATCCCGAGGCCGCGTGGGACGCGGCACTTTCGCTGAACGACGGCGGCATCACCCATCTGGCGCGAAAACTCGCCGCGGTGTGCGATCCGGAGGTGAAGCGGGCGCAGGTGCAGGCGCGGCTTGCCGAGCTGCGGGCGGCGATCCGGCGGCGTCTGGCGCCCTTCTGGCATTCCGGGGACGCCGCGGCCGAGGCCGAGAAGCGCCGGGCGGCGGCGCGCGCGGTGGCGAAGCAGCTCGTCTCGGTGGCGGCGCGGCAGAACTTCGGGCGGCTGCTCAAGGCGCTCACCATCCCGCCCGAGGCGCTCTCTGGGCTGTGGTGGCGGCTGCAGACCGAACCGGAGGACGCCGCCCCGATCGGCGCGCGGCCGGAGGAAGCCGAGTATCTCGCCGAGCTTGGGGAGCTCGTCGCGCCCTCGGGCGGTGCGGCGTCGCGGCCGCGCGATGCCGAGGCGCGCTTCGCCGAGGCCGCGATCGCCGAGTGGATCGCCGACATGACGGACGACCTGCTCGCCCCGAACGCCGAGGCGCTGATCGGCCTCAAGCCCGAGGCGGCGGCGGTGCTGGTGGACGAACTCGCGCAAGGGGCGCGCCGGCTCGGCCTTGCCGAGCAGCTCGCCGAGCGGCTGCGCGCGCTGGCGCTGTATCGGCGCAAGCTCTCGGACGGCGCGGCGCGGCCGGTGCTGATCGCCGAGACGCTGATCAACGGCTTCGTCGCCGCCCTCGGTCAGGATCAACTGCCGCCCGAGGCGCGGGTGCGCGCAGGGCGCGACCAGCACCCCGTCTTCGCGCCCCGCCCGCCGGTCGAGGGGCTGCCGCCGCTCGGCCCCGAGCCCGCGCCCTACGACAAGACGCTGCATGTGGACTGGATCACCGCCTTCTCCGCGCTTGTCGCCGCCAACGCGGCGGCCGGGTCGGGCGATGTGGACTGGGCGGCGAACGCGCGCCTCGGGGAGGTGCTGCGCGCGCTCGAGGGGCCGGGCGCATGAGTATCCGCATCCGTGTCGAGGAGGACCCGGCCCATCCCGCGGGCGGCCACGCGCTGATCCGCATCGCCGGGCTCGCCGCGCCGCCGGCCGATGCGCGCTTCGCCATCCAGCGCGAGGGCTGGCAGCGCGGCGTGCTCGGGCCCGACGGCTGGCAGGTGGGGGCGGCGCTGCTTTCGCCCGACCGCGTGTCGGTCGAGGGGGGAGAGGTGGTGCTGGCCGTCGGGCCGGCGGTGGTGGACGTGCTGGAGGCCGGGCCGCTGCGCTTCCGCCTGCCGGGCGCGGGCGTGGATGTCGCGCTGTTCTGGCCGGACCTGACGACGAGCCACGCCGCCGCACCCCCGCCGCCGCCCCCGCCTCCCGCCGCGCCCGCCCGGGCGGTGGAAGAGGCGACGGTCGTGCTGCGGCCGCCCGCGCCGGAGCCGCCCCCCCCGCGCG